>PFFU01000104.1:4244-67202 GCA_002783345.1 Candidatus Aquicultor secundus
ACTTAAGTGACAGAAGTACGTGAGTGCCCGCTAGATTCTTCGCTTCGCTCAGAATGACACAATAATTATGGTGTTCTGGAACTAGTATGATTGCATTCCCGCTGACTTGGATATAAGAGCAAGTGCACCACATAATAAAATTCTAATCGATGTAACTCTATCCATTGAGTTACTGCGCTGTTATCACTTGCTTGAAGGAGAGTGCATGCGGGATAAGCCGGGGAACGAAGCGAGATACGAGTTGCCGGGCGACGTGAACAAGCTCGTCCTGCGAAACCTCGCTCGCATTGCGGATATTCAGGGCGTCTCGACTGTGTGGGTATTCGATAACAAGGCTAATATACTGTCGTATTTTAACCGTCTTAAAATAGATCTTGAGGGCGTTACTTCAAACATCGCCATGCTCGATAGCTGGGCCGACCGGGTTGAAACAAGCTTGGATTCAGAGAATATCAAGCTCGTCTATATCAAGTTCGAGAAACTGCTGCTGTTTGTTGCTCCCATTACAGAAGATAAAGCGCTGGGGATTATCTCGTCGGTTAATGCCCCGGTGGGACAGATATTCTGGTATTTGGATAGGCACGTTCCACGGCTTCAAAAAATCTTCGCGGCATAACCCGCGGTTACGATTCAGCGATTGACCTTGCCCTTGCTTGCCTGAGCTGCAGCGAGTTCGCCATGACTGCAAGCGTGCTGAGCGATACCACGACAGCCGCTACCTCGGGCCGCACCACAACCCCGGATACCACATAGAGTGCGCCAGCCGCTACCGGAAGCGCTACTACGTTATATGCGATTGCGAGGATAAGGTTCCATCGTATTTTCGCCGCTACATCTTTACCCAGTTCAAGCGTAGTAACCACATCAATTGGGTCGTTCTTTATCAACACGACCTGTCCCGGCTCTGAAGCGAGATTTGCGCCGAATGCGAAGGCGATCCCGATATCGGCCTGGCCGAGGGTAGAAGCATCGTTTGAGCTTGCGCTTACCGCAGCCACATGCCTGCCCTTATGCTGAAGCTCGTTAATAATATCCGCCTTCGCCGCAACCGGGACCTCGGCGTAGACCTTATCGATACCGACATCATCCGCAATCGCCTTCGCCGTCGTGTAGTTATCATCCGTTATTAGGGTTACGTTAATGCCCGCATCACGCAGCTTTTTTACCGCCTCTGCCGAACTGCTTCTTATGGGGTCGTAAATCCCTATAATCCCTTCTATTTTACCGTCTACCGCCGCGTACACGATGGTCTTACCCTGCTTGGCAAGCTCATCCGCTTTTTGCTCAACCAGCACCGTATTTATATCTTTCTCGGCCATCAAGCGCTTATTTCCAACCAGGATCGTGCGGGTCTCAATCTTGCCTACCGTGCCGTAGCCGGGCATTTGCCTATGCTCTTCGGCGGTCGGGATGGCTATGCTGACCTGCTCTTCGGCGGCGGCAACAATCGCCCTTGCGATATCGCTTTTCGACCCCTTTTCAAGGCCCGCCGCCAGCCGCAAGAACCCCGCCTCGGTTAGTTTTCCAACATGATAGATATCGCTTACGCGCGGGTTTCCCTCGGTAAGACAACCGGTTTTACCGAATACAACGGTATCGATTATCGCCGCCTTTTCCAAAACCGCTGCGTTCTTTATTAGTATTCCCCGCCTCAGCCCTATGCCAGCCCCGACCAGTATCGCCGTCGGAACCGCCAACGCCAACGCGTCTGGCCCGGCAACGACGAGGGTCGCCAGGGCGATTATAAGCGCAAACACTAAACCCTTGTCGCCCACAAAACCCCAGAGCACCGCCGCTAGCGTCGCTATAATAATAACCAGAGGAATAAAATACGAGACCACTGTTTCCATGGTTTGCTGCAGGGGGGCGCGCGTTCGTTGCGCGTTCTCAGCGACCGTTATCATCTGGCTGATAACGGTCGAGTCGCCTGCCCTGATCGCCTTCATAGTGAACTCGTCGACCTGGTTCACTGTGGCCGCGAGCACATCGTCTTTGAGATCCTTTTCCACAGGCTCAGGGTTCCCGGTTACAACGGATTCGTCAAGCAGCCCGTATCCATCAACAATAATCCCATCAGCGGGTATCGTATCGCCCGCCCGGATAACTATGGTGTCTCCCGCATGCACCTTTTGTATCGGGACGGTTTCTACCCCCTCATCGGTTACGACATTTGCAAGCTCAGGTAAAGCATTATACAGCGATTGGACCGGCTCGGTAATCCGCTCCCATACCAGAATTTCCATCCAATGCCCAACGAGAATAACGGCCAAAACAACGGTCGCTATTTCAAAGAATATGGTTCCTGGGATAGTAAAGGATGCAACGATACCGTACGCGTACGCGACCAGAACGGCCAGCGTCACAAGCAACGCCGCGTTGGTGGCCCCCCGCCTCAAGGCAAGCCAGGCCGAGGTATAAAAGAACCTTCCACCGTACAGTATAGCTATGGCAGCAAGCATCAAGTGAAGAAAATTCTCACCGATCGGCGGCGTTACGACAAATCCGATAAAGGGCCTGTTGGCGGGAGATGTCACGATTATGGCGAGCGCCAGGATAAGCGTTACGACAAAGGCATTTCGAAAACGCCGGGCCATCTCAGGCATGTCGACCACGTACTCGGTCTTAAACTCATACACGGATTGCCATGCAGGGCTCACCTTGTTCTTCTCCTCGCGAGCCGCATAGTCGATATTAGGTTGCGCTTGTGCACCCGCCCGCCGTTCATTCGTACTATTACGCATAAAACCGTCCGGCTCCTGACTCCTGGCTTCTGCTTTTCTTACCCTATTCTACCACTACCTAAATGTTTGCTGTGATTGCGCCGGCAGAGCAAGCGAACGCAGGCCCGGCTCGCACATCAGACCTCTAGTTACTCTTTCGAAAAAAAGGGTAAAAAAAGGCAGATATATGACTAAAAACGAATTTATCGACATCATAAGAAAAGAAGCAAAGCTCCCGGAAGAGGACGCAAAACGCGTGGCGCACTCGGTACTGCTGACCCTCAGGTCGCAATTAAGCCCGACTGAAGTCAATGATATCTATGAGACGCTCCCTCAAGATATGGATGACTTATGGACGGGCGGCTGGCTTCAACGGCTTATGGTGCGCCTGCAGGGCCTTCATAAAATGAATATAGAGGAGTTCATAGAGCAGGTACGGGAAGCGGCCGATATACGTACCTCTCAGGAGGCCGAAAGGCTGACCGGGATCGTCTTTAACGCCCTAAAAGAAGCCATCCCTTCAACAGAAGTCGAGCATGTCCAGAAGGACTTACCCGTCGAGTTGAAGGATCTCTGGAAAGCCGCATAGTTCGCCCTTGAAGCTCTCTCCGTATACCGGGGCATCTACGCCGAGTAGGTCGGCCACTGTTTTGCCCAAATCCGAAAATGTCTGACGTATCCCAAGAGACGACGGCCTGCCGAACGCAAGACCGTAGACTACAACAGGCACATATTCCCTGGAGTGGTCCGTGCTTGGAGTGGTCGGGTCGCACCCGTGATCGGCGGTAATAAATAAGGCATCCGCTGGAGTGAGTTTACTTAAAATCTCGGGAAGGCGCGCATCAACCGCCCCAAGGCCCTTTGCGTATCCTGCCGGGTCGTTCCGATGACCCCACTGCGAGTCGAAATCGACCAGGTTTGTAAAGATAATCCCGTTATCCTGCTCTTCCATAACCTTGAGCGTCATATCAACGCCATGCATGTTGCTTTCGGTATGTACAGCGGCGGTTATTCCCTGCCCCACGAATATTTCGCTTATTTTTCCAACGGCATAGACCGGATACCCCGCATCCTTTACGTAATCGAGCACCGTCTTTGCCGGCGGCGCTACCGAGAAGTCTCTTCTCCTGTGTGTGCGGGTAAAGTTGCCCGGCGTACCGATGAACGGCCTGGCGATAACCCGTCCGACCTCGTGCTCGCCCCTTAAGATAGTACGGGCGATCTCACACATCCCGTACAGCTCGTCTATCGGGATAATATCCTCATGCGCGGCGATTTGGAATACGCTGTCGGCAGATGTATAGACGATCGGCTTTCCGGTCTTCATGTGCTCCGCACCCAGCTCAGCTATAATCTCGGTGCCGGATGCGGTCTTGTTCCCAAGGATTTCTCTGCCGACGGCTTTCTCGAATTCTTCTATAATATCCGGCGGAAAACCGTGCGGGTACGTCGGAAACGGGCGGTCCGGGTGCACGCCCATCATTTCCCAATGCCCCGTGGTGGTGTCTTTCCCGGGGGATACTTCGGCCATTTTGCCAAAAAACGCCAGTGCGTCGGGCTCCCCGGGAACCCCTTCTATCTCAAGGATGTTACCCAGTCCAAGCTTACCAAGATTGGGCATGTGCAATCCCCCAACAGCTTTGGCCGTGTTTCCTAACGTGTTGCTCCCCTCATCACCATACTTACCCGCATCAGGAAGCGCCCCCGCCCCCACACTATCCAAAACTATAATAACGACCCGTTTTATCTCCGCCATCGTATCTCCTTAATTAAGGGGGACGTTGTTTCCTTTGTTTCCTAACTCATGTTGCGTAACAATAAAGACCCACAGGAAACAACGTCCCCTTACTATTTTGGCTTGATTGGTTGCACATTAATCAAACCATATGGACTGGAGCCATTTCAATTTCAACTAAGTTTAGGACACCTTCATCCGCAACCTGTCATTCTGAACGAAGTGAAGAATCTAGAGAGCACTCACAGACTTCTGTCACTGAGTTCGTCTAAGCTTTGATATACCGTCCTAAGAAAAATCCATCAAGCATCTACTAGCATTTATAAACCATTTATCTCACTCTGGTTATCTAAGCTTAGACCCTCTTGCTATAAAAAGGCACTGCACCCAAGATTCTTCACTTCGTTCAGAATGACATGTAATCGTCACCCGCCATTTGCTCGTTCAGAATGACATGTAATCGTCACCCGCCATTTGTTCCTTCAGAATGACATCCTATTTCTTCCTTGCTTTCGGATGTGTTCTTTCATACACCACCCGCAACTTATCTTTGGTCACGTGCGTGTAGATTTGGGTTGTTGATATATCGGCGTGGCCGAGAAGCTCCTGAACCGCCCTGAGATCGGCGCCGTTCGTCAGCAGGTGCGTGGCGAATGAGTGCCGCAGCAGGTGCGGGTAGATATCCCCAATCCCGGCTTTTTCAGCGTACTTTTTTACGATCTTCCAGCAGCTTACCCGCGTCAGACGCGTTCCACGGTTGTTGAGGAAAAACTCGGGCGGCCAGGTACCCTCTTTTACTAGTTCACGCCTTGATTTATTACTATACTCCGTAAGCGCCTCAATCGCATAGCTCCCAAGGGGAATAATCCGCTCTTTCGACCCCTTGCCGAGACAGCGAAGGTATCCATGCCTGGGATCGATATCCCCCACGTCGAGCGAGACAAGCTCGGAGACGCGCATGCCGCAGCTATAAAGCAGCTCGAGGATGGCCCGGTCCCGCATCGCGTACTTCCCGATCCCCATCGGCTGGTTTAAAAGCTTGCCGATTTGCTTTGCGGATAACACTTTAGGTAGTTTCTGCGCTATTTTCGGGGTTTTAATATCCGATGTCGGGAGGTTTTCGGTAATCCCCTCGCGCACCAGGAATTTATGAAACGCTTTAATTGCCGCGAGTTTTCGCGCCACAGATGTATCGGCATATTCTTTATGCAGCTCGTGCAGGTAATTGAGGACATGCTCATAGGTCACAGCCGTAAATGAGGTAACACCGGCATTACTTAGATAGCCCAGGTAGGCGATCAGATCCCGGCTATATGCTTCGAGCGTGTTCTTTGCCAGGCCTTTTTCAACGGATAAATAGTTTAGAAAATCATCCAGCAACTCAAGGGTCATTTTTACTTCGATTCTATACTTCGATTCGCCCGATGCGCCGTGCGGCCATAAGGATTGCGGTCAGCGTTTTGGCGTCCTCGATTTTGCCTGATGCCGCCATCTCAACCGCCTTGATAAACGGTATGCGTTCTACCTGCATCCCTTCTTCACCTTCATCGCGCTCGGGCTCGCCCTCCTCGATCTCATCCGTAAAAAAGAGGTAGAATCTCTCATCCGTAAAGCCGGCCGAAGTGTAGAACTCGGCGAGTTTATGTACCGCCCCGGCCCTATAGCCGGTCTCTTCTCTCAGCTCACGGACGGCGCATTCTTCGGGGCTCTCGCTGTCGGCGAGAAGGCCTGCGGGTATCTCAAGAAGATCTGCGTCTATCGCATGGCGATACTGCTTAACAAAGACGATCTCCTTGCGCTTGTTGATCGCGACGATGCCTACCGCATCGGGGTGTTTTACAACCTCACGCTCCATAACCCTGCCCTCGGGGCTCTTTATCTTATCAACATAAAGGCTGATAATGCTGCCCGCATAGATCAAATCCGATTCAAGAAGGATAAAACTCTCTGCCACGCCTACTTACCTCCCAGTAAAACGTTTGCCGCATATATTCCGGCCGCACCGGCGGCCATGAAGAATTCCGGGTCTTGATCGAGTGTTCTTCCCATCGTCGTGGGCAGTATGTTCTTGCTCTTCAATACGCTAATCACCGCTCCTGCGCTTATCTGCACTACGGTATGCGTTTGATCGAGGCGCTCTTTTACTATCTGGTCGTTAACGGTATTTGCTTTACCCCTATCCATCTCGGGGATAGTAAGTATACTGCGCGAGACCGCCGCGATCGTTAACGCGGTTATAGTGTGGTGACTTATGCCAACATGGCGCTCTCTTTTATCGGCAAAGCTTATTCTTGGGATTGCTACCGGCACACCTTTCAGACCGTTCACAGCATTGATAACCTGGCCTTGCTCCATCCCGGTAAACCCGAGCCTCGTGTTGCTGCCGACGATGCCGGGGCCCATTGAGACGATCGCAACATCCGCCTGCGCCGCGTATTTTGCCGCCGCCAGCGCGCTGAATATGTTGATGGCCTCCATATCGCCGCCAAACGCGTGCCCTGCGGTGATTGTGACGTCAATACTACCTGCACTCTTAAGCTCGGCAACAAGCCTGCTGAACGCCAGCGGAAGCGCAGCGCCGTCCGTCATGATGTAGGCGATCTTTGCGGTGGGTAGCAGCTCTTTTACCATTACAGCCGCCGCCGGAAGCTGGCTATGCAGCGTTCCCACGATAACCGGCATGCTCTCAATGCTCGTGACGTCCTTTAGCGTTTTATGGTAGGGGCTGTTCTCCTCTTCGGCGGCCAGACACTTTATCTGAAGCGGCGTATAGCGCAGCTTCATAATATGTCCATCGCCTGCGGACGTTACAGAGTCCTTACTCAAATTACAGAGGATAAAATGATAGCCGCCGGTTCCAAGATCGAGATCGACGGCGGTTGTGTTAACGATAACATCGTCCCCCTGCCGCACATCACCGACAAGCGCACTATAGCAAATAGCCTTGTGGCGGTTCCCATCCACATCGACAAGCACTTCGATATACCCAGGTCGCTCGCTTCTTATTTCGATTATTTTTGCCCGTTTTAGTGTTAGCATTATAAGCCCTATATCTTAACAAGCTCAACGAGGAGTTGCGCCATATTGGCCAACTCTTGCACGGGGACGTATTCGTCGTCGGTATGGACGTCTTCGGCGCCCATTCCGAGGTTTACGGTGCTGATTCCCTTGGCGTTGAATACATTCGTATCGCTTCCGCCTCCGCTCTTGATAAGCCTCGGGGTAAGGCCGAGCTTCGTCATGGTATCGACTACCTTCTTTACCACGGGATCGTTTTCTGAATGCAGGTAGCCATCGTAAGGGCGAGTTCGTTTGATGTTTACCTCTGCGCCCGTCTCATCCGCGCCCTTCTTAAAGCACTCTATCATATGATGAGCCTGCTTTTCTAGTTTCGCCGGATCGATGCTTCGCGCCTCGGCAAGAAGGTTTACCTTAGCCGGAACGATATTCCCCGCCCGACCGCCTTCGATAGTTCCCACGTTAGAGGTGGTATCCTCATCGATTCTCCCGATATTCATGCAGCAGATAGCTTTCGATGCGGCAACTATTGCGTTTATTCCAAGCTCGGGGGCAACGCCGGCATGCGCGGCCCTTCCGGTATACTCGACTTCAAACGAATCCTGATAAGGGGCGCCGACGACCACGGTACCGACCGGTCCGTTGCTATCTAAAACATAGGCGTAATCCACATTGACATCGCTCAAGTCCAGGTGCTTTGCGCCTTCAAGCCCGACTTCTTCGGCGATGGTAAATGCAAGGTGTACCGGCCCATGCCGCAGCAATTTACCCTCTAAGACCGAAATCAGCTCGAGCATTGCCGCAACCCCGGCTTTATCGTCGGCCCCAAGTATGGTATCGCCCTTACTCTTGATAACGCCATCCTCGATGACCGGCTCGATGCCCCCGGATGGCTCGACGGTATCCATGTGGGCGGCAAACAGGATGCAGGGCCCGTCCGCCGTTCCCGGTATTGTGACAAGGACGTTTCCGGCATCCCCGCCAAGCGCTTTACCGGCCTCATCTTCGTATGCTAAAAAGCCCAGCGCCTCCACATAGCCCTTGATGTAACCAGCTACAAATCGCTCTTTGTAGCTTGGGCTGTAGATCTTTACCAGATTCTCGAATATCCTAACGACTCTGCCATCTTCAACCATGAGAACCTCCAGCTCTTTCACGCAAAATGAAAAAGTGGAACCCCGGGGCCCCACCATGCTAGTCGCTTATTCGAAATAACCGCGGGTCGCCCCGACTCGTTGTCTGTCGAGGTTGTATTTCAACGCCGCGCCGACGAAGTCTCTAAAAAGCGGCTGCGGCCTGTTTGGCCTGGATTTAAACTCGGGATGGAACTGCGTGCCCACAAACCAGGGATGGTCTTTAATCTCGACGATTTCAACCAGCCTCCCGTCCGGGGAAAGCCCGCTTAGCACAAGACCGGCTTTTACCAGTGCCTCTATATATTCACTATTTACCTCATAGCGGTGGCGATGCCGTTCCTCGATATCCGTCGCCCCATATGCCCGGTACGCGTAACTGTCTTTCGTTATCTTACATGGATATGCGCCCAGCCTCATAGTGCCGCCCATATCTTCAACGGTCTTCTGCTCGGGCAGAAGGTCGATAACCGGGTGTGGGGTCTCGGGATCAAATTCGGAGCTGTTCGCGCCTTCCAGACCGACAACATTTCTAGCAAACTCAACAACGGCGCATTGCAGGCCAAGGCATACGCCCAAGAATGGAAGCTTATTCTCCCTGGCGAATCGTATCGCATGGATTTTTCCTTCAATCCCCCGGATACCGAACCCGCCGGGCACAAGTATGCCGTCTACCGAGGCCAGTTGCCTCTCGACTTCCTCCTGGCTTACCGTCTCAGCATCGACCCAGACAATCTCAACATCGGTGTTGTTAAAATAGCCACCGTGCTTCAGCGCCTCAACAACGCTCAGGTACGCATCCGGCAACTGGACGTATTTTCCGACCAACCCTATTTTTACCTTGTTTTCGACACGCCTGATCCGCTCGACAAGCCCTTGCCATTCGCTTAAATCCGTTGTGCCGTTTTTAAGCTTTAAGCGGTCCACAACAATATCGTCCAGACCTTCTTCATGCAGTTTTAGCGGTATAACGTAGAGGTTATCCGCGTCTATGGCCGTGATGACCGATGCCGGCTCGATGTCGCAAAAAAGACCGATCTTGCGCTTAATCGACACATCGATCGGCCTATCGCATCGGGCCACTATAATATCGGGCTGAATACCGATGCTTCGCAGCTCTTTTACGCTGTGCTGCGTCGGCTTGGTCTTCAGCTCTGAGGAAGATTCTAGATAAGGTACAAGGGTTACATGTATATACAGGACATTTTCTTTTCCAACGTCTTTTTTAAACTGCCTTATGGCTTCAAGGAAGGGAAGGCTTTCAATGTCGCCGACGGTGCCGCCGACCTCGGTGATGACGATGTGCTTGTCGTCATTCGTCGCTAAATTTAAAATACGCTGCTTAATCTCGTTAGTTACGTGGGGGATAACCTGGACGGTGCCGCCCAGAAATTCACCGCGCCGCTCTTTGGTGACGATCGACCAATATATCTGGCCTGCAGTGACGTTGCTGTCCTTGCCGAGGTTCTCGTCGATAAACCTCTCGTAGTGCCCCAGGTCCAGGTCCGTCTCGGTGCCGTCGTCGGTTACAAACACCTCTCCGTGCTGAAACGGGCTCATTGTCCCGGGGTCGACGTTCAAGTAGGGGTCAAGTTTCTGGATGGTGACTTTAAACCCCCTGCTCTTTAACAATCTGCCAAGAGAGGCGGCGGTAATTCCTTTTCCCAGCGATGAGACAACGCCGCCTGTTACAAAGATATGTTTAGCCAATCATCTCTCCCCTTTTGCTTGCCTTTCTTCCTCTAGAAGTCTACTATATCTCATTATACCAACCTTCGCATTTTATCACGGATTCGCGACAAAATCGAATCGCCTATTCAGCTTTTCGCCCTAGATTATCAAAGGCCCTCAGAATAGGGACACGCTCAACAACTGCGGTAATCGAGTATTTCTCTGTAAGGACTTGCAATAATATAAGTAAAATAATAACCGGTAATTTTACATTCCACCCATAGGTGGCGACTAAACAGAATCCAAGAACACCGCCAAGAATATTCGACCCCGTATCGCCAAGCATGATCTCTTCCTTCAAGTCGGAGGCGATCAACACCAGCGCGATACCGGCCAGCGCTGCGGATGATGATCCGAAAGCGCTCCCCGCCGCATAGATAAAGAACAATTGCAGCGGAATATATATCTTAAGCGCCCGTCCCGGACGTAAATCAAGCAGGTTCAAGGCGTTGACGCAGAGCGCGATAAGGAGGGCATTCCCAATAATTTCTAGCACCTCCGACGATAGTAGCGAGGATGCAAACACGGCCACCACCGGTATCCCGATAGCCTTAAGCGCACCCGTCGTCAGCTTTCCTTTAAATAGCGCCCCGATATGGCCCCTGAAGCCACTATACTCTCTAGTTCCAAGAAGGTCATCGACCAGGCCGAAAAGACCGGCTCCAAGAATAAGTATCGTTAGCGGCATCGCCACATCAGAGCTTACGACAAATCCATCCGGGATAAATATGCCCAGCATATCGGCGGCTGTCGGGACAATCGCCGCCGCCGCCATTAGCAGTATCCAAACCAGGATAATAAGGATGCCCGCCATATTGACGACTTCCTTTTGACGGTAGTTTACCTTAACGGCCCCGGATTCCTTTAGCATCCCGACGACCATCGGCAATATCACCAGGCTCACAATCGCCGCCGTCACCCCATGCGCAATTATCCATAAATAAAGCAACACCGCACTTACCACAAGAAATTACCCTCTTCAGACCCACTCTATATCCACAATGCTCTTCTCCTATTAACCGTTCTTCCCAAACACTCGAGATTCCGGGCTCGTGTCCCTTATCTCTTCATGCTCCGCAGAGCGATATTGCTCCCAGATCATCAGGTAAATAACCGTTGGAATCATATACGACATAATGATCGCCGGTATCAAAATGCCCGAGTCGTTAAAGATAAATCCGACGATGCCACCAACGATCGATGCCGAGATCGCCGTCGATAATCCCCGGTATTTTGCAAGCAAACGGCTCAGAACGCCGGTCGGCTTCATCCATAGGAATATGGCGAGCCCCAGCATTATAAAGAGAAAATACGACCATGTGCTAAACTTAAATATCATCAAGTTCGTGGCCAACTTGCGCTTGATAATCATGACCGCCTCGGGAAAACCTCCTGAGATAATAAGGTTAACGGATTTTCCCATGTGCGTCGTCGCACCGTGCATTGCATCGTAACCGGCAAATAGCGCAAGAACAACAACCACCATTACCAGCGCGATTGCAAAATTTCGGAATTTGGCCTTTGACCTAGCGGATAGAAGGACCATTGTGGTAAACGTCGCGGTTGCGGTAATCGGCCCGTCGGTATTCGTTCCAAGCCCCGGAAACCCGATCAGCACGATCAAAAACACCGATAAAACGGCCCCGGCAAGCACGGTCCACTTGTTCCATACCTTTTCGAGCATTAGGCCGAATAACAGTAGTCCGTTCGCCAGTAATATCGACATAGCCTCGTTGCCTATACCGAAGAAACGAGCGCCCCGAATCGGGTCGTAGCCGAAGATGCTGTTGATGAAGGACGGCCCGCCCATCAACACCTCTACGGACAGAACGACGACGTTAAGCAGGGCGATACCGATGATCGGGTGAAGCACTTTTCTGCGAATCGCAACCAATAGCAACGCAAATAAAAGGGAAACGACGATAGTCAATAAAGTAACAAGCGATCCCTGAGCGGCTACGCGTTCAAGCTTTGTCGTGTAGAAGGAAAAGAGAGGGAAGCTCATGGTGGTAAAGATCAGTGTCGACAGTATCGTCGCCGTTTTCCTGGTGAGCATCCTCCTGTAGGCAATAACAAGCGCCGCCAGCACGTACAGGACGATCTGGATGTAAATATACGCAAGAATCGCCATTCTACGGGTATCCTTAACGCCAATCGCGCTTTGATTAAACCGGTCAAGCTCTTGCGGAGAGATCTGTGTCGACCCCGTGCGCATAACGCTCCCCGGCATATCCTCGCCCTTCTTCATTTCTAGGATGTTTAGAATAGTCGGCGTGATATCTATAATCGTAACAAGGCCTTCCCTGTTCGTAGTATCCGCGATCAAGGGCCCCGGCTTAAAGCCGGACCCGTGCACTAGTATCGGCGTCAACTGCTCCAGGCCGGATCTAAGCGGAGCCTTAGTCGATCCGGGCGCTGACAGTGCCGTCACGATAAAAACCGTATCCGGCCCCGCCACATCCATTGCTTGCTTTAAGAACCTGGCATTGTTATGAATAGCCCGCATCTTCATATTCAACGCCCGGCGTTTTAGGACGTACCGGCTATAATAGTCGGCTCTTACCGTATCGCCGAGGTCGAGTACGATAAAATCCGCCTTGGGAAGGTACTGCGCAAAGGCAGTCTTCATCTTCGTATAATCCGTCCTAACGCTAAACGGGGATTTGGGGTCATGCAACAGCATGTTCTTGCCGACATTTCCAAAATCGACCGCACCGTCTTCATTCATTGCTATAGCAACGGCCACGCGATTGTAGGCATCCGGGTTATCGGTAAGCGATGTATCCGCGTTACCCAGCACCGCGGTCTTGCCCCCGTGGGCCTCAATAATGCTTCCCAGCTCGCCGGGGGTAAAATCCTGCATGCCGTTATCGTTGTCCATTATTATCGAGGCAATACCAAGCTCGAGTACCTGACCTTTTACGGTGCACTTGCCTGTACGCAGCTTATACGCTTCAATTGCCGGCACGCCGCCGTATGTTTCGGTGGCGTTATATTCCTCAAAACTCGCTGGGGCCGCATCCGACCTTACCCCCGCCCCAACGGTAAGTGCGTTTCGCGAGCGTGAGGGCGCTTTGAAGGCGCGGTTATTGAGAAGACCGATCGAACTTGTTTTGATCAGGTCGTTTAATACGGGGTCGTCGGCGGTGATGATATCCGACCAGGTGATGTTATCCATAAGGACAAAGACAACCTTATTGCCGTGTTCGGCCGCCATGGCCTGCGGCGCCGGCAACAACGAAAGAACTGCTGCTAATAGAGCTACAACTAGAACTACAACTGCGATTTTACGCTGCATATACGTCCTCCGGATTGCACAACAAAATAAGCTATTACCTAGACATAAAATACATGAGTCTCATGATATACGTGGTTTAAGATGCCGTCAAACGAACGCCATACGCCTGAAATACGGCTTTTATACGGGTAGCGACATACGAAAGCAGGTTAGCGGCGCCAAGACCAAGAAACGGTACCAGGGGCATTAAATACCTGAACACCGTCAAGGTGAATATGTGAAGCAGCATGGTTAAGACGACGGTAAGCATCAGCAATTGCCGCTCGTATTTCCCTTTTGACGCTATCAATAAGCCCGCTATGCCTAGCACCCCGAGCACCAGGTAGAATAAGCCGGTGACCGTTTGCTGTTTTCTTAAATCATAGACCCTCGGAAACCCGAACAGGCGCCGTACTCGCTGGTGTAGCAGCCCGCGGATATCGGTGCCACTCATATGTTTTATCCTCTGAATGGCCTCTTTGGTCATCATCTGACTCATCTGAACTTCGTTCTTATCAGAATGTCTCTCACGGTACCTGTCTATCAGTACGCCTAACGGCGTCCCTTTATCCTCATACGTCCCCCACCAGAGTGTCGCCGGACCGGTTGTCGTGCTAAACACCGGCTCGCCAAATACCATATAGTTGCGGATGGTCCAGGGAACGATCAAAAGTACCGCCGCGACCAAAAACACACCGGTTGATTTAAGCAGCCACGAATATCCATTATCCTTAAACCGCAACCATAGCCCCAGCACTATGAGGGCCGGAAGGAAAATTACGGTCTGTCTGCAAAGATAAGTTACGCCAAAAACCAGCCCGGTCGCCGCCAACATCCACAGCGAGGGGCGGTCTTTTTTAAATATTCCAACGATGAGAATCGATAAACATATCTCGAGGACGAAAAATAGCGTTTCCGAAGTCAGCATTATATTGTAATGGATGATGTCCGGTGAAACCGCGTATATAAGCGAAGCGATAGCCCCTTCGACCCGGCCGTAAAGCCGCATGCCAAGCAAATATATCAGCGGGATGGTCGCAATTGCCAGGATCATATGCGACATCACCCCGGCTTTTGTCGAAGGACCAAACACATAGTAAAGGGCAACCAGGTAAAAAGGGTATGTAGGGGCGTAAAACGCAGTAGGTTGATCCTGCCTGGCGATCATATGGTTGGGGCTGCTGTATCCCTTTCCGGCCAGCAAATTCTTCGCTATGCCGTTATACGATACCGAGTCCGAAGACATCGTTAAAACGTCTACTTTGGCGATCTTCTCCCAGGCTTCGACCCGCATAACAACGCCAAGAACGATCGCGATGATAAGTATGATGATTGCCGCGTCTAGTCTACGCAATGATTGTATCTCTCTTAATCCTTAAACCGGTATTTGACCAGCGTCCAGATTGCAATGAAGCCATCCTGCCATTTTATCTTTTTTCCCTCTTCGATGTTACGGGCTTCATATGTAATGGGAACCTCGATAATCTTGTGACCGCGCTTCAGGGTCTTGGCGGTAACCTCGGGGCAAAATTCAAAACCGGTGCACTTAAGGTTGATCGAACTCAGCACGTTTCTGTTAAACGCCTTGTATGCTGTAGCTTCGTCCGTTATTTTTGCGCCGAACAGTATGTTGACCGTCACCGTAAGCAAACGGTTTGCAAGCCGGTTTACGAATTTCATGCCTTTGATATCGCCCATAAACCTGCTTCCATACACAATATCCGCCTGTCCGCTTAGCAGGGGTTCAAGAACTTTCGGTATATCTGAAGGTTTGTATTCCAGGTCGGCGTCGCAGACGATAAGAACGTCGCCTCGCGCGATAGAAAATCCCGCACGTAGCGCAGCGCCTTTGCCGCTGTTCTGAGGCATCCGGTAGATCACAACAGAGTCGATATCCCGCAACGACTCCACAAAATCGGCGGTGCCATCGGTCGAGCCGTCATCCACGACCACCAACTCACGCCGCACCCCCTCGGGTAGGGGAACTTTATCCAATGCCCGCAATACCTGTTCGATGTATTCTCGCTCGTTATACGCCGGTATTACAAAGCTGACCATCTTCTTCGACATATACGATCCTGCTTGCTTTCGCTGGGCCGGAGCCACACAGCTTACCGTTTTTGACATATACCACCTTGCCTCTAGAATAACTACTACCAAAATATAGTGTCGATATGCCTTTTCAAGCTTGAGAGGATACCGCTTTCAGCCGACTCTACATATTTTAATATGCAAGCCTTAATATGCCAATGGATTTTTTTAGAAGCGTAAACTATCTTGCCTTTTCAAGGTAGAGAGATTCTGTGGGTTTCATCATGCTCGGGATTGTAAACCTCTCAATTACTAATTTATGCCCCGCCTGCGCTTTGGTATCGGCCTTACATTGGTCGGCACGTATACCGTTTACCGCCTCGATGATTGCCGCCGCATTACCGGCCGGAATAAGCTCAACGTGCTCTTCATTCACAGCCTCACGCACACCGGGTACATCGGTCACCGCAACCGGCTTTATACAAGCCAGCGCCTCTAAAAGAATAAGGGGCAAGCCTGCTGCAAGATTCGGAATCACCACAACATCAAGGCTTTTTAATATATGTGCAACGTCTCGCCTAAACCCCAAAAACCGTACGTTTTTGGATATACCCAAATTCGATGCCTGCTTCTCTAAAGCCGGACGTTCATCTCCGTCCCCGGCGATTATGAAGTACATATTCGGGTTATCTTTAACCAGCACTGCTGCAGCCTCTAAAAAAGTACCCGTTCCTTTTTCTGGAGAAAGCCTCGTAATCACGCCTACAAGGTTGTTTTCTTTCTTTAGATCAAGCTCTCTGTAAAGGTGCTCGGTATCGAGTGTTTCGCCAAACCTGTCGGCTTCAACAACGTTGTAGATTAAGCTTGCGCTATTGAAACCCTCTATATCGTGCTTAACCGCTTCGGATACGGCAATCAGGTGATCGGGCATAGCCGCGATCTTATTGTAAGGCAGATTTAAAAAACCCTTCTTTTTTGGGGTAGCGCTATCGACTGTATGCACCGTACTAACATGGGGAATATTCCGATTCTTCGCAACCTGGGCGCTCACATAACACGCCTGATATCCGTGGCTATGGATTAAATTAACGGCATGCTCCTCGATAAACTGATCTATCTGCTTTGCGATACCGCCGCTATTAAGCTTGTTGGCACTCGCGATTCCGGGGATAACCTGGTACTCTACATTAAGCTTTTTGACATGCTCGAGCAGGTACGAATCCGAGGAAATCAACAGGGAGGGCTTATACCGCGCCCTGTTGAGATACTTTAAAAGGATGAGGACGTGCTGGCTCATGCTGTTTGTAGTTTCATCTACGACGTATAGTATTCCCCGTTCTATCACCGCTACTGCCTCCTGTACCGCGTGTGCTACATATGTGTTTCGGTGCTCGTTAACATTTAAGAAATTACCATTATGTATCGGATAACATTCTTCGGATAATTACACGTAGAATATGCAAAAACTGTCGTCCGCGATGGACGAAACCCGCCAGGTCGCGCCCCGTTTCACGATGAGTCATACAAACGGGAACCTCGACCACCCGGCACCCCTGTTTTAGGATATCGATGCTTAACCCGACTTCAAGCCCATAGCCGGATTCAAAATCCAAGCCGCTCACATATTTGGCCTTAACAGCCCGCTGGCCCGATAACGGCTCGTTCATATATACACCGGTAAACCGGTGTATGCCCCAGCGACCTAAACCTTTTGCAAAACCTAAGCCCCCGGCTTTCTGCGCTTTCGGGAAATCGCCGATCGCCATGTCCGCCTCTTCGTTGAGAACAGGCTCGAGTATCTTTGCAGCCTCACCGGCGCACGCCCCAAGATCGCCATCAAGGAACAGCACGATCTCTTCTCGTACACCCTCCATTGCTCTTTGCAGGGCTTTTCCTTTGCCGACATTCTGAGGTAGGCGTAGTAAAACGGCTCCCGCATGCTCCGCAACTTCGGCGGTCGCATCGGTGGAGCCGTCATCAACGACCAGGATTTTTCCTACGGCTGCTATATCTCTTACCGCATGTATGGTTGCGGCTATCCTATCCGCCTCATTAAATGCGGCTATCACTGCAACTACCCTGGTGTTATCCATAGAGACCTTTAAACGTCACTTCGTCTTCTAAGGGGATATGTATGTTGGCATGAATTGGCCTGCAGTCCCTTTAATCCCAAAATCTCCGTCTTGCCCGGCAAGCGCAAAGACTGTCGATATAATGCCGGTTGGCTGGTTGATATTATCAACGGTTGGAATTCCTGCCTCCTGGAAGGTTTTAATGTATGATTTTTTGGCCACCGAAGTCTCAACCCCGACTGCTCTAATCTTAATGGCTTTAAGCTGTGCCGCCAGCGGAAGGTCTGTCTTCAGCGGGTCCTGGTTGGAATCCGACCCCCCAACAATCACCGCCGCATTTATGGGTTTAAAAAGCGAGAAATTTATGTCTGTTTTTATAAAGCCCATATTCGAGAGCTGCACGAGAAACGGTACTTTGGCAACGGTTGTGGTCGTAGTGATTGCCGTAGCGGTCGATGTGGAGGGTTTCGCCAACTCATCGACCATCCTCTTCAGCACAAGCTCCCGTGCGTTATCGGCCGTCAATTGATCTGCAGTGAAATAGGGTTTGAGCTGCGTTAACGCCTGGTCGGCCAGTTTAATATCGTTGTTTAGCCTGATTGAACTTGCCGTTGCCCCCGCCTTCTTAAACCCGTCTATAAGACCCGACACTATCTCGTCACCCGCATCGGCCGTCACGATAACGCCGACATTTTGTTTATCAAGTCTTCCCTCAATAGCAAGCGGAATTACCTGGGTTGCAAACTTTCTCTGCTCCCCGACTTCATCCCGCAACATCCGATTTTCTTCACGCAATTCGTTGAAGTTCGTTTCGATGCGTTTAACCAGTGCCTGTTGCTGGTTCACAAGCACACCTTTATCCACAATAACCGTTCCCAACAGAATACCGATTGCTAACGCAAAAAAAACGGCGACGAGTGACGCTATATGATAGCGCATATCTAACATATGCTACTCCTAAAGTCCTAACTTAAAGCCCTAAATTAAATTAAAGTCCTAACATCAGTTTGATCTGGATTAATAGCAGCCGGATGGACTGTCTAATGCTGGGCGCAGCCATCACTATGGCTATAATAGCGCTCATTCCGGCAAAAAGTAAGACTACGAGATGGCTTATTTTCACGCTGGACCTGTAAAGCTTATTCACGCCTTTAGCGTCCACGAGTTTGCTCCCGACTTTCAAGCGCACCAGGAACGTGCTGGACATTCCCTTGCGGCCCTTATCTAAAAACTCAACAAGGTTCGCGTGTGTGCCTACGGCCACGATAAGTTCACATCCGTGTTCGTAGGCGAGAATCATCGCAATATCCTCACTGGTTCCGACGGCCTCAAAGGTAATCGGGGACAGGCCGAGGTCGTTAAGCCTTTTTAAGCCCGGGGCTTTTCCGCCCGGATATGCGTGAACGATCAGCTCGGCCCCGCTTCTCAACGTATCATCAACTACGCTATCCATATCCCCGATAATGATATCCGGTTTATACCCTTCCTCGATGAGGGCGTCCGCCCCACCGTCGACGCCTATCAGTATCGGCTTCACCTCGCGGATATATGCCCTGAGCGCCTTGAGATCGGGCTTGTAATCGTACCCACGGACGACGATAAGCGCATGACGGCCTTTAAAGTCGACACGAGTTTCCGGAACCCTTGAGCCATCCAGAATCAGCTCTTTTTCCTTTTGCATGTATTCAAGCGTGTTAACGGCAAACCTTTCGAGTTCCTCACCAATCCGGCTATGTGCTTTCTCTATCTCCTGCTCGAGAATCATGTGCGTAAGTTTCTTGCCAGAGGTGATACGGGTTCCGTTGCAGTAGATTTCCTCGCCCCGTATGCTGAGTTTAGCCCCCTCTTTGATTTTTTCAAATATCTCCGCCCCAACGTTATCCAGCAGGTGAATTCCGGCGGAACAGAGGATTAAGGGGCCGGTATTGGGATACTTTCCCGAGGTGAAACAACTGGCGTTTATGACAACCTCCACACCGGTCTCAACAACCGCTTCGGCGGTAACCCTATCGAGGTCTTCGTGGTCGATTATTGCGATATCTCCGGGCTTCAGCCGCTTTACAAGCTTTTTTGTCCTTTTATCGAGCTTCGCGACACCTTCATAAAACATACTTCCGGCTTTCTCGCTCTCCCGGTCGGGCACCTGTACCCCGGGTCGATCGCTTCTTTGTGAGTCGCTTGGCAGATCACTTTGTAAGTCGCTTTGTAGGTCGCTTCGTAGGATGTCTATCTCTAGATTATCATGTGCCGGTAATTTCTTGTTAACGCCATCGGCAGGAACTTCAACTTTTTTATCAAGAAGTTCTTTGGAACTATCCATAATAAACCTCTTTATTATCTGAGCCCTTGCATAGGCTGATTGTACAACTAACGATTATCTAACAGTTCTTACGATCCCAGCTTACCCTCTACCTGTATATTCGCGGGATTAACTTGGATGTGGACATGATCGTACCGGCTGGGCAGGTACTTGTTTATCTGGCTTGCTATATCGGGCAGCGGTCTCATCCACCCTATCTGATCCACCCGCCTCTGTACCCTTTGCCCTACGGTAACATGGATATTGTCGATATGAATAATAGCAACCCGCAAATCAGGATACCCATCCGGCTCGATCTCTATATGGTAATCCATCAACTTACCATAAAGGTTATAGGTTTTTACCATGGTTACAACACCGTCAACCGGGCTGTATACGGCGGCGCCCGGCACCATCGCTATATCCATGGCCGACGTCGATGCGCTCCCCCGTCCGCGGGAACTCATCACAAACAGCACGGGGCTATTCGTGGCAAGCACTGCTTTTCGTACTGTTGCAGTGGTATCCCTGTTAAAGTAATTTACGGCGGGTGTAATAGCGATCGCTTCTCTGCGCTCCGCTTCATGGAATCCCACGCCGATTACATCTCCGTTTTTGCCCGGCAAAGACAGCTTAAGGCTCGACGTGCCGACCGTTGCGAAGCAATTATAAAGCGGCTCATCCTTAGCGTGCTTATTAAGTTCCGAGGCGCCCGCTTTTGAACCTTGCGCAACCTTTAAAATCCCCGACTCAGTCACAGTATAATATGTAAGGCCGACTGAGGTTATCAACAACACGACAAGAAACCCTTGTTTCAGCCTGCGCAACCTCCTGCGGCGGTTCTCACGCCGTATTTGATTAATACGGAGCGCTGTTGTCGTTGAAGAACTATCCGCAGGTAGTTCAACTTCTGCACTGAATAAGATTTTACCTGGATCCTCGAGTTGCGCCTCAGTCTCCTGTTTATTAGTTAACTCGTCCATCTACCAGCCCGTGTTTGTTCCTTTGCGCCTCAGTTATCAGTTCCTCAGCGTGTTTAAGCGATACATCCGAGCTAATATTTCCGCTCAGCAGGCGAGCCATCTCGCTCACCCTGTCCCCGCTTAGCAATTCCACGATCTCGGTATTCGTTCGCTCTTCCACCTCAAATTTAACAACGGAGAAATGCTTATCGGCGAAACTGGCTATCTGCGGCAGGTGCGTTACAGAGAACACCTGGTGCCGTAACCCAAGGATCGACATCTTCTGGCCTACCGCCATCGCAGTCGTTCCCCCGATCCCCACATCGATCTCATCGAATATCAGGGTCGGCACTTCATCCGCATCGGCAAGTATGATCTTCAGCGCCAGCATCACCCGCGATATCTCCCCGCCCGACGCTATCTTCGTGAGTGGTTTTGCCGGCTCTCCCTTGTTTGCCGATATCATGAACTCGATTCTGTCGATACCGTTCGGGTAAAGTTTCGTCCTTTTATCTTCTACTAGTAATCCGTTGTCATCTTGTTCCCTGCTAAATAATACCTCAAATTTAGCGTTTGGCATATTCAAATCGGCAAGTTCTCTCATAACTTCTTTAGCGAATTTCTTGCCCGCGCTCGCACGGGATTCACTTTGTTGCACTGCGATGGTAGCCAGCTCTTTTTCTGTCTCTACTATATCTACCTCTAGTTTCTCCATCCTCTCACCCGAAGTATCACACAAAAGCAACTCTTTAGAGGCGGTATCCATATAGGCAAGGATATCTTCAATCGTTGCGCCGTATTTTCGTTTTAGGAGGGATAGAAGGGCCAGGTGGTCCTCGATTTCCTGAAGCCTGTCCGGTGGAAAGTCCAGGGTTAAGCCATAGTTGCGGATGTTTTGAGAGCAGTCCTCAAGCTCTAGCAAAATACCGTTGAGGCGCTCGATCAGCCCATCCAGCTCCGGGTCGATACTCGCCACCATGCGAAGCTCATCTAGCGCCCTTGCAACCAGCTCGGTTCCGGGCGCGATCTCGTCGCTTTCCGAGAGCGCATTCGCGGCTTTGGCTACCGCGCAGTAGAGCTTCTCGGCATTTCGCAGAATCTCGCGCTCCCGCATAAGTTCATCGTCTTCTCCCTGGGTTAGCGCAGCCCGCTCGATCTCGCTCACCTGAAACTGCAGCAAATCCTTCTTGCCCAGCATCTCACGCTCGGCGCCGTGCAGCCGCCCCAATTCGTCCTTCATGCGCCGCAGCGTCCCGCTCTTCTCCCGAAACTCGCCGCGCAGCTCCAGCAGCTTTTTGCCGCCGTATTTATCAAGGAAATCAACGTGCGCTGATATTTTAAAAAGCGATTGATGCTCGTGCTGGCCGTGCAGGTCGACCAAGCGCCTTCCTATCTCGGAAAGCGTGGCGACCGTTACCATGTGGTCGTTAACGTAGCATTTGTTCTTGCCGTCTGTGGAAATAACCCTGCGGATTATAAGCTGTTCGTCATCTTCAAGAAAATCGCCTAGCTTCTCATCAGAAACCTTTAGGCCCGGGGGGATAGCAAACATGCCCTGCACCTCGGCCTTTACGCTGCCGCTTCGGATAAGCGATGCGTCGGCGCGCCCACCCAGCAACAGGTTGACCGCTCCAACCACCACAGTTTTGCCCGCACCGGTCTCCCCGGTCAGTATGTTCAAGCCCTGCCCAAATTGGATTCGTGCCTTATCTATAAGCGCAAGATTATTAATAGAAAGCTCTTGAAGCATGTTCTCCCCAGTACTCTATCATACTTCAGTAGACCGATATGCTAGTGAAGCCAAGTATCCCAAACGGTTAGCTTATCTTTAAATACCGTGTAGAAGCTCCTGTCTTTAAGCTTAACGAGCAGCACCTTTGATTGCGCTTTCTCAATATGTACTGAATCGGCGATTGCCTGAAACACGGCAAAACCATCAACACCCACCGTGATATCCAGCCGGCGTGCCAGCTCTACCTTTACTTTATCCTGAGCGCCCAAAACCACCGTCCTGCCAAACAGCGAATGCGGGTTTATGGGCGTTAGCAGGATCAACTCATGAACCGGCGACACAACCGGACCGCCCGCCGAGAACGAATACGCGGTAGAACCCGTGGGGGTGGCGAATATAAGCCCGTCCGCTTTATACCTGCTGAATATCTGGTCATTTATATAGACACCCATCTCAAGCATGCGTTGATGACGTCCGCGCTCGATCGTTATCTCGTTGAGCGCAATGTATTCCTGATGAAAATCAGCGGCATTAATCGTGCACTTCAGCGCCATCCGCTCGTCGATCTTATAATCACCGGCAATTATCCTCTCCATCGCCGGATACATCTCGGTAAACTCAACCTCGGACAAAAACCCGACGCGACCAAGGTTAACCCCGACAATCGGCACCATCGCACCTTTGAGGATGCGCACAGCCCGCAGTATGGTACCGTCCCCACCAAGGCATATCAGAGCATCGCTCCCCTGTATCCCGGCATCATCGGCCGCAAGATCGGGCCTGTTCAACTTAACGGCATCGTCCGCATGCATAATCGCCTTCACGCCCCGCTCGTTGAGCCATGCAATTAATGCAAGCGCTATGGGCAGCACGTCCGCCTTCTCGATATTGGGAACGATCGTCACGGTATTCATTTTTTTATATGGAGTTTCATGCATATATACGTCCTGTTTTCGATTTTTATAAACGCTTTATATCACTTTATATTATAAGCTAACACTCGGTAATTAGCACCCTTTATAGGGTTCAGAGGCTAGGGCCCGGGGTAAGAACCTAGCTCAACTCTTCATGTGCTTTTTCTACTATGTTATCGACTATTCCCGCTTTATCCTCTTCGGGGATGCCGGGCCCGATTCGCGAGGCATAGATAAGAAATTCGATGTTTCCTTCGGGCCCCTTTATGGGGGAATATATTAAACCCTTTACAAACAAGCCGCTTTTCTTAAAATGATCCCATATATGCATCAAAATATCCTTATGCACTTCGGGGTCTTTTACCACGCCTTTTTTACCTATCCGCTCCCTGCCCGCCTCAAACTGGGGCTTAACGAGCGCAATAAGCTCTCCGTCGGGTTTCATGAGGTTTAAAATGCTTTCCAGGATTTTCTCAAGCGAGATAAAGGAGGCATCCACCGTTACCAGGTCGGCCGGTTCTTCAAGGTCCGCGGGCGCAACATAACGAATATTGGTGCGCTCCATAACGACGACTTTGGGATTTTGGCGGAGCGACCAGGCAAGCTGTCCGTAACCGACATCGATTGCGACCACCCTGCGTGCTCCGTGGCGCAGCAGGCAGTCCGTAAATCCACCGGTTGACGCGCCAACGTCAACGCAAAACTTACCTTCGGGATTAATTGCAAATTCGTGGAGCGCCTTTTCAAGCTTAAGACCGCCGCGAGAAACATAGGTAGTAGGCTCTAAAACGGTAATGTGGCTGCCATCTTCAATCAAGCTTGCGGGTTTACCGACCGGCTTACCGTCGGCAAATACCTTGCCCTCATTGATAAGGCGGCGCGCCTGTTCGCGGCTCTCTACAATCCCCGCTTCTACCAGGTATACATCCGCCCGTTTCCTTGTCATCTTTAGTCATCTTCCGGCTACTCGAGGACCGATGCGCGTTTTCCGGCTACCCGCTTCTCTGCGACTCTGGAACGCTTCTTTGGGTTGCCCGGCTCATCTAATTTACGGTTAACGCTGTAGGCGATCCCGTTTGCGTCGAGATGGATCTCTGCAAGCAGGCGTTTTATCGATCCATGGGATATAAATCTATCCGGTATGCCCAGGCGCAGTGCCGGTGTAGACTCCCCAAGCTCGGTAAGAACTTCAAGAACGCCCGACCCGAACCCGCCGATCAGCGAGTTGTCCTCGACGGTTACCACGAGGCTATGATTTTCCGCGGCCCACGCAATCATATCGGTATCAAGCGGCTTAATAAAGCGCATGTTGACTACCGATGCCGACACACCCCGCTTTTCTAACACCTCTGCCGCCTCGACAGAGGACTGCACCATCCTACCGACCGCCAGAATGCAGACATCGCTTCCTTTAGTTAGAATCTCAGCTTTACCCTCGGGAACCAGATGGTATGGCCCCAATAGTTTTATACCAAAACCCTTGCCCCTCGGGTACCTCAGGGCAACCGGCTTTTTTATTTCAAGAGCGGTAAACAGCATATGCCGCAGCTCGTCTTCATCCTTCGGCGCCATGACCGTAAGGCCGGGAACGCTTCTCAAATATGTCAGGTCAAACGCCCCATGGTGCGTCGGGCCGTCCTCGCCGACAATTCCGGCCCTATCGACCGCAAAGACCACCGGAAGCTCCTGCAGACTCACATCCTGCATTATCTGGTCGTAAGCGCGTTGCAAGAACGTCGAGTAAATCGCCACCACCGGCTGATATCCCCGCATCGCCAGACCCGCCGCAAAGGTAACGGCGTGCTGCTCGGCTATCCCGACATCATAAAACCTGTCCGGGTGCGCCTTCTCGAATATGTCCAGCCCGGTACCGCTTGCCATTGCCGCGGTTATACCGACCACCTTATCATTCTTATTCGCCAAATCTACCAGCGTTTTTCCAAATACCTCGGTATACGTGGAAACATCGCTACAAGATTTAGGCTCGCCCGTCCTCGTAATAAACGGGGCGATGCCATGCCATTTTTCAGGCCGTTCGACGGCCGGCGAATACCCAAGCCCCTTCTTTGTAATCACGTGGATCAAAACGGGGCCTTCAACCTGCTTGGCAAGCCCAAGGTTACGCTCGATTTCGCGTATATCGTGGCCGTCTATCGGGCCGATGTAAGTGAATCCAAGTTCCTCAAACAGCATTCCCGGCACGAGAAGCGCCTTCACGCTCTCCTTTACATGCATCCCAATATCGTACACAAGCTCGCCGATTGCCGGCAGCTTCTTAATCCTCTGCTCGATCTCTTTGCGAAGCTTGGCATGCCCCGGGTCCAACCTAACCCAGGCGAGATATCCGGATATCGCCCCAACATTCGGGGATATCGACATTCCGTTGTCATTGAGAACAACCATCAAACGTGTGCCGAGGTGCCCGGCCTGGTCAAGCGCCTCATACGCGATTCCGCCGGTCAGCGAACCATCGCCGATGACCACGGCGACATGCTCGTTCCCGCCATCTTTATCGCGGCCCTCGGCCATTCCAAGGCCAAAGCTGATCGAGTTGCTGGCGTGACCGCTATCTAAAAAGTCATGCTCGCTCTCGCTTTTCTTTGGAAATCCCGCCAGACCCCCGTACTGCCTCAAGGTAGAGAACGTTTCGTTCCTGCCGGTCAGCAACTTATGTACGTAGCTTTGATGACCGACATCCCAAATTATCTTATCAACCGGGCTTTCAAGGGAACGGTGAAGCGCAAGCGTTAGCTCGACGACCCCCAGGCTTGACGCCAGATGCCCTCCCGTCTCCGAAACCGTCTCAATCAGCCGCGACCTGATCTCCGTGGCCAGCTGGGCTAGTTCCCCATGCGACAAGTGCTTTATATCGTTCGGACTTTTGATCGTGTTTAGAATTTGATAGTCCATATCACCCTTCTTTTACCCTTAACCGCCACTGTCATCAACTATTCCACATTCCAGCGATTTCTGATATTTTAGGTTATTTCACGTATTATAACGCTAAGTCCCTGCTTTAGTAATGGTAATTTGTTATAGGGTTATAGGGGACGTTGTTTCCTGTGCGTCCTAACTCAACAAGTTAGGACGCACAGGAAACAACGTCCCCCTTCTCAGAAGTCCCGGTCAAAAACAAAATCCGCCAGCTCCGCAAGAACCGTCGTGTCGCCATCAACTTGAGATAGCGCCTCCTTGGCCTTATCGGTCATCATCCGCGCCATTTCTTTTGCCTTTTCAAGCCCGTAAAGCGCTGGGTAGGTAGCTTTTTCATGCAGCACGTCGCTGCCCACCGCTTTACCGAGAACCGCCGCGTCACCGACCACATCAAGGATGTCGTCGACGATCTGAAACGCCAACCCCAGATATATCGCGTAATCGGTCAACAACGCAAGATCGCGCTCGGATGCGTTCGCGAGAATCGCGCCCGCACGCACCGATGCCTTTATAAGTTCGCCGGTCTTTTTCTCGTGTATAAACTTAAGCGTCTCGGCATCGACCACCATGCCTTCAGATCGAATATCAACTACCTGCCCGCCGACCATGCCCGACGCGCCGGACGCGGTCGCCAGTTCCCTTATCACCCACACGATGCGTCCGGCATCAATCGCCTTCTGCTCGCTGCTTACAAGCCGAAATGCCTCGGTATTAAGCGCATCCCCTGCAAGAATCGCCATGTCCTCGCCGAACTTAACGTGACACGTCGGCTTACCGCGCCGCAAATCATCATCGTCTAAAGCGGGAAGGTCGTCATGGATGAGCGAGTAGGTGTGAATAAACTCAACGGCACACGCCGCCGGCATAACATCTTCGGGATCGGTTCCAAACACTTTCGCAGATTCTATAGCAAGAACAGCCCTGAATCTCTTTCCACCTGCGAACAGGCTGTAGCTCATTGCTTTGTACAGTTCCTCGGGGTGCCCAACCTCAGGAAAATATTTCTTGAGGCCCTCCTCAACGAGAAGCCTCGTATCTTCCGGGTATTTACCTGGCAACTATATCCTCTCCTGCGGTTTCTTCATCGGTCTGCGGCAGCCAGGCGGTATAATCGATGTGCTGGTTGCAAATCGTCGCAAGCTGAACGCTTTCCTCAAGCAAATCCAGCGAATCTTCGAGACTAATCTCTTTTTTTCTTACTAATTCCGCTATCTCTTCCAGTCTGTTTAAAGCTTGATTATACGTTAGCCTCTCCAACTGTTCCACCAACTTCTTGTTTTCTTCGATATTGAATATCGCGGCATGTTTATCTGGTTACTAAAACCCTCATTCTAGACCTTCACTCATTCGTAATTCGACTTTCGCAATTCGCAATTCTCAGGTTACCTGGCTTCCTTGCTTCCCCTGGTCTCTTTCAATTCGGTCGCAATCCGGCCAAGAATACCGTTTACAAACTTACTCGACTCTTCCATCCCATAAATCTTGGCCAACTCCACGGCCTCGTTTATAGAAACACTATATGGGATATCCTCCTCATATAGCAACTCGTACAAGCCTATCCTGATCAAGTTGCGGTCCACAATCGGCATGCGATCCAGCGTCCAGTTGTCGGTATGCCCGCTGATAATCGAATCGATCTGCTGCGTGTGTTTTTCAACACCCTCAACCAGCTCAATCGTAAACTCGCTCGGCTTCTCACCGCGAGCAAGCTTACGGTTCTCAAGAATTTGTTCCAACGGTTGGCCTGTTATTTCTTTTTCATATAGGATTTCCAGCGCGTCTTTACGCGCCTTCCTTCGTTCTGATATCATGCTTCCTATTCGTTTAAAAACCCTGAGATAAAATCGGTGTAGACTTCCCCTTTCCTAAAGAAAGCGTTGTCCAATACCCTCAGGTGAAACGGGATCGTCGTCGCAAGGCCCATAACTACACACTCTTCAAGTGCCCTGCGCCCCCTACTAATAGCTTCATTTCTGTCTTTTCCCCAAACTATCAACTTCGCAAGAAGCGAATCGTAATAATTCGGAACATCGTAGCCGGTATACAGATGACTATCTACCCTTACCCCGGGCCCGCCAGGAGGATTATACAGGGTAACTCTTCCGCCCGCCGGCATAAAGTCCCTCGATGGGTCCTCCGCGTTGATCCTGAACTCTATTGCATGCCCGTTTTGCTTGATGTCGTCCTGGGTATAGCTAAGCTTCTCACCTGCAGCTATTCTTATCTGCTCTTTTATAATATCAACGCCCGTCACCATTTCGGTAACCGGATGTTCGACCTGCACTCTAGTATTCATTTCCATAAAATAATAGCTGCCGTCCGGCTCGACCAGAAACTCGATGGTGCCCGCACTCGTATAGCCGACCGCTTGAGCAGCCTTTACCGCAACCTCACCCATCTCCTTGCGCTTATCGGCGCTTATCGATGGCGAAGGCGATTCCTCGATCAGCTTTTGGTGCCGGCGCTGTATCGAACAATCACGATCCCCCAGGTGAATAATGTTGCCGTGCCCATCCGCCAGGATCTGAAACTCAATATGGCGCGGCCGGGCAACATATTTCTCCATATAGACATCATCGTTTCCGAATGCGGCCTTAGCTTCAGATTGCGCCATCCGGAGGAATTTTACCAGTTCTTTTTCGTTCTGGGCGATCCTCATGCCTCTACCGCCACCTCCGGCAGACGCCTTTATCATGACGGGATAGCCGATCTTCTCTGCCTCGATCAGCGCTTCTTTATCGCCGCTGACCGATCCGATGGTACCCGGAGTGACCGGTATACCCGCTTCAACCATCCTGCGCCGTGCTTCCGACTTATGCCCCATCGCTTCAATCGCCTCAGCCACCGGACCAATAAACATTATATGGCATGATCTGCAGATATCGGCAAATTGGGGGTTCTCCGCTAGGAATCCGTACCCCGGATGAATCGCATCGGCGCCGGTTACTTCAGCCGCGCTTATGATGTTCGGGATATTAAGATAACTCCTATGACTCTGGGCCGGACCGATACAAATCGCCTCATCCGCAAGCTTGGTATGCAGCGCCTCTACATCGGCCTCGGAATATATTGCAACCGTAGGGATATCAAGCTCTTTGCAGGCCCTGATGACCCGCACGGCTATTTCACCCCTGTTGGCTATAAGAACCTTCTTAAACAAACTACTCTCTCCTGTTAATAAAGCTAAATAAGATTACTAGCCGAGTGGCTCGTAGAGGAACAACAACTGGCCGTACTCAACCGGGTGACCGTTTTCAACAACCACCTCGCGGATTACTCCCGGCTCCTCCGCCGCTATCTCGTTCATAAGCTTCATGGCTTCAACGATACACAGCGTCTGCCCTTCGCTGACCTCGTCACCTACTGAAATAAACGGATCTACATCGGGCGACGGGGCCGCATAAAAAGTTCCGACCATCGGGGCAACTATTTTCTTCCAATGTGGTGGATAATTATCCTGGGTTTGAGCTTGGGTTTGAGTCGAACCGCCGTTTCCGGAGACCGGCATCGCACCATCTACCGCAAGCGCCAGCCCTTTTCTAACCGATATTTTTACGCCTTCTTCTTCAACGGTCACCTCTGCAACGCCGCTCTCCTCAACAAGCTTTATTAATTCACGAACTTGGTTTACATCCATATATCCGTCCTCCTTGACGGCCCTTATTTCCTCGCTCATCATGAAGACGGCTTTCTCAGCGCCTTCGACATGGGCCGCCAGGTATTTACGCGCCTCATTCGGGAACAATGCATACGTCAACACATCTTCCTCGTTCCTCGCCAGGTCCCCGACAGCCCTTGCATAATCCTCGAACCTTTCGGTTATTAAATCGGCAGGCCGGGTTGTCAGCGGCGTTTCATCCCCAAGGATTTTAGCCTGTATCTCTTTATCGATGGGGCCCGGAGCCCGCCCGTAAAGTCCTTTAACGTATTGTTTCATCTCATCCGGGATTATCGCCCAACGTTTTCCGGTCAGCACATTAAGAACAGCCTGTGTTCCAACGATCTGGCTCATCGGCGTAACCAGCGGCGGATATCCGACCTCCGCCCGCACTTTTGGAATCTCCTCTAAAACCTCACCCATGCGATCCAATGCTTTTTGCTGCTCGAGCTGACTGTACAGGTTTGAGAGCATGCCCCCCGGCACCTGGTGCGAGAACACCTGCATGTGGGTGATCGATGTCACGCCCCGCTGGAATCCCCGTTTTGCACGGATATCCTCCCAATATTTTGCGATATCAAAAAGCTTCTCGAGCTCAAACCCTGTGTCGTAGGGGGTATCCTTAAGCGCTGCGGCGATCATCTCAATCGCCGGCTGCGAGTTGCCGAACGCCAGCGGAACCGTCGCCGTGTCGATGATATCCACGCCGGCCTCGATAGCTTTCAGGTAGTTCATCGGCGCCATGCCGCCGATATAATGACAGTGCAGGTCGATCGGCACGTCGACTTCTTTGCGGAACCTTTCAACCAGCTTAAACGTCCTATACGGCGTCAAAAGCGCCGCCATGTCTTTTATGCAAATGGAATCAACACCCATCTCAACCAGCTCAACCGCGGTTTCGACATAATGCTCAAGGGTGTGAACCGGGCTTATCGTGTAACATACCGCCCCCTGCGCGTGCGCCCCCGCTTCTTTTACCGCCTCGATGGAGACCCTTAAATTCCTGGTGTCGTTAAGGGCATCGAATATCCTAAAGATATCCATGCCATTTTTGGCCGATTCAAGAACAAACCTGCGCACAATGTCGTCTGGGTACTGCTTATACCCGACCAGATTCTGGCCGCGAAGCAACATTTGCAGCGGGGTTCTCGGGGCATGCTTCTTGATAACGCGGAGCCTGTCCCACGGGTTTTCATCAAGAAAACGGAGCGTTGCATCAAATGTCGCACCGCCCCAAACTTCGAGTGAGTAGTACCCTATACGGTCGATTCTATCCAGAATCTTCAGCATATCATCCGTGCGCATACGTGTAGCCCACAACGACTGGTGCGCATCTCGCAACGTAGTATCGGTAACCTTAACTGCTCTTGCTTTCATACCCACCTGCTCTAAATCTTAGATAACCCCGCCTTTGAAAAAAGACGGGGTATCGTTGTTATTATACAGCATTTGCGCTTGTCGGTGAAGAACTTTTATACCACATAAAGCAACGCTTGGTTCTTCATCGCGGCCATCGTGCCCGTATTATACGGGCATCCCTGGTGATGTAATTGTAATAGAAAGCCGGCCTCTCCGTAAGAACTAAACCCTTGTTATGTAATCGCCTGTCCTGGTATCGACCTTAATCATGTCGCCAACGTTAATAAACAAGGGCACCTGTACCACGGCCCCCGTCTCCAGGGTTGCGGGTTTGGTACCGCCGCTTGCCGTGTCGCCCTTAACACCGGGTTCCGTATGGGTAACCTCAAGCTCTACCGCCGTCGGCAACTCAATACCCAACGCCTGGCCCTCATGCATCGCGATAAGAACGTTCATGTTCTCTTTCATAAACTTCGTCTCGTCCTGCAAGAACGATGCGGGAAGGCTTATCTGCTCGTATGTCTCGGTATCCATAAAGACGTAATCGCTCCCGTCATTGTACAGATACTGCATCGACCGCCTGTTGACCATAGCCTGCTCGACTTTTTCACCCGCCCTAAACGTCTTATCGACAACGCCGCCCGTCTTAAAATTCCTGAGTTTCGTACGCACAAATGCCCCACCCTTACCCGGCTTTACGTGCTGAAACTCAACAATCTGAAACAAGGTGCCGTCAAGCTCGATCGTCATTCCATTCTTAAATTGATTTGTCGAAATCATTCGTTAACCTCCGAATTAGCAATAATATTAGCAATAACATAATGATATTTTACAATTCCAGCAGGTCTTTCGTCGAGAGGGTCAGGACTTCGCGACCACTCCGGGTCACAACAACAAGGTCCTCGATCCTCACACCACCGAAACCGTTTATGTAAATTCCCGGCTCAACCGTGACAACCATGGCCTCAGCCAACATCGCCTCATTTCCCTTGGCAAGCGTCGGCGCCTCATGAACATCCAGGCCGACCCCGTGCCCAAGGCTGTGGACAAAGTTCTCACCGTAGCCCGCCTCAGCGATAATATCCCGCGCAACAGCGTCCAGGTCCCGGCATACCTTACCGGGCACAACGGCATCAAGCGCAGCAATCTGCGCCTCCAATACCTTTGCATAGATATCTTTTTGCTTCCCGCTCGCCCTGCCGATAACAACCGTTCTCGTCATATCCGAGTGATAGCCATCCACGACAGCGCCAAAATCAAGCGTTACAAAATCGCCTACTTCAATTTTCTTAGAGGATGGGGTAGCATGCGGTACCGCAGAGTGGATTCCCGACGCGACAATAGTATCGAAACTCGGGCGCTCGGCCCCATGCTTGCGCATAAAGAAGTCGATCTCGATGCTTATCTCGATCTCGGTCATCCCCGGTCTTAAAATCCCGGTGATGTAGTCGAACGTCGTGTCCCCGATCGCGGCGGCATCGGTAATTTTGGTTATCTCGTGCCTGTCCTTTACCTCACGAACCGGCTCAATAAGCCCCGCCACCCCCACCAGCTGGATAGCATCGAACTCCTTAACCAAACGCTCATACTGCTTAACCGTCACATGCGTGGATTCAAACCCGACCTTCTTAACCCCCGACCCTTTAAGGAGGGCCACAATATCGCCATAAGACGGCTCCGTCCACGCAGTAATCGTATCGACTACGGCAGATTCCATCGTTTCTGCAAGATATCTCTTATCAATAATAAGCGTCGATGTGTTCGCATCGACGATCAACATTACCTTGGCCCCCGTATAGCCCCCGTTGGAGCCGCTCAAATAAAAAATATTGCGAGCATCGCTTACCAACAGGGTATCTATCTCGGCCTTCTTAATACGCTCCCGTAGCTTATCAAGCCTTTTATTATAGCTAGGCTGCATGTCCCCAATCCTCTAGTTGTCTTTACAACAAACCTTGGTCTTACAGCTAAGGTAATTAGCAATTAGCGATGAGTAAATGCAAAACGATCGTCATTCGCTAATCGCTGCTTTTATGATCTCAACCGCAGCCCGCACCGCCAGCACATAGCTCTGCGGGCCGAACCCGGCGATCTGTCCCACCGCAACCGGCGCCGTAACCGACGTATGCCTGAATTCCTCACGAGCGTGGATATTTGAAAGGTGCACTTCAACCGCCGGTATCTTAACCGCCGCCAGCGCATCGCGCACGGCGATACTATAGTGCGTAAAAGCGGCCGGGTTGATTATGATGCAATCGACCCTTCCCGCCGCTGTCTGAATCCTATCAACGATATCGCCCTCGTAATTCGACTGGTAGAATTCCACATCAAGCCCACAATTACCAGCCTCATCTTTAATCATACCGTTTATCTCGTCCAGCGTTACCGTTCCGTAAACCGCCTCTTCCCGTTTCCCGAGCAAATTCAGATTGGGCCCATGGATAACCAGTATCTTCCCCATCTTCTTATCCCTCTTTCAAAAATTCGCTGAGCACTGTAATTAAAAGGTTCTCATCAACGTTCTTAACAACAGGATTTCCAATTCCGTCAAGCAGCACAAAATTATGCCCGCCCATCGCCCGCTTCTTGTCCCGCTGCATGACTTTTACCAGCTCTATCGCATCCGCTCCCGATACCGAGATCGGCAGCCCATACGAAGAAATAATCCGCTTATGAAGCTCGACCGTATCCTCATCTATCATCCCAAGCGTCTTACTTAGCCGGGCGACAAATACCATGCCAACCGCAATCGCCTCGCCGTGCGAGTAATCATACCTGGTAGCCGACTCGATTGCGTGTCCGAGGGTATGGCCGTAGTTTAGAAAAGCCCTCACCCCGGCGTCCCGCTCATCCATCTCGACAATCTCCGCCTTAATCGAGCAACACGTCTTTACCACATCGGACAACACGTCTACCTGCTTATCAAGCAAATCCCCGTGCTTCTCTTGTATCAGCCCCAATAACGGCCCGCCCTTTAAAAAAGCGTATTTTATAACTTCAGCCATACCCCCCGCAAAATCCCTATCGGATAATGTGTTCAGCGTGGATACGTCGATGTATACGAATGTCGGCTGATAAAAAGCACCTATCATGTTCTTACCCAGCGGATGATTTACGGCGACCTTACCACCGACACTGCTATCGACTTGCGCCAGCAATGTCGTCGGTATTTGAACAAAAGGCACGCCCCGCTCGTAGGTGGCCGCGATAAATCCCGCTAGATCCCCTACAACGCCACCGCCCAGCGCGATAACGACGTCCTTTCTTTCAAAGCCCTTCTCTATAAGCTCCCCGTAAATCCGCTCGGCAACGCCCAGCGATTTCGCATCCTCGCCATCCGGGACAAGAATCAGCTCATAATTAATCGCCTCAACCGATAATGACTCAATTATAAGAGTCCCGTAAAGATCCCATACCGTAGGATTAGTAATCAGGGCAACCCTAGCGGCACCAAAAAACTCCTCGAATTTTTCAACAAACCCGTGGTATATCCGATCGCCTATATAAATTGGATAACTCCTGTCGCCAAGCGCGACATTAACAACCTGCCGTATCAACTAAACCTCTCCGCTCTCTTCTCTCTCTTCTACTTCTTTTTATTTCTCTTTTGTTTCTGTTCTCTTCCACTTCTGTTCTATTACTATTCAACTACTCAATTGATATTCAATTGCTTGTTCTATTTGTTTTTGAGCGCTTCCATAATGCAATCGACAACGCTTCGAATCGTTTTACCTGACGTATCAATCGCAATATCCGCAATGCTTTCATATTGCGGTTCTCTCTGCTTGAGCAATCGTCCTATCTCGGCTTCCGGGTCCTCGACATTAAGAAGCGGGCGCTGCTCACCTGTTTCACCTACACGCCTGAACAGCTCCGGTGTCCCGGCCTTGAGGTACACAACGACCGCCCTCCTCTTCAGCTCCAGCCTGTTCTCCTCCCGCAACGCTATTCCTCCGCCACAGGCAACAACCTTTCCCTTGCCGGCAAGGACTTCCTTAAGCGCCACCGACTCAATCCTGCGAAAGGCCTCCTCACCATCGTTTTTAAATATTTCCGGGATAGACCTGCCGGTCCTCTTTTCAATAAACATGTCGGTATCGACAAACGAATAGCCGAGCCGTTTTGCCAACACATGCCCGACAGATGTCTTCCCGGAGCCCATAAACCCTATCAAAGCGACGTTAATCAAACTTCCAACCTCTTCAGATAGCGGTCATAAGCCGCTTTGGTGTCCTCCATAGCGTCACCGCCAAACTTACCGATCAAGGCCTTAGCAATCTCAAATGCCACAACCGCCTCACCAATAACCGCCGCTGCGGGAACCGCGCACACATCGGACCGTTCCTTTACCGCATCCACCGACTGCTTAGTAGCAATATCAACGGTCTTTAGCGGCTGCATCAAGGTGGGAATTGGCTTCATCGCAGCTCTAGCGATCACAACCTCGCCATTCGTCATGCCGCCCTCGATACCGCCGGCCCTGTTTGTCTTCCGGTAATACCCGCGCCCTTTCTCGTAAAATATCTCATCATGCGCCAGCGACCCCGGCTTTGCCGACACATCGAATCCCTCGCCTATCTCAACACCCTTAATCGCCTGGATAGACATCAGAGCACGTGCAATATTCCCATCAAGCTTCTCCTCCCACGAGGCATAACCCCCAAGGCCGGGAGGGCACCCGTACACCAAAACCTCAAACACGCCGCCGATCGTATCCTTAGCGCTGCGTATTTTTTCTATCAACTCGACCATCCTGCCGGTAGCCTCTTTATCAAAAGACCTGGCAGGAGACCTGTCTATCCGCTCAAGATCATCCGGTAGCGGCAGCTTCTCAGTGTTCGCCTCGACATCACCGATAGATATAACATGGCTTACTACCTGTATCCCGAACTCCGCCAACAATAACTTAGCAACAGCGCCCGCAGCAACCCTCGCCGCAGTTTCCCGTGCGCTCGAGCGCTCAAGAATATTTCGTATATCCTTTTGTCCGGTCTTCAAAACTCCGCTCAGGTCGGCATGCCCCGGTCGCGGCTGTGTTACCACTTCAGCCTTACCCGATATTTCCTCAACCGACATCCTTTCCAGCCAGTTCTTCCAATCCCGGTTATCGACCTTAAGCGTTATAGGGGAGCCAAGCGCTTTACCAAATCTCACACCGCTCAACACTTGAGCCGTATCGGTCTCTATCTGCATACGCCCGCCTCTACCAAACCCTAACTGCCTTCGGGCCAGCTCCTTATTTATCGTATCTACCTTTATCCCAAGGCCGGCCGGAACCCCTTCAATAATCGCAAACAAAGCAGGACCATGCGATTCACCGGCCGTTACGTACCTTATCACTCAGCTCTTCCCTCCAGATTATTTTCCAATAAGTATAACTTATCATACTGCCTATCTCCACTAACAGACATAAAACAAAAGCCCGGCAAACCGGGCGTTAAGTTTAAACATCGATTAAAATATCCTTAACCAGAGCCCCATCGATTCAGGCTCCGGGCTTTTATCCTATTTAATAATCTCATCGCCAACCTGCAACGTCAGTCTATCATCGCCGTAGAGAAGCGATATACTGCCATCACCGATATCGGTTACTTTGAAAGGCGAACCCGCAATCTGATCCCCTTCCTGAACCGTATACTCCTGTGCTTTGTATATAACGGTTGCATACTTTACACCACTTATATCGGCAATACTTTTCAGGGCGAGTGAGTTCGAGCTTGGTGTAGTATCAGCACTCTGCCCGACCTGTACGCCGCCCAGGAAACCCGCGCCGCTAGTATCGCTTACCGTAGTGGTCGGCTCTGAGAGCGGAGTAAATGGGTCCCTGTAGCCTGTTATATCGGGCTCGATCTCCACGGTATCAGTAGAGTTTACCGTGCCGGTAGAATTCGCCGTGGTCGTGCTTGTAGAGGCTGTGCCTTCCACTGAAGAGGACGTCTGTGTGCTAGATACCCTAACTGCGGGTTTTATTACTGGTTTTTGAACCGCCACATTGGTAGATGGCCCACCAGGCGTTGGAAATGCAAGCGTCGATACCACCAACACGACCAGGAGCACCACGACCAGCAGTAACCCTGCGGCGGCACCCTTACCCTTAGGCGTCTTGATCATTTCTTTTATTTTCTCTACTGATAACTCTGATTTAAGTTTCATCTACATCACCTTGGTTAGTTAGCCGCCGTTGCGGTTTGAGAAACTGCGGCATTCTGCGACGGCACAGCCGGTGCCGTTTGCGTCGTATCATTCATCGTAAACGCGCTCATAGCCAGCTTTACATCCAAATCAGGATAGTTTTGACCGGTCGCAACATTTATCGTATTCACCCGTAGCTCCCTGGATGCTTTCTCCAGTCGCTTTAAAAAGTCGATAATCGAAACATAACTACCTGATACCGAGGCACTGATCGCAACCTCACCGTAATCTCCCTGGGAGGTCGGCATGCCGGGTGTTATCGATTGAAGGTCCACACCCGCATCGTCGGCTATATTCTGCAAAGCGACTATAAGCGTCGGCAATTCGGGCTGGCTGGGCATCTTAGTTCTGATTTTAACCAGCTCAAATTCAGATTCAGACGCGTTTTGCCGAACCTGCACCAGCATGGCCAGCATGCTCTTCGAAGTCTCAAGCTTCGTCTCCTCCGTCGCTCTCTGCTGGTCCAACTCGGCAAGCCTCGCTACTTGCGGACTCCACGCAAACACGTAGAAAAGCGCAACAATCAGTACAAATACCGCTACCAATATTATGACTTGCTGTTTCATCGCTAATTTATTCATATCAATCACTTCCCGGAAGTCGTGGGCGGGGCAGGAAGCGTCGGCAATTCTTTAAATTTGATAGTATTCGCAAAATGAATCGTGTGTTTTGTCTCGTCCTTAGTGGCCGAGCTTAACCAAACATCCGGCTGCGGCTTCATATCCGCCAAACGCAAGAGCCACTTCGCAACCGGCTTGTGACCCTGATCCGGATTATCCTCTGGATCCATGATTGAACCATCGAATGTTATGCCATCGGCAGTACCGTTCAGCGACGCCAATGACACGTCATTCGGGGTCGCGATCATTATTTCTTCAAGAACTTTCGACCAGAATATCTGCCCTGCAACCGCCTTTTCCATGACCTGTTTTCTCCTCTGAATTTCCTGGAGCCTGTGCTCATATACTCTGAGCCCATCTATTGTCGTATTCATCCTGGCGGTCTGATTCTGCAGCATGGCAAGCCTGTCCTCGCTCATCTTGATCTGCCAGGAATTAAACGCATATATAGCGCCAAGAATGCCGGCAAAGCCAACTAGAGCAAGCAAGGCAAAAATAATCATTTTTTCTCCGCTTCGCTTATCTTGGATTTCGCGGGGCAGCAGGTTGATATTAATCTTAATCATTACGCCACCCCCCGCATCGCCAGGCCAAGGCAGATAGCCATCGAGAGTTCTTCGTCCCGTATATTCTCAATCTTCAATCTCTTACTAAGCTGAACGCTATGTAACGGCTGGCCAAGCTCAACCTCTATCTGAAAGTTGTCCTTCAAGTACTGAAGGAGGTTCTTAAGCTTAGCTCCACCGCCGGATATAATAATCTTGTCAATGCTTTTGGCCCTCGTCGCCTGCACCAGGTAATAATCCAGCGATCTCCTAATCTCTGCGACAAACCGTATCATCTCCTGCTCAAGGACATTCTGAACGGCGTCTTTATATTGGACCACATCCGAGATATCCGAGTCGTTAACATCAGATCCATCGTTCGCACTGGCTGGAAGACCTATCCGCTTCTTCATGTCCTCTGCCTCATCAAAGGTCATCCCGAGCTGCTCGACTAGAGCATCGGTAAAGACACGTCCGCCCATACTGCTTGCCCTGGTAAACCTCGGTATCTCATCCTCAATAACAACGATGTCCGTAAGGTTTGAGCTTATATTGACCATTGCGATAGCGGTTTTATGTTCGTCCTCTTCTTGAAGAACCCTCTCGGGGGTATTCTCAGCAAGCGCCCTTGCAAACGCCAGTGATGAGACATCGACGATAACGGGTTTAAGACCGGCCTTCTCCAGGGCAGCCACAGTATTCTCAACCATTTCCTTACGCGCCGCAACAACCAGCACGTCCATCATTCTCTCCTGCTGGCTGTTCTCATGCTCTGAAATTATTTGTATATCAATGATCGCCTCTTCAACAGGAATCGGTATATACTCGTTTATCTGATATTGGATGGCGCTTCTAAGCTCCGATTCAACCATATAAGGCATCTCGACAACCCTGACGATAACCTTCTGGTTTGCCACACCTACGACGACCTTTTTCTCGGAGATCTTCTTCTCACGCCAAAAACCGGCAAGCGCCTTCGCGACACCCTCGACATCGAGAATCTCGCCTTCGCTTACAAGGCCTTCAGGGGTCTTTATAGTTGCGTAGTTTATAAGGACGGATTTGTCGGCGGACGGCTTAAGCTGTGCAAGCCTGAATGTGCCGCCACCGATATCTAAACCGACTGGGGATGATCCCCTGCCCAAGCCAAGCAATCCCAAAACCTACCTCCTACATCTAAGGTTTGACCATTAGTATTTCAATTACAAAAATGGGACGGGGCGTAGCTGCCATACGCTATGAACGCTCGGCAACCATCTTTCTTTACATCGGTAAACCGTAATAATGCTTTAGGGATTAGACACACCGATTAGACTTTAAGCAAATAGTGCGACAAGCATTTACGGGACTTCTCTCCAGGAAGACGTCATTGCCAGGAACTTCGTACTACCTGGCAAGGACGGCGGCAAAAAATCCGGTAAGCTTGGATCTGTAAACAAGTGGCTGTTATTGGTACCATCGGCAATATTTAACACACCGGCTATCATGCTGCCGACGAACGTGGTGTTGTTATGCGTTATCTTGACCTCTTTGGACGCAAAGAACGCGCCGCTTACGTCGGGGCTATTGCGATCACATGAACCGGAGCCGGATATGTTTATCTCAATGCTTTCGTCTGTAACCAACCCGAGAACATGCGTGCCGTTGATGTCATATGCGTCTTTGATCGCATCATAAGGAGGCCGTAACTTACCGTTTATCGTTATGTTTCCGTTTGCAACGATCGTTCCCCTGCCGTAATAGGTGATCTCGCTATTCTCATTGTCACCTATCGTCAGGTTACCATCTACAAACACCGTACCGTTAACGTAAAGCTTATGGTTTGCCGCATCCCACCCGAAACCGGTTGTGGAGCCGAAGTTATCGATTGAGCTATTGAGCTTATATATATGTCTCGCACCCACATCAGCGTTTGTATTGCTTGTATTGTCATCCAACACTTTATAGCCCTCAGAATGCGTCGTACCCCAACCTTCCTCGACATATGTTGTGGCTGAGGAAGTATCCGCCAGCGATTCGTTTGTGGCGGTCGTTCTGTAAGTGTTTAACGTATCGAGCGGTGGCAGCTTAATATCCGGGCACTGGTTTGAAAGCTGACTAACTTTAACCTGCGGGTCGCCCGGGTTTAAGGGGTCTCCGTGTTTATCGAGGATATCTTCATTTCCATCCGCCGGCTCGATATAGGCAGCTACCGGAGAACTTTCAGTGCCGAGGTTTGAGCCGTTATCCATAAACACAAGAGAACCCGTCTTAATAAAAAACGGCCCGCCCATGATGCTCGAGTTACCCGTAAGCTGGACGTTTCCCCTAACATAAAACGGCCCATCAATCGAAGTCGTTCCAAGAAGGCCGTTACCACCAGATGCCAGCGAGTTGTCTTCTCCAAGGCCCATATTTAGATTCCAAAGAGAGAAGTTAAATACCGTGACTTTAATTTTTCGATGAGATTGACCACACGTACCGCTTGACTCAATCGTCCAGTACCATTGGGAACCGCTATCCTGCATGGCATTTACCTGGGCAATGCCGTTTCCGACGGGCACGCTGAATGTCGGTGTCGGTATACTGTTACCGTATTGCTCCAGTTGCCATAGCGCCTTTTGGATACCGGCCTCGGCAATATGCAGCGCCTGCATGGAATCTTGGTCACGCGCAGACAGCTTAAGATCACTCTCAGAAACCGCGATCAAGCCAAACGCAAGAACGGTGATTATAAGCATCAAGCCGACCACCACTACCATCGCTATACCTTGCTCGTCTTTTATAACACGCTTAATCATTAAAGACTCCTTATTCACGGTTCCTTAGCATGACTTTTGAAGTCAATGTATATGCATCAGGGGGTCTGTTTACGTCGGTGTCGATTATCAGATTAACCTCAATCTGGTAGCTTTTAGTTTTTCTAGAGGCTGTGTCCGTTGTTATCGGTGCAAAATGGATGTTGTAGTAGATAAAAAGCGGCTGATTCAGCGCATCGTTTTGAACCCCTGTCGCTATTTGCTTTGCCGTACCGTTATTTACTTTAGTGTAGAGGCTTCCGTTTTGCGTGTAGTAATTCACCGTATCCCACATGTTGTCATCATCAATATCAGCCCTCAAGCTAATCGATGTATCATCGGCCGTTACAAAGCTCTCGGCCATTCTGATATTCTTTGTCATTTGAGCCTGCGCCAGCCTCGCGCTTCTTTGGGCATCGGCCTGCCCGCTTGAGGACGCATATATGGCCTCCGAGCCCTCATACACCGTATATGAAGCAGCCAGTATAGCAACCAGTATCACAGCGTAAATAATTAGCTCGGCAAGCGTCGTCCCTTTTTCGTTTTTAATTAAAGCGGTTAATTTAACCATCATAGCCCCTAGCTTGGCGTCGTCACATAAATGATTGTGCTCGTGTTTAATAACACGCTATCGTCACTGCTGCTATAAGCCCTTACTTCATATTTATACTGGGTATTAGCCGATAAGAGATCATCCGTATACGTAAGCTGGCTTCCGGTATTGGTGTGTATCATAGTCTCAGTTCCATTTACGGTTTGGTATATGTTAAAGTGATTAACCGATACAGGTGGAACCATCGACAGCGGGTCGTGCCAGCTAAGGTCAACTTTGTAATAATTATCGCCATGGATTTTGTATTTTGAGGACGTCCCGCTAATCCAGAACGGGGTGGTCGCGGATACAATATCGCCCGTCATGGTTGCCTCATATCCGAGCGGGCTTACACCTGCCACATAAAACTGGTATGTCTTCCATTCGGTTAGCCCCGTGCAGGTATAGTCGGTACCCGTGATATTCGTTGCAACTGCGGTAAATGTGACATCGCTGGACTCTTTTCTGTAAATGTTGTATTTATCTACGCTATCCCTACCATCAATTGCGCTGTTCCATGCCAGCTTAATGCTTGAATCGCTCATCAGCTGGGTGCTTAGGCTTTCGGGATTTCCCGGGTCCCATATCGGTGGAAACCGATCAAGCGTCCAGAAAATACTCTTAGCATCCCTTAAGCCATGAGAATCCCATACTTCGACCATAACTTCATAAATGCCGTCATCCCATGTATATGAAGTTGCGCCGCTTGAATCAACCGTAGTTACGTTCGGGTCCCATTGCAGGATATCGTTCTGATAGGAGTACGTTGGATTAAACTGGTAAATTCCGCCTGCAGGAGTTATTCCTCCAATATAAAAGCGCAAAAGAACAAGGTCATTCTCGCCATCTGTTCCGGTTGCTCTAAGGGGAATCTGTGTATAGCTCGGACCGAATATCATGCCGTCGGCCGCAGTTTCGCTATCAAAATTAACAGTAGGCGGCTCATATTGGGTCGGCTTATCTTTAATGAATGTGCTCGCGCTTACCGTTCTTGTTGTGCCCCGCTCGAGCCATGACACATTCACCCACACTTGCTTGTAATCCTCAGTGCTCGCCGTTGATGTTTCATCCACCCATTTAACACGGTAGTTTATCGTGAACTGAACACCCGAAGCCGTTCGCGTCTCAGGATGAAGATAACCGGTGGGATCAGAGGCGTTCTCTATTGTGTCGGTGGTTAAACCCACTTCAGCATACGACATTGATCTAACCTGCTCCATGCGCTCGTTTACTATTTGGGTTGCTATGGTAGAGAGCTTGCTGCTCGTGATGGCTTTTACGCTCGCGGATAAGAGCCCAAGTAACGCGATGAGCACTAACGACATTAACGTCATCGCCATTAGTGCTTCAACAATGCCAAAAGCCCTCTCTTCCCGCAGCTTATCAACTGAACGGTTTAGGAAAGGCATATCAAATCTCCTTTTTTGCTACTATATGTATCGGTTGCTGGGTGATGTCACTTAAGAAGTTTGCACCTGTACAACGGCTGGTCTGGCCAGGCGATCAGAAGGAGTTTAGGAAAGACCCGCTATACTCAAATACCCCAACCAAAGCTGGGGGCCGAAGAAGATGGTAAGGATAGAGCCGGCGGCCATGAAGGGGCCGAAGGGGATCATTTCCTTGGCGCTCTTTTTGTCCCTTGAAATCATCACGATTCCAACTATCGCCCCTAAGGCGAAGCTGATGAAAAGCGCTAATAGTACGTACCCGCCCAGGTAAAGGCCGATAAATGCCGCCAGCTTGATGTCTCCCCCGCCCATCGCGTCCTTTTTGAAGAACAGGCGGGCCATTATAGCTATTAGATAGAGAAGCCCGCCGCCTACAAAAAACCCGCCGATGGCCCAACCGGAACTCAGGTTTTCGATGAGCGGTATCGTCTTGATATTTAGTGGATAGAGGACCAGCAACAACGCGCTTATAATCATTGCCGGGATAAGCACCTTGTTGGGGATTATCTTTATGTCGTAATCGATGGCTGATAACACAATAAGTATGGTTATGAAGAATAGCCCGTAACCAAGTTCAAGCGAGAGGCCGAAACGGGAATAGGTTATAGCCCATAAAGCTCCTGTTAATAGTTCTATAATTGGATACTTCAGGCTTATCCTTGAGCCACAGCTCCTGCATTTTCCGCCCAATATGAGGTAGCTTACAACCGGAATATTGTCGGCATAGCGTATGGCTTCGCCGCAACTAGGGCAATGCGAAGGCGGATATGCGATGGATTCGCCTTTTGGAATCCTATACGCGCAGACATTTACGAAGCTGCCTATAACAGCGCCGAATATAAAGAATGCGATGGTATAAAAATAATCCATGGTTCGCTCCGATTAGTTAGCCGATTTCCCGACCTTAAAGTACGCCTTCGCATCCTCGTCTTTAGGGTTTATCCTGAGAACATCCCGCCAGTACTCGCCCGCTTTGCCAGTCATACCCTTTGCATCATAAATTGCCGCAAGATTCTTATAGCAGGCTGTCAACTGTGGGTCGAGTCGAATCGCTTGTTCATAATATTGAATCGCTTTGTCGTTATTGTGGCGCCGTTCCGCTAGATTGCCAAGCATAGAACAAGCATAGTAGTTCTTAGGGTCAAGGTCGTATGCTTTGCGGAAACTCGCCTCAGCACGGCTCGCGTCTTTGAGCTTGTTTAGGTAGAGGTGTCCCAAGCCAACGTAATAATCCGGTTCGTCTTTCAATTGCAATGCGCGTTGTATCAGTTTGACGGCCTCGGATGTTTTGCCCTCTCTACTCAGAAGGATACCAAGCTGATAATTTGCATCTGCGTGCCAAGGATTCATGTGCAGGGCATCTTCATAGCCTTTTTTTGCCTCGACTACATTGCCTTCTTCCTGCTGATGAACTGCCAGGTAATACACCCTGTCCGCATTTATATACCGGTCAACAACGAAGGCAGTTATAATAATAACAGCTACAATTATGCCGAGTGCGATTTTCTTGGCCTTAACATGTTTAATCTCTGAGTCCAAAAAACTAGTCATTTCCACGTTTAATCAGCCTCTCATACGCAGTTTTTGCATCCTTGTAATTTTTATCTATCATAACGGCGGCAATATACTCACACAGAGCGTCTTCTTTGTGCCCGGCTTTTTCATAATATCGACCCATATGATAATGGGTTTGAGGATCATTTGGATTAATTCTAAGTGCCATCAAGAGGTTATGTTTCGCCTCCTCCATGCGTCCTGCCTCCAGGTATGCCATCCCAAGAAGATCTCTCGTCGTGTAATTATTTGGGCCAAGCTCGGCAGCTTTTTCAAGGCTGGTTACTGCATAGCGGAAATTGCGCTCATCAAAAACTTTACCTCCGTAAAGGTAGCCAAGACCGAGCAAAGTATAGTTCTCTCGATTGTGCGAAGATAGCTGCGTAGACCCTTTGAGGTAGTTCATGCCTTCTGACCATAACCTCATATTTTTCAAAGCATAGCCTTCATAAGCAAGCATGATACCAAAACCGCTGTAGGCTTTATCATCCTGGGGATTATATACAATGGCTTTTTTATAGAAACTCTCGGCCGCCCTGGAGTCGCCATGCTGTGTTGCCAACCAGGCTTGACCGAGCGCATTTTCGCTAATAAAAGGCCTTATCGATAGAACAACGCCAATTATCCCGACAACGATAATCGAAGATAGTAGCGGATATTTCGCAAAGCCCGTTACTGGCTTGAGTTCGATCTTTGGCTCAGCCCATATCGAAGCCAAAAGCCCCATATTTAACCAAAGAAATCCTGATGTCGCAATCCCTGTCACACCGGTTAGACTCTGCGCCAGAAATGCTATTATTCCTGCAACCAGCCCTACCGTAATTGGAGAAACCGACTGAGACCGCTTGATTTCTCTCAAAGCTTTAATAAATACAACTACAAGAATTACTATAAAGGCGATTAGGGCAGGAATACCAGCGGTCAACGCCAACTGCAAGAATGCATTATGCACATTATCGATAGCGGCTGAGCCATTGTATTTAAGCAGACCGGGAATCTCATACCGGGGAAATACCAAGTCCAACACATCAGGGCCAAACCCAAAGAGAGGTCTTTGAGGAATCATCTTCAGCGCTGTCCCCCACATAAGAAGTCTACTATCAACGCTTCCGCTGAAGCCGAACGTCGATGTGGCCTTGTGGGCTACCGTCGGTAATCCTATAGCCATTGAAGCAAGAGATATAACTACTATGCTGATGACAGTCGGGGCTGCCGCCATTCGGATATTGAAACGTTTCTTTTGCGCTAGTCCAGCAACCACCAGCACAAGTCCTATAATGCCCCCCATCCAGGCGGCCCTGCTCATCGTGGTAACAAGACAAAGCGCTATTGCTGTTACCGCCACTGAATAAAGTAGCTTATCCACAGAGGACTTACTTTTTTTAAGGAGGGCTATAGCAAGTGGAAACATAAGAGACAGATATCCGCTTAATATTACAGGGTTTCCAAACGTAGAGAAGCTTCTTGTCTTCTCAAACATCATCACACCCCATGGGATCGGGTCACACCCTTGGCTTTGAGCAACACCGTAGACTGAGACAATTGTCGCTGTTGCTATGCTAAGCTTTACTATAGTCTCTACCTGCCCGGAAATAAAAAATGATTGTGTCGCGGCAAAGAATAAGGCGGCGCAGATCAGATAGCTTAAGAACCCATCATACCTGATGTAACTACCTTCTATACTCGTATGAATATTGGCGGAAAGCATGGTTGCGATACCCATGAAGATTAGAAATATCGCGAGAGGTAACTCTAAGCCGCTAACTCGTATCTTAGCGCCCCTAAGAACTATCATCGTTAGATAAACACAGATTACTACCGCTGTGACCAACTTGAAGAGTAAGTACTTTAGCGATAACGCCTGGTTAAGCGATGAGGGGGAAATTGCTAACGGTATGATCACAACCAGAAGATATAGAAAAAACCTAATCGTGGAATTGATTGTCTCGACGTAGGAGCAAGTTTTGCTTGCTTTTATAGGTGTATTATCGAGTCTCTGTTCCAACTTTATCTCCTAGAATGGTTAAGATAGTCTTGTTATCGGCAAAACCAAAAAAACAAAAGAGCGGCAATTTCTTGCCGCTCTTTTTCGATAGCCTTCCGGCTATGTTTTACGGATACTTGTGAGTAGCACTGTCGTTAGGGCATGAAATTATCGGAGGCAATGTATTGCCTGAAGCTGGCGTGACTACATAATCCTTAGAACTGTCTTGAGGACAGTGCGGCATCTCTTTTACGTATTTACCCTTTAGAGCGTTTTCCAGGTCAGTATAGTTTTGTGGGAAGGTAGCTCCTGGATTATCTGCAGCGTATGTCTGTACGGCGCCATCAAGCGTCCTCAGATTAGCCTGGCATGTCCTCTGCCAAGCGGAAGCCCTGGCGTTGTTAAAGATCGGTACGGCAATAGCCACCAAAATACCAAGAATAAGGATAACTACCATCAACTCAATAAGGGTAAAACCTTTTTCATTGCGGAAGAATCTCATTTTTTCACCTCCTTATCAGAAGTCTTAAAGCGGTCGGTCTTATTTAAAAGAAAAAGGCATTTGTTACCTTGCGGTAGGATTCCTTTTTCATTACAAAAGACGTTTTTGTATCTTATATATCGGTTGCAGGCCAACTTACTTTAGTAATAATTTTGCAATAATTACCATTTAGCTGGTTATCGATTGCTAACTTCGCATAGAGATGTCTGTCCTATTTAATCAAGGTGATGACCTGGAACATCGGCAAGTAGAGACTGACGATAATGCCACCGATTAAAATGCCCATTACCACGATCATCATCGGCTCAAGGATTGACGTTAGTGCATCTACGGTATTAGAGACTTCCTCGTCGTAGAAGTCGGCAATCTTCTTGAGCATGGTGTCGAGGGCGCCGGTTTCTTCGCCGACGGCTATCATTTGAACAACCATTGCCGGAAATACCTTGCTTCCGGCTAAAGGTTTCGAGATCGTTTCGCCTTCTTTAATGCTGCTTCGGGCATTCTTGACCGCATCTGTGACAACCGCGTTTCCGGCACTGTCGGCTACGATATCAAGCGCCTGAAGTATAGGAACGCCGCTGGCCATTAGGGTGCTGAGCGTTCGGCTAAACCTGGATACAGCCATTTTCTTTGCTAAAGCACCGAAAATCGGCAAGCGGAGCTTAAAGGCATCTATTTTCATCTTGCCATTAGGTGTGTTGTTGTAGCGTTTATACAAATACCGCAGGCCGATTAAGGCGGGGATAATGATGAACCAGCTTGAGCGCATGAAGTTGCTTGCGCCAAGAAGGATCTTTGTTGGAAGTGGAAGTTCGCCACCCATATCGTCGAACATTTTTACAAACAGCGGCACAATGAAGGTTATAAGCACAAAAGTGATGATCATCGAGAACGAGAACATGGCGGTTGGGTAGGCCATGGCCGATTTGATCTTTGCCTTTATGGATGCTTCTTTTTCAAAGTGCTCGGCGACCCTCATGAGGACTTCATCGAGAACACCGCCCGTCTCGCCTGCTCTTACCAAATTAATATATATGGGTGGGAATATTTTCGGATGTTTCGCCATTGCATCTGAAAGTCCCTTGCCCTGTTCGACGTCTTTAAGGACTTCGCTAGTCACCGCTTTTAATGGTTTGCTTTCAGTCTGTTCGGCGAGGATTGCCAGGCATTTTGTTAGGGATAAGCCGGCGTTGATCATTGTTGCGAATTGGCGGCTGAATACCGTCAGGTCTTTTGATTTTACTTTGTTGCCGAATGGCAGGTTTATATCCCTTTGGGCCAGGCTTTTTTCTTTAAGCTCGATGACGATATAGCCGGTTTGCCTGAGTTTGTTTGCGACCATCGTTAAGTTATCGCCGTCGATTTGGCCGTTTAGCAGGCTTCCCCCGCCGTCCCTTACCTTATACGTGAATGTTGTTGGCATAATGTACCTCGTTTATGCTGTCCGTTAGTTGCATAATCAGTTGTTAAGCGGTCCTTCCGAGAAGTTGCCTCAGATCGTTTGGATCGGATGCTTTTTGTACCGCCATTTCGAATGTTATCTTGCCATATCTATGCAGATCGGCAAGGCACTGGTCCATAGTTACCATTCCATGCTTGGAGCCCGTCTGCATGGCGTTATATATCTGGTGCGTCTTCGCTTCGCGGATCATGTTTCTGACGCCCGGCGTCGGCATAAGGATTTCGTAAGCGACACAGCGTCCCGCGCCGTCAACCGTCGGCAGTAGCTGCTGGCAGACGATTCCCTGTAATGTACCGGCCAGCTGGATTCGTATCTGTTGCTGCTGGTGCGGCGGGAAAACGTCGATGATCCTGTCGATGGTCTGCGGCGCATCCTGCGTGTGGAGCGTTGAGAAGACGAGGTGACCGGTTTCGGCCGCAGTCAATGCCGCCGAAATCGTCTCCATATCCCTCATCTCACCGACAAGTATGACATCCGGGTCTTGGCGAAGAACGTATTTAAGGGCGTTGGCGAAGGATTTAGTATCCGATCCGACTTCCCTTTGGTTAACGATAGATTGTTTATGTGTGTGCAGGTACTCGATTGGATCCTCGATTGTAATTATGTGGAATGACCTGTTTTCGTTGATGATGTTGAGGAGCGTCGCCAGTGTTGTTGACTTACCGCTACCGGTCGGGCCTGTAACCAGGACTAGTCCTCGCGGACGCCTTACGAGCAACTCGAGCGATTGCGGAAGCCCCAGATCGTCCAGTGATTTTATCTCTACGGGGATAATTCTGAAGGCGGCGCTTACGCTGCTTCTCTGGTAATATGCGTTTACCCTGAACCTTGCGTGGCCGGTGAGCCCATAAGAAAAGTCGTACTCCCAGTTTCTCTCGAGCTGCTCCCTCTGGTCCTGGGTAAGGATACTATAGATAAGTTCCTTAGTATCGTTTGGCGTCAGCTTTGGGTAATCGAGCGCCTGAAGATCGCCGTGGACCCTGACCATTGGGGGTGTCCCTGCCGTAATGTGCAAGTCTGATGCTTTTCTTTCTAGTACCTGCATCAACAAATCATTAATATCAAGCAACGTAAAACCTCCCGGATATTCTTAAAAGGAATCTAGTTACCTATCGGACGGGTTTAGTAGCGGCTTGAGAGCTAAAGCTCTCAGCTATCAGCTATCAGCATTCAGCTAAAACCTTTATCTAAAATATGCTTTATCTAAGCTTAAACCCTCATGCTTCTAATAATGCTGAGTGCTCTCTCGATTCTTCACTTCGCTATCGCTTCATTCAGAATGACAGCTAGTGAACCCTGGTTCTTAACTGCACATACTGCTAACTGCTAACTGCTAACTGCTAACTGCTAACTGCCAACTGCTAACTGCTAACTGCTAACTGCTAACTGCTAACTGCTAACTAAAGCCCGCATTCTAGACCCACATAAAAGCTGATGGCTGAGCGCTGAAACTGATGGCTAGATTATGACGCGCATGATTTCTTCAAGGGAGGTCATGCCCGTGCGAACTTTTTCGAAGCCGTCTTGGCGGAGAGTCCTCATGCCCTCGGCGATTGCGACGCGCTTGACTTCATCGGCGGTCGCCCGTTTGACGCATAAGTCTTTAATGGTTTCGCTGAGAACCATGACTTCATAAATACCCACCCGGCCCTTGTAGCCGGTGCCGTTGCATCTGGGGCAGCCTTTTGGGCGATAGAGTTTTAAAGGTTCTTCGCCTTCCATCGGGAAGTTGATCCTTGTGAGGGCATCGATTGGGGGCTCGTATTCCTCCTTGCACGCCGGGCACAGACGTCGTGCCAACCTTTGGGCCTGGATGCACTCGATTGCAGACGCTATCAGGAATGGCGCTGTGCCCATCTCGGTGAGCCTGGTAATGGCGCCGGGGGCGTCGTTTGTATGTAGTGTCGAGAGAACCATATGCCCGGTAAGTGCGGCTTCTACTGCAATTTGGGCCGTTTCTTTATCCCTTATCTCGCCCACCATAACTATGTCGGGTGATGATCTAAGGATCGCCCTGAGGCACCTGGCAAAAGTCAGGCCCGTTTTTGAATTTACTTGTATCTGGTTGACGCCCGGAAGGCGGTACTCGACCGGATCCTCGACGGTGATGATATTCTTTGCGCTGTTATTTAGGATATTTAGTGCTGCGTACAGCGTTGTCGACTTGCCGCTTCCTGTTGGGCCCGTTACAAAAACCGCACCATAGGGCCTGTTGAATGAAGACTTAAACTTATTAAGGCTTTCGGGCAAGAAACCAAGATCGTCGAGATCGATCAGGATGCTTTCTTTTCTCAGTATCCTAAGGACAACCCTCTCTCCGTAAATAGTCGGCAGAGTTGATACCCGGAAATCTATCATTTTACCTGCGACCATAAGGTCGCAATGGCCGTCCTGGGGTATCCTGGTTTCGGCGATGTCGAGGCCGGCCATAATTTTGAGCCTGGAGATAACGCCCGCCTGGATTTGTTTTGGTGAGCACATGGACTCGTGGAGCACACCGTCTACGCGGTAGCGTATGCGCAGCTCTTTTTCCTGAGGTTCGACATGAATATCGCTTGCACGCTCGTTGATAGCCTTTATGATGATCATGTTGACAAGCTTGATGACCGGGGCTTCTTCGGATACTTCTCGGAGGCCGCTTATTCCCCCTCGGGAATCCTCTAGTAGGCGCAGGGTATCTACCTGGTCTTTGACGGCTTCTGTTGCTCTATAGTAGCGGTTGAGGGCTATCTTTATCTCATCTTCAAGCGCGACCACCGCTTTTATTTCGTAGCCGGTAATCATTTGCAGGTCATCCAGGGCTACAACATTTGTCGGGTCTGCGATGGCAACGACGAGTTTGTCCCTTTCAAAATCTATAGGTAGAACGTTGTATCGCCTGGCGAACGTCTCGGGCAATATCGAGGTGGCTGAGACGTTTATGTGGTATTCGCTAAGATCGACGAAGTTAAAGTCGCTCGACCCCAGCAGTTCGGTTATAGTGTCGCCATCAAGCAAGCCTTCGTTAACCAAGGCTTGCGCCAGTGAGGTATCGCAATCGATACTTTCTTCGACTCTCTCCAGGTCGTCGTGCGAGAGTATGCCTTTTTTTACCAGTATGTTCGCAAGTATTTCGTCGGATTTTTCTTTCAGCATAATCTATTCCTGTAACGGTTCTATACGGTAACCCTTAAAATTTCTTCTATCGAAGTCAGGCCGGAACGAACCTTTTCGAGGCCGTCTTTTCGTAACGTTAGCATGCCTTCGGCGAGCGCGAGTTCGGTAATCTCTTCGGGCGATGCGTTTTCAACAAGGAGCCGTTCTATTCCTTCTGTCATGGTCATGATCTCGTAGAGGCCTATGCGTCCGTGGTAGCCGGTATTGCCGCAGCGTTTGCAGCCACGCGCTCGGTAAATCTCGGTTGGCTCGCTGCCATCGATCGTATAACCGGCCTCGATTAACTCCTCTTGCGTAGGTGTAAAGAGTTCTCGACAGCGCGTACAGAGCTTGCGGGCAAGGCGCTGTGATACAATGCAATCTACCGCTGACGATACTAAAAACGGCTCTATCCCCATCTCAACAAGCCTGGTCAGCGTTGCCGGAGCGTTGTTCGTGTGGAGCGTTGAGAGAACAAGGTGACCGGTAAGCGCTGATTCGACTGCGATAAGAGCGGTCTCCTCGTCCCTGATCTCGCCTATCATAACGATATCCGGGTCCTGGCGTAGTATGGATCGTAAAGCGCCGGCAAATGATAGACCGGTTTTTGTGTTGACCTGGACCTGGCTTATGTTGGGCAAACGATATTCAACCGGGTCTTCTACCGTAATAAGGTTCTTCTCTTTTGAGTTAAGCAAGTTAAGAACGGAATAAAGCGTCGTTGTCTTGCCGCTTCCTGTTGGTCCGGTAATGAGGATTGCGCCATAGGGCTTGGTGAACGACTCCTTAAACATATCGAGCGAACCCGATAAAAACCCGAGTTCGTCGAGGTTCATCATTATGCTTTCTTTTTCCAGCACCCTGAGAACTACCTGCTCGCCATGTATGGTTGGTAGCGTGGCGACCCGGAAATCGATCGGTCGTTTATCGATTACTAACCCGAAACGGCCGTCTTGAGGGAGGCGGCGCTCCGCGATATCGAGGCCTGCCATAATTTTAATTCGTGAGATGATTCCGGCTTGAATATGTTTCGGCGAGCGCATGACTTCATGAAGCACACCATCTATCCGGCACCTGATTCTTACGTCTTTTTCCTGCGGTTCGATGAATATGTCGCTGGCCCTATCTCGAACCGCTTCGGTAACGATCATGTTGACCAGCTTTACGATGGGAGCACCCGCGGCCTCTTTTTCTTCAGCCGCAATCTCGCTTTCGCTAGCAGCGTCATCGTTGATACTTTCAATCGCCTCTTCGACAATATCATCGCTGGTGCTGTACTTATCGATAGCGGATTGGAGATCGTTTTCGGAAACGACGACCGGAATGATTTCATAGCCGGTCATGACGTGCAGATCGTCGATGGCAAAAATATTTGTCGGATCGGCCATCGCGACGACGAGACGGTCATCTTCAAATTCTATCGGAAGCACCTTATAGCGATGGATTTGCTCGCTTGAGATAAGCGCGGTGGCTTGGGTGTTAACCTCGTATGCGCCGAGGTCAACGAAGCTGAGGTTTAATTGTTTAGCAAGGTTTTTCGCTATGTCCGATTCGGAAACATAGCCGAGGTCGATCAGTTTTCGGTCCACGTCTTCCTGGTTGCTTGAAGTACCTATGGCCTCACTGAGTTGGTCTTGTGTAATTACTCCGGCATCAAGTAGGAACTCGCCTATTTTCCTCTTCAGCATTATCTGGTCTATCTCCGCTCTTTAAACCTTGGATTAACGCCTGACGCATTACTTCAACAGGTGCGGAGGTACCAGTCCAAATCTCGAAGGCCGAGGCCGCCTGGTATAAGAGCATACCAAGCCCGTTTGCAGCCTTAGCTCCTTTATGCCGTGCTCCATTAATTAGTGCGGTTTCAAGTGGTGTGTAAATAAGATCGTAAACAAAGTGCGATGCGTTTATAAACTCTAAAGGTACTGGTAGGAGATCTCCGCTTTCCTTCATACCAACAGGCGTTGCATTTACTATTAGTTCTCCTATTTGGAAAATATCGGCGAGGTTATCCCTGAATGTGAGCGTTTTTCCTGATATTTCCTGGAAATTAGAGATAAGGCTGGACGTAATGGCCTCGGCCTTATTGCCCGACCTACCTATTATTACGATGCTTGCCGCACCGGCCTGGGCAAGCGCAACCGCTACCGCTTTCGCCGCGCCTCCTGTGCCTAGAATTATTGCTGTTTTCCCGGCCGGATTGAAGGATTCCTCTTTGAGAGATTTAAGGAAACCTCCGGCATCGGTATTGTAGCCGATAAGGCGACCGTTATCGTTATTTATAGTGTTGACCGCGCCGATGGTTTCGGCCTCAGCAGAGAGTTCGTCAAGGAGATCGATTACGGCTTCCTTGTGGGGCATGGTTACGTTTATTCCCCGGATATTCAGGGACTTTATCCCCTCGATGGCATTTTCAAGAGCGTTCGGCTCGACCACGAACGGAAGGTACCTGTAGTTGAGGTTGAGCGCCTCGAACGCCTTGTTGTGCATGGGCGGCGAGAATGTATAGGTTAACGGATATCCAATTATGCCTGTTACTTTTGTTGCGCCGTTTATTTCTTTCATTTAGCTTCCCTTGTAACGATCGACTTCGCGCAGCGAGTAGAATTACTATCTTACACCCGCACGCTAACAACTATAGCTATTAGACTATGAGCTGTGCAGGCCGTGTTTTTGCCAGCGTTTGATAACCAGCTTTTCAAGTTGGCGAAGAAACCTTGTATGGAACGCTTCATGGTTACTCATCGGCATGACGAGGATGGTGTGCAAACCCGCAAGATTGCCACCGAAGACATCGGTAAATATCTGATCGCCAACTACAACCGTCTGGTCGTCACGGGTTCCGAGGACTTCCATCGCGCGTATGAACGCACCTTTTCTCGGTTTGGCGGCCCTTGCTACAAGCGGCAGATTCACCTGAGCGGCTACTCCGGTTACCCGCTGCTTCCAGTTATTGGATAGGATACAAGCCTTGAATCCCTCTGCCTCGACTTTCTGGAGCCACCCCTTTAGCTCCTCGGTGGCAACCGAGCTATTGCGGGCGACGATAGTGTTGTCGAGATCGAGGATAATCCCTTTAATCCCGTCTTGCTTTAAATCCTCCAGGTTTATATCGAAGATCGAATTATAGTAATGATCTGGGAATAACTTTGCCAACACTGATTACCTCACTACTTTTAACTATTTATTACTACTTTTTTACTACTTTCTTACTTTATATCTACCGCTCGTCGAAGAATTGCGAACTCGGGCCACGGCTCCGGTGAAGGTATGCCTACCTTAAACCCGGCATGTGAGACTTCAACAGGGCCGCCTATTTCACCTTCTTGTACGGTGAACATTTCCGGTATCAGATAGTCGCTTATCAGGTTGTTCGGGCTCAGTACTTCGATTGGTTCGGTTGTCTTAAGCCTGTTCCTGACCGACACGATCACCAGACCGTTGCTCTTATCGTACCCTTCAACAACGCCGACAAAATCATGCGACTTCTCATACCGCGCGCAATCGAGAATCTCTTCCCCTTTGTCGCCAAGGAAGAAGCCGGTTGAATACCGGCGGTGGCTTACCTTTTCGATTTCTTCGAACCACTCCGGATCAGGCCTATAATTATCTGGGTTATCGAAGTAGCGGTCAACGGCTTTTCGGTATATTTTTGTTATTGCGGCAACGTAATGGGTGGTCTTCATCCTGCCTTCGATTTTAAGGCTTGCGAGGCCGCATTGCATGAGTTCGGGGATATGCCCGATTAGCGCCAAGTCTTTTGAGTTGAAGAAGTATGTGCCTCTTTCATCCTCTTGAATCTCGTGGTACTGCCCCGGGCGCTTCTCTTCTACCAGGTGGTATTTCCAGCGGCAGGAGTGGGCGCAGTCGCCTCGGTTGCCGTCGCGGTCGGCGAGGAACTTGCTCATCAGGCACCTGCCGGAATAGGAAATACACATGGCTCCGTGGACGAATGCCTCGGTCTCGATGGTGGCGTTTTTTGAAATCTCGGCGATCTCAGGGGCGGTCAACTCACGGGCCAGAACGACTCTTGACGCGCCCTGGGATGCCCAGAAATCAACGGCAGCGGTGTTGGTAACGTTCGCTTGAGTGCTGATGTGAATTTGTAACTGTGGGGCAACCGCTTTGACGGTGCTCAAAACCCCGGGGTCGGCTACGATTACCGCATCGACACCGGCATTGGCGAGATCGCCGACGTAGTTTGAAAGCTCCCTAAAATCGCTGTTTCTTGCGAATATGTTGAGCGTTATGTAAAGTTTTTTCCCCGCGCTATGGGCTATTTCAACGGCTTTTTTTATGTCGTGGATCGAAAAATTGCCGGCTTTGGCGCGCAGACTGAAGTTGCGCCCCCCTATGTAGACGGCATCGGCGCCGTAGGCTATGGCGTATTCCAGCCGCTCCATGTTCCCGGCCGGGGATAGAATCTCCGGCTTTTTCAATCAAATCACCCCAGAAAATAGTATAAATTATGAAAACTAGCAGCCGAGGCCTCAAGCCTCGGCTGCATACTCAAATCTATGGTTCAATACCTGTTTATGTCACAAAATTTAAACGAGAACGTTCTGTACCATTTTTACCTCAGGAACCATTTCCTTTAGTGTCTGTTCTACGTAATGCGTCAGTGTCATCTGCGACATAGGACATCCGGCACAGGAACCAAGTAACCTTACCTGAACGACACCATCGTCGGTAACGTTGACGAGTTCGATGTCACCACCGTCTGCCTGAAGTCCCGGCTTTATCTTTTCAAGCGCAGCCTCTACTTTCTCGCGCAATTCTTTCACCTCCCGGAAATTTCTTCAGTTTATCCTACCATAGAAAGAGCAAAGAAAACAGAAGTCGAGATTCTTCGCTATCGCTCAGAATGACATATAGATTTGGGTGCAAATATTACTATTGCCGTGATTAATTGTTCTAGGCTGTAAGCATCGCTTGCCCTGCTACTGGCAAAAGATAAATCTAGCAAAATAAGCTTATTTATATCGATGTTTTCGACAAGCGTTGCCGCATCGTTTGAGGCAAAAGATAAATCTAGCAAAATAAGCTTATTTATGGCAATCTATTTATGACGGCAATCGGTTAAGAACTGTTTTTTGCAGCAGAAATCGGAGCATTCGGAGGCGCAATAACTTGGGATTTATCTTGAGACACAAGATATTGGCTTCAATTTTCACATTATTGTTCGGGGTGGCGACGGTGGCCGGCACGTTTGTCTACGAATCAGTCCGTAATCTCCCCGATATAGGCGATGTCAAAGGCGTTATTAAAAACCAAACTACCTATATCTATGCGGCCGATGGAACGGTCATAACCAGGCTTTTCCATGAAAATCGGACGATTGTGCCGCTTAATCAGATCTCGCCCGTCTTACAGAAAGCCGTTATCTCGGTTGAAGACCAGCGCTTTTATGAGCATAAAGGCATTGATTACGTTCGAATAATCGGTGCGTTGGTGCGGGACGTGAAAAACCGTGAGGCGGCGCAGGGTGCTTCTACAATTACTCAGCAGTATGTTAAAAATGCCTACTTTAGCCCGGAAAAGACCGTTCAGAGAAAAATCCGGGAGGCTTTTTTGGCGACGGCGCTTGAGCGGAACTATTCCAAAGAGCAAATCCTCGAGAAATATTTAAATACCATCTATTTTGGCAGTGGGGCGTATGGCGTTGAGGCCGCAAGCGAGTCATATTTCGGTATTCCGGCCACCAAACTGAGTGTTGAGCAAAGTGCGCTCCTCGCCGGTATGATTAAGAACCCAGCGGGATACAATCCGTATAAATACCCGACGCAGGCATTAGAAAGACGCAATCTGGTTATCGACCTTATGGCCGAGCAGGGATATATATCAAAAGCTGAGGCTAAAGCGGCTGAGGGGCGGCTTATGTCGGTGCTCCCGAAAAAACAAAGTTACGTGGGAATTGCCCCATATTATGCGGATTGGCTTATAAGAAATGCGCTGGATAAGACCGGCTTTAACGAGAAAGATGCTTACTCCCAGGGGCTGAAGATATATACGACGCTCGACCCGAAAATGCAGGAGAGCGCAGAGCTTGCCTGGAAGAAGTATTTGCCGAGCCCTCGAGACCCCGATGTCTCACTCGTGGCGATCGATCCAAAAACCGGGGCGGTCAAGGCGATGGTCGGCGGTAAGGACTACAACAAGCAGAAGCTTAATATAGCAACCCAGGGGCCGAGGCAGCCTGGGTCGGCGTTTAAACCGTTTACGTTGACTGCAGCGCTTATGAGCGGCATATCGCCCGACGACAGGTTTGATGCGTCCTCGCCACAGACGTTTAAAATCCCGGGAAACAGGCCATGGACCGTACATAACTCGTCGGGTGAATCGGGGGCTGGGTCTATGAGCCTGCGCAGGGGAACCGCCTGGTCGGTCAACGTGGTTTATGCGGGGCTTGTGGCAAAAATCGGCGTCGACAAGGTGATCGATGCGGCCAGATTGCTCGGTATTACAGCCGATCTGAATGCAAACCCGGCGATTACATTAGGGGGACTCAAGGTCGGTGTGACGCCTTTTGAAATGGCGTCCGCATATTCGACCTTTGCAAACAACGGGCAGTATAACGAACCCTACGGCGTCGAGAGAATCGATCTGCCGAACGGCCAGACGGTATATAAGCACAAAGCAGAGCCCAGGCAAGTAATCAACGCCGCTGTGGCGTACCTGGTAACAGATATTTTACGAGAAGTAATAAGCGGCGGAACCGGCACCCGTGCCAGGATAGGAAGGCCGGCAGCAGGAAAAACCGGCACAACGCAAAATTATTGCGATGCCTGGTTCTGCGGATATACCCCGGATTTAGCTGCGGCGGTTTGGGTCGGTTTCAAGGACGGGAATACACCGATGCGAAACATCCATGGGATTAAAGTTGTGGGCGGGAAGTTCCCGGCGCAAATTTGGTCGGCGTTCATGAAGCGGGCGCTCAAGAATGTCCCCGAGCATGATTTTGCGGATGCGCCCCGCGGAAGCCTGACCTATATATCTCTGTGCGATGAGTCAAACAAGCTGGCCGGCGAATTCTGCCCGAAGGTCAGCAGACACGTGTTCGTTCGTAAGTATAAGCCCAAAAACCTTAAAGTGTGCGACATTCATAAACCGATTCCGGTGCCTAATCTTATCGGGATGACGCAGGTAGATGCGATCAAGGCGCTAACGGAGCTTAAACTCGGCTCAAGCGTTGTGAATAAGCCGTCGGATGCACCTACGGGACAGGTTTTCGAGCAGAACCCGGCTGAGGGCACGGGTGTTAAGGAAGGCACGATCATTGAGCTTTCGATTAGCAGCGGGTTGATTAATAATCAACCGCAATCGGGAGAAGGAATCGCTGTTCCGAATGTTGTTGGATTGACATTAGACCAGGCGCAGAACGAGCTTGAGGGAAGCGGCTTCCTTGTAACGGGCGAGTACCGTTTAAGCGATCAGCCGGCGGGGACGGTGATAGGGCAAAGACCGCCTGCGGGATATATGACCCAGCCGGGATCGATGATAACTCTGGTAATCAGCGGTGAGGGTGGCCAGGTTGTGGTCCCGAACGTTATTGGGCTGAGCGAGGGCAAGGCAAGCCAGTTGCTGCAATCAAAAGGTTTTAGTGTTGTCGTTAGCAGCGACATGAAAAAGAAAAACGTTAAGAAGTATGGCCTGGGTATCGTTTCAAGCCAAAGCCCCGGATCGAGATCGCGGGTCAACGAAGGGTCGCAGGTTACGATTTATGTGACGGCGCAATAAGTTAACGGTCGCCACGTAGCATAGCAAGCATGTGCTCCCCATACAGCAGTAGCAGCTGTTGCGTCGTTTCACCTGGTCGGCCACCCCCTATTTTCTCTCCATCGAGCTTCGTCAGAGGCATGACTTCCATTAAGGAATTTGTAAGAAACAGCTCATCCATGTCAAATATATCGCCGGCCTGAATAGTTTGTTGGAATACGGTGTAACCATGCGACACGGCGATATTGATGACAATGTCTCGCGTTATCCCCGGGAGAAGGCCGTCTTCAACCGGAGGGGTAAGTATGGCTTTGTTGGTTACCGCGAATATGTTAGTGTATGACCCCTCGGTGATACTTCCCTTTTCGTTGATCAAAACCGCCTCATGGCAGCCGGCTTCTTGAGCCTTTTTCTTGGCTATTACCGACGAGAGATAGCTGGTTGATTTAAGAGTGGTTGTTATGTTCCCTGAGGTGCGAAACCCGTTTAGCAATATGGCCGACATGCCGGTTTGATAAAGGTTCTCATCGTAACCGCTATAATGAACTGCGGTTATAAGGATTGTTGGGGTTTGTGCGCCGGGTAAGCCGTTGGTGACGGTAAGGCGGAGCCTCGCATCGCTTAAATTGTTGGCTGTTATGGTATTTTTACAAGCCTCTGCAAGGATTGTTTTGCCCGGCATGGTAGGGTAACCCAGCGTCTTGGCCGAGCCGTACAGCCTGTCGAGGTGCCGATCCAGTGCGAAGATCGTGCCGTGGTACGCGCGCATGGTTTCGAAGAGGCCGTTGCCGTGGGTAAATCCGCTGTCGAACACGCTTATTTTTGCGTCTTTTTCGTCGATGATCCGGCCGCTTAAGTAGACAACCACTAAATTGAGCCCTCCTTTAGCCCGAGCGCATTAAAGAGCGCACGACCCTTGTCCAGGGTCTCGATGTATTCCTCTTCGGGATCGGAATCGGCTACGATGCCTCCACCGACCTGCAAATACGCCTTATCCCCTAATGCGATTATGGTGCGAATGACGATGTTCGTGTCCATCTTGCCGTTGGTGCTGATATAGCCGATGGAGCCGGTGTAGAGATTTCTGCGGTGGGGCTCGAGTTCTTCTATTATCTGCATCGCCCTGATTTTAGGCGCGCCCGTTATCGATCCGCCGGGAAAACTCGCTTTTATCAAGTCCATCATTCCGATATCGGGTCTCAACTGCCCGACAACGGTGGATACCAGGTGGTGAACCGCTTCATAGCTTTCAACAACCATCAGATCGGGAACCTTAACGCTTCCAAACTCGCATACCCTGCCGAGGTCGTTTCGCTTTACATCGACAATCATAACATTCTCGGCCGAGTCTTTCTCGCTTGCCTGCAACTCGCTGACGGCCGCTTTGTCTTTGTCGCTGTCCTTGTAGCGCGGCCTCGTGCCCTTGATCGGCCTGGTTTCCACATAACGATCGTTGACAAACATAAAACGCTCCGGCGACGAGCTAAGAATCGAGAAATCATCGTATCCCAGGTACGCCGCAAACGGGGCTGGGTTTGCTTCCCGAAGCAGCTTATAGAGCGTGTAGTGGTCGACATGCAAATCGGCGGTGAACCGCTGTGCCAGGTTTACTTGAAAAATATCGCCCGCGCTTATGTATTCCTTTGCTTTGTCGATCGCTTGTTTATATTCTTCCCTGGTGAAATTGGATGCCAGGTTTGCGGCAACTACGTGCTTGTCTTTACGTAATGGCTGCCAAGTATCGCCTGGTGCGGTATGCAATTCATCCTGTGCTTTGGTTGCTTTGCGGATAAGCAGGTCGAGGTGCGATTGCGCCTTATCGAGGGACTCCGCGTTGTCTGCGGGAGTGTAGGCGATCGCATAGGTTTTTTTATCGAGATGGTCTACGATTATCGCTTCGGTATAAAATCCCAGATAAATATCGGGGATTTTCTGGTCGTCTTCGGCTATGTCGGGTATCCGTTCTATCTGCCTGTTTAAGTCATAGCCGAAGTAGCCGACCGCACCGCCGGTAAACGGCAGCCAGGAGAACCGGTCTTTCTCTAGCATCCCGAATGATTTAATCATATCATCCACTACCGCCAGCGGATCGGATGTGTAAATTGTGTTGCGTCCATCCCTGGTTACTTCGGTGATCGCGCCTTTTGATCGTATGGTTATGATGGGGTTGCTGCCCAAGATGGAGTATCTGCCATAGCGCTCCATGAGCATTGCGCTTTCCAGCAGAAAGGGCATGTCGTCAGCTAGAAGGCCACATAGGGCTTCGGACGGGTTTTCTATGTGAGGTATTTCTTCAAGCAGCAGGTCTGCGTGTGTGCCGTCCAGAATTGCGGTGCTGGACTCGTGCATTGCGTGAGCTGCAGTTATCGCGCTGGTGTCATTTGTTAACGTTTTGCTTATCATCGTCTCCCTCAAAAGTTCTTAGTATGCGGAGACTAGTTTTGGGCGGAGACAAGCTCCGCCGCAATATTACTGGGCTTGGGCGGAGACAAGCTTCGCCCCTACTTGATGGAAACTAGCTTCGCATTCATCCTAAGTCAACAAAAAAAAGCAAGCACCCATTGGCTGGGTGTCCGCTTCTAAAAGGACTAACATGCCAATTATTATTCAATCGTATATATTTACGTTTACCTTACCTTAAGTATATACTTACGTTTACCTTAATTTTCAAGCTATTACAAGAGAATATCCAAAATTTTGTTGGTAAAACTATGTCCGTCTCGTCATTTTTTAAATACCCATTAAAGACAACGTGTGAAAAGCTTAGACGGTTTACTTCAGCTAAGCTGGTGCGCTCTAGATTCTTCGCTTCGCTCAGAATGACAGGTGGTACACTGTGACGCTTTCGATTGCATGGGA
>PFFU01000104.1:67230-72274 GCA_002783345.1 Candidatus Aquicultor secundus
GTGAAAGGTACTCTCATTCGCCTTCGAACATATTGCCTATGCCGCTAGCGAATTATCTTTGAGAGACTGAGTTCGATGATATCTTCGGCCCCGAAGGCTTTTAGTTTTGGGATGAGGATGTTTACGTTTGATTTTTCGACTACGGTTTCTATGGCGAAATAATCGGAGTTGTAGAGCTTGGAAACCGTCGGTTTTTTAAGCGCCGGTAAGACCGCAACAATTTCTTCAAGCTTACCCTCCGGGACATTCATGCTGATGAGAACCTTGCCTCGGGCTTCCATAACACCCAGTAGAAGCGTTTTTATCTCCTCTATCGCCTGCCGTTTTTCGGGATCGGCCCAGGATTGCTTGTTTGCCATAAGGCGGGTTGTCGATTCTAAAACAGTATCGATGATGCGAAGACGGTTTCGCCGCAGGGTCGAGCCGGTTTCGGTGAGGTCGACAACGATATCTACGAGTTCGGGCACTTTTGCCTCGGTCGCGCCGTAGGAGAACGATATTTTGACGGGTATGCCTAGCTTTTCGAAGTATTTCCTTGTTACGTTAGGAAGCTCGGTGCTTACGCGGCTTCCGGCCGGTATGTCTTCGGGTTTTTGGATGGGTGAGTCTTCGGGTACCGCAACTACCAGGCGCATGATACCCGCACCGGTCTTTGCGTACGGCATATCCGCAACTTCGACCACATCCGCATTCGATTCGACGATCCAATCGTGGCCGCCTATCCCGAGGTCGAAGTATCCCTCGGAGACATACGTGGGGATTTCCTGGGGTCTCAAGATTTTAACTTTGCTGATCCTCGGATCGTTGATTGATGGATTGTAGCCCCGCGATTCCTTTTTGACTTCAAGATCTGCTTGGGCAAACAGCATGAGTGTTTGCTCTTCAAGACTTCCCTTTGGCAAAGCAATGCTTAACATGTATCAGCTCCCGTAATCTAAGAATCCAGGAGTCAGAATAAAAGAAAAAGATTAAATAGGGTTTTATTCTGGCTCCTGGCTCCTGACTTCCCCAAACTGGCTCCAGCTTTAAATTCATGCTTGACAGAATATTAGCTCATCATCAGTTTAACACATTAAAGCGGTAGAGTGCTAGCCCCCTTACACGGGGACTTTGCCTCTATCAAGCATTTTCTTGAGGAATTGACCTGTATAGGAGCGCTTTGCTTCGGCTACGTGCTCCGGCGAACCGGTGGCTATGATGCGGCCGCCGCCTTCCCCGCCTTCCGGTCCGAGGTCGATAATCCAATCCGCGGTTTTAATTACGTCGAGGTTGTGCTCGATTACGAGTACGGTGTTACCCTGTGCCACCAGACGCTTGAGAACCTCTAAAAGCTTTTCGATATCGGCGAAATGAAGCCCGGTGGTGGGCTCGTCCAGTATATAGAATGTCCTGCCGGTTGCAACCTTGCAAAGCTCGGCGGCAAGCTTTACGCGCTGGGCTTCGCCGCCCGAAAGCGTCGGTGCGGGCTGGCCGAGCTTTATGTAGCCAAGGCCAACGTCGAACAGGGTCTGTAGCTTGCGCTTTATCTTGGGCACATTTTCGAAAAACGCAAGCGCTTCCTCGACCGACATCCCGAGGACATCGGCGATACTCTTGCCCTTGTATTTAACTTCAAGCGTCTCGTTATTATACCTAGCGCCCTTGCAGACCTCGCACGGGATATAGATATCGGGTAGAAAGTGCATCTCTATCTTGATCGTGCCGTCGCCGCTGCAGGCCTCGCAGCGCCCGCCGCGAACGTTAAAGCTAAAGCGCCCCGGCTTATATCCCCTGATCTGAGCCTCGGGGACCTGGCTAAACAGGTTTCGTATATCGCCAAACAGCTTGACGTAGGTGGCCGGATTCGACCTGGGTGTGCGACCGATCGGCGATTGGTCGATTTCTATGGATTTATCGATATGCTCGAACCCCTCGATTGCTTTATGCCTGCCGGGAAGTTCCCTTGAACGATAGAACTTCTTGGCAAGTGCTTTCGATAAGATGTCGGTGACGAGTGTGCTTTTACCGCTGCCCGATACGCCGGTTACGGTGACAAACAGGCCGAGCGGAATATCTGCGTCGATATTTTTTAGGTTGTGCTCGCTCGCATCTTTTATCCGAAGCCATGCCTCACCGGGCACCCGGCGCTCGGTGGGAATTTCGATCTTACGCTTACCGCTTAAAAAATGGCCGGTAATTGATTCCGGGTTGTTCATGATATCGTTTAGCGTCCCCATTGCGATAATCCTTCCGCCGTGCTCGCCGGCAAGCGGCCCGATATCCACTATGTGATCCGCCTCGACCATGGTTTCTTCGTCATGCTCGACGACTATAAGCGTGTTGCCGAGGTCGCGGAGGCGCTTGAGCGTCTGTATCAACCTGCGATTGTCGCGCTGGTGAAGGCCGATACTCGGCTCGTCCAGCACATAAAGAACGCCTACCAGGCCTGAGCCTATCTGCGTGGCCAGGCGAATACGCTGCGCCTCGCCGCCGGAGAGCGTACCCGACGTGCGGTTTACCGTCAGGTAATCAAGGCCGACGTCGACAAGAAACTTCAGGCGCTCGCGCACCTCTTTAAGCACGCGGTGCGCTATCATCTGCTCGCGGTCGCTGAGGGTGACGTCGCTTATGAACGTAAGCGTGTCTCTGATCGACATCTCGCATAGTTCATAGATGTTGAGCCCGCCCACGGTTACGGCCAGGCTCTCGGGTTTCAGGCGTGCGCCGTTGCACACGGCGCACGGCCGCAGCGCCATGTACTGGCTGATCCACTCACGCGCATAGTCACTGTCGGTCTCGCGGTAACGGCGCGCCAGGTTTTTAAGCACGCCCTCAAAGGATGCATGGTAGCTCCTGGTGCGCCCGGTCATGCTGCGATACTTGATATGAATCGGGTGGCCCTCCGTTCCCAGCATTACGATCTTATGCTCGTCCTCGGAGAGGTCGTTCCATGGAGTATCCATATCTATATCAAATTCTTCGCAAACCGCCTTAATCAGCTTGGGATAAAAATCCATACGGCTATGGTAGAACGGATGGATAGCGCCTTCGTTGATGCTGAGATTCTCGTCCGGGATGATAAGCTCGGGATCGACGACCATTCTGGTACCGAGACCCGTGCACTCCTTGCACGCGCCGTACGGATTATTGAACGAGAACATCCTCGGTTCGAGTTCTTCAAGGCTTATTCCGCAGTCGATGCAGGCGAAATGCGTGCTGAAATCCTGCCGCTCGCCACCATCTATTACCTGGATAGATACGATCCCCTCACCCAGGCTTAGCGCCGTCTCGATGGAGTCTGCAAGCCTGCGCTGTATGCCGTCCTTCATAACGATCCTATCCACAACCACGTCGATGTCGTGGCGCTCTTTCTTGTCGATTTTTATATCTTCATCGAGGCCGTAGACCTTGCCGTCTACCTGCACCCTGGCAAAACCATCTTTTCGCAGGCGTTCGAACAGCTCGCGGTACTCACCCTTTCGACCACGCACAACCGGCGCCAGCACCTGCAGTTTTGTGCTGTCGGCAAGTTTTAAGACCTGCTCGACTATCTGCTGGGACGTCTGCTGGGTGATCTCTTTTCCGCAGCTCGGACAATGCGGTATGCCTATCCTCGCGTACAACAAGCGCAGGTAATCGTAGACTTCGGTAATCGTGCCGACGGTCGACCTTGGGTTTTTAGAGGTTGATTTCTGGTCGATGCAGATCGAGGGCGACAGCCCATCTATGTGGTCGACATCGGGTTTGTTCATCTGCCCCAGGAACTGCCTGGCGTACGCCGACAGGGATTCGACATAACGGCGCTGCCCCTCGGCATAGATCGTATCGATCGCCAGGGACGACTTGCCCGAGCCGCTCAAGCCCGTCATAACGATGAGTTTGTTCCTTGGAAGCTCCAGGTTTATATTCTTTAAGTTATGTTCTCTCGCTCCGCGAATAACTATCTTGTCTTCGTGCATTACCGTCTCATTTCCAGCTGTTCTGCTTGTGGCGTGAATGGATTTCCTTAGGGGATACTCCCAGAGTATATCCCTAATCTATTTAATCAATTATATCAGGGTTATGTCAGGACAATTATATCAGGAGCGGCAAGGGTAGGCGCTTGGCTGTTTCAGGGCCCAGAGGCCAGAGGCCGGGGTCAAGGGTTTAAATATGAAGGTTGTTAACTAAACGGCAATATATTTAGCAAAGGTATGGGGTTCCGGAATAGGTAAATTGTCTTCCTTTAATCCTTGTACATGCATCTTAATTGCCTCTTGCATATTTTGCTCCGCATCTTCAGGTGTAGACCCAGTGGCAATGCACCCAGGTAGATCCGGTGAATATGCCGAATAATTACCGTTCGCCTTTTCGATAATTACAAGAAAACGATACATCTATTTTACCTCCTTAAGCTTGGCCTGCTTTAGGATGCTATTTAATGTGCCTGGGCTTAAATCGTCACCTAGATGTCCTGCTATTGTAACTCTACCTGTTTTTGAAGAATGTCTATATTGCCTATGACTACCCTTTGTTGCGATCAAGCACCAACCATCATCTTCAATCATCTTTATAATATCACGTACCTTCAATATAATTCAGCCCCTAGCAACACTTTGATCACATGTTATTGCTTAGCCATGGTTATGTTCACGCTTGTGCATCTTATGCTTTAATAATGTATAGCATACAAGCACATTTGGGTAAAGCAAGATGGGAAAGCCGTAACCTTTTAAGGGCTTAAATTTCTCGTCCCTTTTCTTCCTTGCGGTTTACTGTAGCGGCTTTCTTGATTACTTTGAGCCCTTCCTGGGGAATAACCAGATCGGCTGTGACCGAAGTATCGGTTGGCTCGGGGAATGTTATTACCATGCGACCGGTATCCTTGCTTATAATGGCTTCACCAACGTTTTTATATCCTTTTTTGTACCAGCGGAGTTTGTAGTCGTTGCTGCCACCCAGCTTCTTGTCGGCTTGCTTAGCCGAGGTAACGGCACGCATGATGTCCCAATATCTGGGGCCGTCAGCGTAAGACACGCTTAAGGGTTCCTGATCCTGTTCATCCTGTGCCTCGCCGCCCGTGCCA
>PFFU01000005.1 GCA_002783345.1 Candidatus Aquicultor secundus
CAAGTAATGGGCAGGTGCAGACCTGCCGGCGAATGACCTTTTCTGCTAACATATGCTTAAGGAGACAAACAACAAGCACTACATAAGGAGGCAACGCTCTTGCATATCAATATAAAGATGCTCGATAAGGGTATGCCGGCGCCCGAGTACGCCCACGAGGGTGACGCGGGCTGTGATTTAAGAAGTAGAATCGATCAGGTGATCCCGGCGGGGGAGAGGGCTCTTATCCCAACCGGTATAAGTATAGCCATTCCCGCAGGTTACGGTGGTTTTGTTCAGCCGCGAAGCGGGCTGGCCCTCAAACACGGCATCAGTATCGTAAACACTCCCGGGCTTATCGACAGCAAATACAGGGGGGAGATCGGCGTTATCCTGATCAATACCGATAAAACCGAACCCTTTGAGGTGCGAAAGGGGGATAAAATCGCCCAGATGGTTATCCAAAAGGTGGAATCCGTCACATTCAGCGTCGTCGACGAGCTCGATGAGACCGTGCGCGGGGCCGATGGTTTCGGGAGCACCGGCGTTTAAGACAACCCCCTTTTGTTAAGCTCAAGCAACGGTGTAAAAATATCGCCTTATAGGAATAATCCCTACATGGACTATGAGGAGCTTTATGAAATAATTCAGGTGGCGCGCGGAGTCGAGCCGGCTGAGTTCGTGCTTAAAAACGCAGAGATTGTTAACGTCTTTACCGGCGCTTTTGAGACTGCGGATATCGCTATACACCATGGCATTATCGCGGGCATAGGCCGATATAACGGGAGCTACGAGCGAGATATCCAACGCTCTATCGTAGTCCCCGGGTTTGTCGACGGGCATATGCACATTGAGACATCAATGCTCAGACCCGAAGAACTTGCTGTTGAGCTTCTCAAACACGGCACCACCACCGCCATCGCCGATCCGCACGAGATCGCTAACGTGGCCGGGCTGACCGGGATCAATTACCTGCATAAAGCCACGCGCGCCGTACCAATTGACTTCTTATTCATGGCGCCATCGAGCGTCCCGTCAACTTTGCCCCAGATAGAGACAACCGGCGCCTCGATAGGCAGGGAAGAGATCGCGATGCTCCTCTCGGACCCCGCTTTCATCGGACTGGGGGAAGTAATGGATGTAGCCGGCGTTATGGCAGGCCGCCCGGCTACGCTTGAGAAAATACTGGTTGCGGCAAACAACCCCATCGCCGGTCATGCTCCGGAGTTGAAAGGAAAGAGGCTTAACGCCTACCTGGTGGCCGGACCAAGTTCAGACCATGAGACCGCCGAACTGAAAGAAGGGCTTGAGAAGATCGCCCGCGGTATGTTTTTGATGGTCCGGGAGAGTTCCGTGGCTAAAAGCCTTAATACACTTCTGCCCGCGGTTAATTACATGACATCACGCAACATGGCCCTTGTTACCGACGACCTGAGCCCGATCGATCTCATCGAGCAAGGCCATCTGGATAGTATCGTGCGCAAGGCGATTGCCAAGGGGATCGATTTGAGGCTTGTCATACAGATGGTGAGCCTTAATCCGTCGCAGCATTATGGATTAAACGACAGGGGAGCGATAGCCCCCGGCAGAATTGCCGACATGCTGATCCTCGAGGATTTAACCGATGTCTATATACGAACGGTTATTAAAAACGGGGTCATCATTTACGACGTCGGCCAGGATTTGCAATACATAGAGAAATACGAGCCCCCGATAACGCTTAAGCACAGCATTTTCACCAACAACGTTAGCGTGAATGACTTCGCTTTGCCATCCAAGGGGGCGCAGGTCAGGGTTATTAAGATCATTCCAGGAGAGATAGTGACAGAGGAAATCACCGTACCATCTCCGACTTTAAACGACCGCGTGGTAAGCGATCAACGCAGGGATTTGCTGAAGGTCGCTGTTGTGAACCGGTATAGCCGCCATGTTAAACTCGCGATGGGTTTGGTGCAGGGTATGGGGTTGCGCACAGGGGCAATCGCCTCCAGTATCGCACACGATGCGCATAATATAGTAGTTGTAGGTGTCGACGACGAAGACATCGCCGTTGCGGTAAACGCAATTATCGATATACAGGGCGGACTCGTCGCTGTGAATAAAGGTAAAGTGCTCTCAGCTTTACAACTTCGCATAGCGGGGCTTATGTCCGAGGATGATAGCACCACAGTCTACACCAGGTTAAAGGAGCTTAGAAAAGCCACGGCCGATTTAGGCACACACCTCGAGGACCCGTTTATGACGCTCTCTTTTATAACGCTTGCAACCGTGCCTAAGCTTAAAATCACGGATAAAGGCCTGGTCGACGTAGGAATGGAAGAAGTTGTAAGCCTCTTTGTATAGCCAGAAACCAACTCGCCTTAAATAACTGAAGGAATCGCCCGCCACATCTGCTCGCAGTAGGCCTTATAGCCGGCCAACGCTTCCTCCAGGGCTCCCTCGAATTCGCCCCGGGACAGATCCAAGTCCTCAATAAGTGCGTCGGCCAAATTCTCGGTATCGAACAACAGGCGGAGAGTAACCGTTGTACCGCCATTGCCTTGGTCAAAGTAGACGGAACCAAAGTGCTTGACGTTCGTTACAGAGTGCCAGGAGATAAGCTTATTCGGTTTTAGTTGATCTACTTCCGCCTCAAATTCAAGCTGATAGCCGAGCACTTCAATAACCCAGCGCATCCTCTTTTGCGTTATTCTATCGACCCTTTTAACATGGTTTGTAAAAGCAGTGAAGGTGCT
>PFFU01000026.1 GCA_002783345.1 Candidatus Aquicultor secundus
GGCGGCGACAACTTCAGCGCCAACCTTGTCTAAGGCATAAACGGCTTGAGACGAGCCAAAATCTACAGGCTGATATATCCGGTCTAGGAATTTGTGCTGGTAAAGCGCTTGCAATCTCTGATTGCAAGCCGACGTTGTGCTGAAAAACAGCCTCTCGATCTGATCACGTCTTAGGAAGCGATTTTCATAAACGGCTAAAATAATCGCAATGTCTCTTGCCTGCAACACCATGCGCTGAAAATCTTTGACTCTTCTGTTTCGTGGCAATCTGGCCATCCGTAATCCTTTCTTTATTTTGGTTTTTAACTATATAAATCTTCTTCCTTTTAAGAAAATCGACGGAAGGAGGGGTCGGGGGAGGAATGCCGTCGATTTTCGCATCGCCGGCGCCTAACGCCGGCTACCCGCGTTTTGCCCCTGAGGAACGAAGGGGTGGAGCGAAGCGGAAGTCGAAGACCAAAAGGCGGGTAGCCGGGGTTCGAAGCCATGTCCCGAAGGGCAGGGATTTGAGCACCGGCGATGCCTGGTTATGAGCGGCTCGATGCCCGAATGACCAGCCTTCCTCCCCCGAAAACCCTCGTCACCTCCCCTCAAAATTGATTTTTAAAATGTTTGTTATCTCTTCTTGCTGTCACAAACCAGGGGTAATGCAGGACTTTCTGCAAGAGGTTTTTTCTTATTCGGCCTTCCTCTTCCGGCTGGCTTTTGCGTTTTCCCTTTTTCTGCTTGCGCTTTCTCGATTTCCTCTTGAGCTAGGAGATCTTCGGCAAGCTCAATAAAAGCAGAAACGAGTCTTGGAAGATCCGCCTCTAATTCTTTTTTGCTTTTGAGCTGTGCGTAGAACTCCATCTTTAACCTCTTGCTTTACCCCTTGCCTAAAATATCATAAAAATATGATATTTTAGGTGAAAAAAATAATCGCTGCTTGAATTTGCGATATCACTGCTTAGCGAATTATTTGCCCTTGCAATTACGGTTGACAATCAACCGTTGTTACCATAATATTATAAACGTGTGATAGCCGTCAATATGGCAATTTACCAAAATAACCAATAGTAAGGATATCAATCATTTGTAAGAGTGCCTATAAACAAGCGTTTGATATCACATTAATATGATAAGGAGTTTGTTATGGGGTTCGGAGACAAACTAAGAGCCATAAGACTTTCAAAAGGGGTCACCCAAGAAAAGATCGCTGAAAAACTCGGCTATACGACCAATAGTTATGTCAGCTCGGTTGAGAATAACAAGTTCATTCCAGCTGAAGATAAGCTAAAAATCTGGGCTCAAGTCTTGGAGATGCCTTGGGAAGAGATGCAAAGTCTTCTTCTCGATCATGAGTTTGAAGAACTGGGTATCAGCGATCCTGGTTTTCAGATGATGCTAAAAGACGTTCCGAGCATGACTTATGAAGAGAAGCGCTCAATCTTAGGTGCTTACCAAGCCGTGCTTTTAGCGAGAGCTAAGAAACTAGAGAAAGACGATTAATAATTAAGCGAGACATAAATGAATATCGCCAAGCGCAAAGCTTTAGAAATAGTAAATCAATATGGAAGTAACCTTCAAGATATCCTCGATGCTGAAAGCATCGGAATTATTGAGTATCCCCTCGTGGATAGGCTCAAAGAACTCTATTTTGGGGATTTTATTGTTTTAAAGGTAGGCTTGCCGGAATCAGAGCGTAAAGAGTTAATCGCTCACGCTCTGGGCCACCATTTCCTTCATGCTGGAAATCATCTAGCTGCCTCTAGCGGTGCGTATTCCTGGGATAAGCTTCAGGAAAGACAGGCTGAAGTTTTCGCCGCCTACCTTCTCATGCCAAAACTAAGGCTTACAACGAGGCATTTCCAAACGTCAATATCGAACCTTGTTGAGGACTACGGCATTACGGAAAAGTTTGCTGGCTTTCGGTTGAAATTATTAGAAGCATATAAGCAATAAGGGATATAATTATTGGCACATTTTTAATCTGATCAAGTCAAAGATGTACCAGCATATAAAACTATTGACAATTTCAGACGATACACCATAATAGTGGTGTAAACACACCACAATAGTGGTAATAGGAGACAAACAATGCTATATACATTTATGCCATCAAAAACAAGAATAAAATTACTGACGCTTTTCTTAAACCACCCGGATGAGCGCTTTTACTATACCGATTTATATAAACGACTTGATATTGCCCACTCTGCCTTGCAAAAAGAGCTTAAGAAGCTCGTTGATGTTGGTCTTCTAGAGACAGAAAAGGAAGCAAATGTTCGCTACTGTTGGGTAAACAAGAAATTCCCCATTTACGAAGAGCTAAAGAGCATTATCTTAAAGACGGTCGGCCTCGCTGACGTGCTGCACGAAAAGCTTGCTGAAATCGGTCACGTTGATTTTGCTTTTATTTATGGCTCGGTAGCGAAAAACCTTGAGAGTGCCCGCTCTGATGTAGACCTGATGATTATCGGAGACCCAGACTTAGACGCCTTAAACGATGTTGTAAGCGTCGCCGAGAAGGTCTTGCGGCGAGATGTTAACTATACGGTTTTTGGGCCGGAAGAATGGAAAGAGCGCGTTCATAAGAAAGAC
>PFFU01000156.1:0-12084 GCA_002783345.1 Candidatus Aquicultor secundus
TTTCGGATGTACCTGCCGGCTGCGCCGGGGATAACCTATGTTTCAGTCGGCAAAGAGCCGAACGGCGTACCCCCGGGCGTCATCCATACCGGAGGCGGCCCGGCATGTTTCCTACAACTTATGAAGGAGCAAACCGAACTAAACAAGAAGCTTTGCGTAACAGACGACCCGACGTTTCTAATCGTCGAGGATGGATACGACCCGTTACGCGAGCGTGAGGTCGAATCCATTTTTACCGTTGGAAACGGATACCTCGGCACCCGTGGCTCGCTCGAGGAGCAAGATCTGGGTTCCGAGCCCGCAACCTTGTTGGCAGGCGTTTACGCCAGGCCCGCTCCGGGTGAGATCGAAGAGCTTTCCATAATAGCCGATTGGGTGTTTACCAGGATATATGTGGATGGTCAAGAACTTACGATGGATGAGCGGACGATACTTAGTCACAAACGTATCCTTGATATGGGAAAAGGAGTTATGCACCGAGAGTGGCGTCACAGAGGCGAAAAGGGCCGCATAACGTCAATACGATTCTCGAGGTTTGCGTCACTTGCAGAGCCCCATGCAATGGCGCTCAGGATTCGTGTTGTCCCAGAAAACTACAGGGGAGAAATACGCGTTGAGACGGGTATTGAACTCTGTCGCAAAGCCGGCCTTGCAGCCGAGCCTATCGAAAAGCGCAGTCTGGACGGCGACCGGGGCGTCATTGTGGTGGCGAAAACCGAGCTTACCGATATTCAAATCGCCGAAGCCCAGCTAAGCGTGGTAAGGGGCGGTATGCTAAAGCCCGACTATCGCACATTTATCAACGAATGCGGTGCCAGCGAGCAATGGAGATGGCAGGCCGACGAGGGCCAGGAAATAGAAATCGATAAATTCGTCGGCATCTATACCACCAGAGACACGGGCAATCCCGCGCAAAAGGCAAGCGACGAAGTCAACGCATATGCGGGACGCGGTTTTGATGATATGCTCCTCGCACATGTAGAGGCCTGGGCGAAACGCTGGGAAGATACGGCCATTAAGATTGGCGGCAACCGGGATGCACAGTTATGGGCCAATTTCGCGGGATACCATTTAATAATCGCCGGCAACGGTTTTGATGAGCGCGTATCGATCAGCGCCAGAACCCTTACCGGCACAATCTACAAGGGCCATATATTCTGGGATGCGGATATGTTCATGATCCCATTTTTTATCTACACGCACCCGGCAACCGCGAGGGCTATGCTTATGTACCGCTACCATACGATTGATGCTGCACGACAGGAAGCGAAAGACATGGGCGCCAAAGGCGCCATGTTCGCCTGGGAATCAACGAGCACCGGTGAGGAGATGACCCCGGAAAGCGTAATCGCGCCAAACGGCGAGGTAATCCTGATTCTCTCAGGCAAACTTGAGCAACATATCAATTGCGCCATCGCTTACGGTGTGTGGCAATACTGGATCGCCACGCGGGATGAGGACTTCATCGTGAACGCCGGATCAGAAATATTAATTGAAACAGCCCGGTTTTGGGTAAGCCGTGTCGAAGAGCATGACGGTATCTATCGTATCCTCAACATAGAGGGCCCGGACGAGTACCATGAGATTGTAAACGACAACACCTATACAAATATGATGGCGGTTTGGAATATAGAGAGGGCCGTAGACGCCATCAACTATCTGAAGAGCCACCATCCTGAGAAGTGGCTTGCGCTTAAAGAAAAGATCGCTCTTGACGAGAACGAGCTGATTGAGTGGGCGGATGTTTCCGAGCACATGTATATCGACATGAATCACGGAAACCTTATCGAGCAGTTCGACGGTTTCTTTAAGTTGAAGGATATCGATGTCTATAAGTTCGAACCGAGAACCGCCCCACTCGACTCGATTCTTGGCAGGGAAGAGACAGCCGCGTCGCAGCTCGTGAAGCAAGCGGATGTGGTTATGCTCCTTTATCTGTTAGAAAACAAGTTTAGCGAAGACGTTATTAAGGAAAACTTTGAGTATTACGAGCGCCGCACCGGGCACGGTAGTTCGCTGTCGCCAAGTATGTACGGTCTTGTTGCGGCACGGCTCGGTAGGATGGATATGGCTATGCGTTACTTCCGCCAGGCAGCTCAGATCGACCTGGCCAACAACATGGGTAGCGCGGCCGGAGGAGTCCATGCGGCCGCCCTGGGAGGCCTGTGGCAGCAACTAATTATGGGATTTACGGGTATGCGAGCCGAAGAGGACGGTTTCTATATAGATCCAAAGCTTCCGGAAGAATGGGACCGGATGAAGTTTGCGTTCATCTGGCGCAACAATCATATCGACTTCGATGTTGAAAGAAACAAACAAATTACTATTACCATCGGGCATGCAAATGAGGTCAGGGTCGGAATTTACGGCCGTCAGCTGCAAACGCTTAGGCCAGGTGCGACATACAGGTCTGAATGGGATGGCACTACCTGGCGCGATATCGATGGGAAGGGGCAAGAAGGTGTAGCATGAGAAACAGACCGGCGGTTATTCTACCTCTTGACGGATCTGAAATTTCGGTAAAAGCGTTGGGCGCGGCCGAGGCCATGACGAATATCATGGGGGCCGTGCTTTACATCGTTCATGTAACCGATGAGCTGTTATCTGAAAAAGACCTGGTTAAGAAGCTTAAAATAGGGCAGATTGAAGTAAGGGATTTCTCACTGCACCAGATCCGGGGAGCGGATGTAGTTGACGAAATCCTTCGTTTTGCTGCCTGCGTCGATACGCAGATGATCGTAATGTCCAGCCACGGGTGGACATTTAACAAAGAGCACCTTTTGGGAAGTACCGCTATGGGGATAGTGCAGCGGGCCATTAATCCGGTCTTGGTTATCAGGCCTGATATCGCTCATCTACCCGACCCCCAGTGGAAACCGGAAAAAATGCTGGTGCCGCAAGACGGATCGCCTACCGCCGCGGCCGTCATGATCCAGGTATATAACCTCGCAAAGCGTGTTCATGCCGAGGTCGACGTGCTCAACATCGGGGTTGTCGGCGAGAGACCTTCCCGTGAGCCGGGTACGATTACGCCGCCCCGTTATGTGGATTACCCGCGATACGACTGGCCCGCCTGGGCTCAGGAGTTCGTTGAGCGTTTCTATGCACAGCGACCGCCGGAGGTGACCTTAAGGCTCTATGAGCGCGAGGGTGAACCGGCGGATGTTATGCTCAAATTCGCTCAGGAAAACGGCGATGAGCTGATAGCCCTTGGCTGGCACGGTCACCTCGAGGCCGAGCGCGCCACGACCGTAAAAGAGCTTCTTCGTCGAACCGATATGCCTATTCTGCTGATATGGTCAAGAGAATAAGTTTTTCGCATCGCCGTTAACGTCCAGGGCGGCTTCGGATATAAGCTCGGAAAACGTCGGATGGGCATGGATTACCATACTGAGGGCGGATGCCGTCATCCCCTGGTACATGGCCACAGCCACCTCGTGGATAATATCGGTGGCGCGATCGCCGATGACATGAGCCCCTACGATTCTATCCGATATGGCATCGGTTATGATTTTGGCTATGCCTGCGATTTCACCCGAGGTGTGCGATATTCCCAGGCTACGAAGCTGAACACGGCCGATTTTAACATCCATACCCATGTCCCTGGCCTGGTTTTCGGTAATACCGACGCTCCCGATCTCGGGGTATGTGTATATCCCGCTTGGGATAACCGTATAGTCCATCATGTAGCGGTTTCCAAGGGCGTTTGCGACCGCGACTTTGCACTCGGCAGAGGCGACATGAGCCAGCATCGGATTGCCGATGACATCTCCGACCGCATAGATACCGGGTATATTCGTCATCATCTGATTGTTTACTTTAATACCACCATTCGGAAGGGTCTCGACGCCTATTTTCTCAAGGTCAACGCCACCGGTTGAAGGGACGCGACCGATGGCGACCAGTGCGATATCTGCGGTAAAGACGGTTCCATCTTCGATGGTCGCTTCGACTTTGTCTTCAACTTTAGTTCCTACAAGCGTGCTATTTGTTCTTACATCGATGCCGACCTTTTTAAATTCCCTGGCCAGGATGGTGGAGACCTCTTCATCGGTACCCGTAAGGAGACTCGGCAGTGCCTCGATGATGGTGATTTTTGTGCCGAGCGCCGAGAAAATGGAAGCGAACTCACAGCCGATGTAGCCGCCGCCGATAATCAGCATCGAGTCGGGCAGCTTAGCAAGGCGTAAAAGATCATCGCTTGAAAGCACTTTGACCCCGTCGTAGGGTAAAAACGACAATGCGTGGGGTTTAGAGCCGGTGGCTACAATAATGTTTTTTGCGAAAATCGTTTTCTCTCCGTCAGAGCCGCTGATTTTAAGAGAATTTGTATCCTTGAAGCTGGCATGCCCCTTTATTATCTGCACATCGCTTTTCTCTACCAGTTTAACCAGACCCTGCTTCTCGATATCGACCACCCGGTCTTTTCGAGCCTGCAATTTTTCCAGTGATGTTTGAATGGTACCCCCAATATCGATACCGTATTCACCCGCACGCCGCGCGTTTCTCAGCGCTTTTGCCGACGCGACCAGCGCTTTTGTCGGTATGCAGCCCATATTTAGGCAGACCCCTCCAAAATCACTTTTTTCGATGATGCATACGGGAACGCCCGCTTGCGCTGCCGTAACAGCGCCTACATAGCCGGCCGGTCCCGAACCGATTATAGCAATCTCATACCTCTCCACGATCCTCACACCCCAGTTGGAAATCAAGAGTTTGATTAGTACATACCCTTCTTGGTAGAGAATTGAAAATAGAAAATGGAAAATAGATTGAATTATTCAGAAATCTAATTGGAAAGTGGAAAGGTGGAAAGGGGACTGGAAAGGGGACGTTGTTGAAATAGTGAACTTAATAGCAATTTTTGAGCTTTGCCCGCTCAAATATGCAGGAGCTTTGGCATAGATAGAGAATCTTCAAACTATCGGCTATCGAGCCATCGCAACATTATATGATTGGGATGCGCATTTTGCGTATAATGCATATTGAATAGAATCTATTTTCTATTCTCAATTTTCTATTATCTAGATCGGGGGTTGGCGCTGTGTGGACTTATTAAGACGGTTACGGCTTACATTTGCCCTTTTTGCACTGGTCGTAGCACTAGGAATTACAGGATACATGGTGATTGAGGGCTGGTCGTTTACGGATGCCGCTTACATGACCGTTATAACGATAACGACGGTCGGGTATCGTGAAGTTCATCCTCTTGATGTCACAGGGCAGTTCTTTACGATGCTTCTTGTTTTTGCGGGTGTGGGGATAGCGTTTTACCTTTTTGTATCGATAGCGGAATTCATGATTGAAGGGCATCTATCAGGCATATTAACGGAGAGAAGAGTGGAGAGAGAAATAAGAACACTGGAAAATCACTATATCTTATGCGGTTACGGCAGGGTCGGCGAGAACGTTGCAGATGAGTTCAGGGCGTCACATTCGCCGTTCGTGATCATAGAGAATAACCCCGGCAGGGTGCAGGAGTGCCGCGACCGGGGCTTCTTGTGTATTGAAGGCGATGCCTCAAGCGACGAGATTTTGTTGAAAGCGGGGGTCGAACGGGCAAGCGGCTTGGTGGCTGCCGTCGACAACGATGCGGATAACGTCTTCGTCACCCTGACCGCGCGTGTACTAAACCCGAAGATCGATATCGTCGCCCGCAGCATTCTGGCCGAATCAAGAGAAAAGTTGATTCGCGCGGGTGCAAACAGGGTGGTCTCACCGAGTATAATTGGCGGCAAACGAATGGCATCCATACTTGTACGACCGTTGGTATCGGACTACCTCGATGTCGTTACGTTTGGCGACGACCTGGAATACCGGCTTGAAGAGTTGGCGGTCAGCAGCACATCGAAATGTAGGGGGAAAACGCTGGCGGAGACGGATATACGTAAGCGCACCGGGGCGGTAATCCTTGCAATTAAAAAGAGGTCGGGGGAATTTAACACGTCGCCGACGGCAACGACCGTACTCGAGCAAGCCGATCACGTAGTAATTCTCGGTACGCGCGGGCAACTGGATGCGGTACAAGATATTTTCTAAAAGACATTCTGAGAGACACTCTGGAAGACATTCAAAAAGATGTGCCAGACGTGCTATTTGTGTTACATTATGCTTGTAAGCCTATATGTGAATGCCAATTCCTAGGAGGTAAGAGTGGATCTAAAGACTTATGTGAGGGACATACCGGACTGGCCCAAAGAAGGGGTGATGTTTCGCGACATAACACCGCTTCTTGGAAATAAGGAGAGTTTTAAGTACGCGATCGACTCAATCGCCGATCACTACAAAGACAAGAACATCGACATAGTGCTTGGAGCAGAGGCACGGGGCTTTATCCTGGCAAGCGCCCTGGCATATAGGCTCGGTTGCGGATTTGTTCCCGCGAGAAAGCCGGGTAAACTGCCATATAATACACTAAGCGCAGAATATGAGCTTGAGTATGGCGTCGACTCTCTTGAAATGCACGAGGACGCAATAAAGCCGAGCGAGCGTGTCCTGGTAGTCGATGATGTTATAGCGACGGGCGGTACTGCTGCTGCAAAAGTAAAGCTGGTCGAGCAACTTGGAGGAACGATAGTCGGAGTAGCGTTTTTAATCGAACTCAGCTTCTTAAACGGGCGCTCCAAGCTCGAAGGGCAAGACGTGTTTTCTCTTATCACGTATTAGAATTATTAGAATTTGAGCTTTGAAACTGATAATGAAATAGAAGATAACCCCCTGTTGCGGCAGGGGGTTATCGATCCCGGCGATCCCTAAGCGGCATAACGGGGAAGTTATGCCGTCTTCTTTGCGCGAGTGATCAGGTCGTGAACAGTCGCGCCCCCAAGCAGGCCGGCCATATGCGTCGTCAAGTTATCCGATAACCAACCATGTAGATCATCTGCGGAATTGAAATTCTTTTCCTTGATCATCGGCTTGAACTCGTTCATGAAATCCTCAGGAAAGTTCCTGTCCTCGAGAGCTTTTATAATATCGTTGCCTGACGCGGGATAGGACAGGCCATCGATAACGTTATCGAGATTATACGTCATAGCCATCACATCACCCCCACTCATGTGTATTTAACTTTTAAAGTTTCCCATAATCCCGATTTTAAACGCGATTCTAAATTCTGGCTCCTGCTTTTGGATTGCTTTTTAGCTTGTCAAATGGTATAGAAATGAGAGGGGATAATAACAATATAATAAATAGCCTGCCGGGCTTTACACGGTAAATGAGGTCACAGAAGGATAGTTGAATGAAAGTACTGTTATCGGGTAATGAGGCGATAGCGCATGGAGCGTATGTCGCTGGTGTAACTATGGCCACGGGTTATCCGGGCACGCCGAGCACCGAAATACTAGAAACTATTGTGAAATACGATGAGATAGAAGCTGCATGGGCGCCCAATGAGAAAGTAGCGCTTGAAGTCGCTATAGGTGCATCGTTGGCCGGCTCAAGGGCTTTGGTTACGATGAAGCACGTGGGGCTTAATGTCGCAGCCGACCCGCTGTTTACGCTCGCATACACGGGAGTAAACGGCGGGCTCGTTATTGTCTCGGCCGACGACCCGGGGATGCATAGCTCGCAGAACGAGCAGGATAACCGTAATTACGCTAAGGCCGCAAAAATTCCGATGCTTGAGCCGAGCGATAGCCAAGATGCGGTATTGTTGATCGATGAGGCATTTAATATAAGCGAGATATTCGACACCCCCGTAATTCTGAGAACGACGACGAGGGTAAACCACTCGAAATCGCTTGTCGAGGTCGATGTCGAGAGGGTAAGGAAAGAGGAAACATACGAGAAAAATCCGCAGAAGTATGTGATGATTCCGGCGCATGCCAAGAGTCGCCGCGAGGTGGTCGAGAACCGGCTCAACGCGCTCTCCGAGTTTGCCGAGCAGTTCCGTGGAAACCGCGTTGAATGGGGAAACCGCCATATCGGGTTTATAACCAGCGGTGTTTCATACCAATATGTAAAAGAGGCGTTTCCCGACGCATCGGTTTTGAAACTTACCATGACTTATCCGCTGCCAAGGAAACTTATTACTGATTTTATCGAGCAGGTCGAGCAGGCGATCGTTGTCGAAGAACTCGATCCGTTTATCGAAGAACAAATAAAGATATGGGGGCTTTCGGTATCGGGCAAAAGGTTTATTCCGGCAATTGGCGAACTTAATCCCGATATAATACGAGGGTCTCTGGCGGACAAAGAAGATGACGCCTTAGAGGAATCGGAGGCGCTTGATATTGAGTTGCCCGGCAGGCCGCCGATGCTCTGCCCGGGATGTCCGCACAGAGGTGTGCTCTATACATTAAATAAACTAAAATTGGTAGTAACCGGCGATATCGGGTGCTACACGCTTGGCGTATTACCGCCGCTCGAAGCGATGGATACCTGTATTTGTATGGGCGCAAGCATTGGCAACGCCACCGGTTTTCAGAAAGCGACGGGCAGAAAAGACGTCGTCGCAGTCTTGGGAGACTCGACGTTCGTGCATTCAGGGATTACACCGCTTATCGATGCCGTCTACAACCGTGGCTTTACAACGGTGATTATTCTCGACAACCGCACGACGGCAATGACCGGCCGGCAGGACCATCCGGGAACCGGAAAAACGCTAAAAGGCTACGACGGCCCCCCGCTTGATCTCGAAATGATAGTAAGAGCGACCGGCATACAGTCGGTGAAAGTAATCGACCCTTATGATCTTAAAGTCGTAAAGGAAGCCATAAAAGAAGAAACCGCAAAAGACGAACCATCGGTAATCATATTTAGAAGAGCGTGCCTGCTCGTCGAGAGGCCTAATACTAAGCCGTTTATGGTGACAGGCGCATGTAATGGCTGCAAGGCCTGTGTCAAGCTAGGGTGCCCTGCAATTTCATGGAAAGAAAAACGTGCCCAAATCGATCCGGAGATATGCTCAGGCTGTGAAGTGTGCGTCCAGGTATGCAAGAAGGATGCCGTTGTCGAGTATGCAAAGGTCGACCGGGGCGCAGGAATATAATGGAGAGCATATGATAAGCGTGATAAGCGACGTTAAGAATATATTACTGGTAGGAGTAGGCGGACAAGGGATCGTCCTGGCGGCCGATGTTTTATCACAGGTGCTGGTGAGCGCCGAGTATGACGTCAAAATGTCGGAGATCCACGGCATGAGCCAGCGCGGCGGCAGCGTCAACACGATGGTACGATTTGGAAGCAAAGTATTCTCTCCGCTCATCGATAAAGCGAAAGCCGAGTACATCCTTGCATTCGAACAACTCGAAGCCCTGAGATGGAGCGATTACCTGAAGCCTGGCGGCGTGTTTATCATGAATACCCAAAAGATAGAGCCCCTTCCCGTGCTTCTTGGAAAGGCGCGTTATCCGCAAAACATAGACGAACTTATCCGCGGCAAAGGTATCAACCTTCTCGCGGTGGATGCGGATAGCCTTGCAGAAGAAGCGGGCAGCAAGAAAGCGGCAAACATAGTTCTCCTGGGATGCCTGGCGGCGCTCATGCCGATCGATCGGGGCGTCTGGTATGCGGCCATCGAGCGCAGGGTACCGCCAAAAACCGTGGACATAAACAAACGGGCTTTCGATATCGGATACGATCTTACATCCAAACCCGCCTTTATCGTCTAAGACGAGTCTTACGAATAGAGGTAACGAGGAGACACAGGTAGGATTACCAGGACATATGAATGACATCCAAGAATCTTCGAATGTGAAAGTAGAAATCAACACGTGAAAGGGGGGAAAGGATAGTATTTCTTGCAATATGTAACATTTATAACATGTAATCTAATGGGAGGTAAGCGGATGAAGAAATGGATTGTAGCATTGCTGATCGTCTCGTTTGCGATTTTCGCGCTGGGATGTCAGGCGGCTAAGACTGAGAAGACCCAAACCAACACGGGTTCGAGCGACACATCAAAGGAAGCGTCTAACGAGCCATATGTTGTTGGAGCGGTAGTATCGGTCACGGGTCCGACGGCAGCGCTTGGCGTACAGGAGAAAAACACGCTTTTAATGGAAGCAGATAAGATTAATAAGGCAGGCGGGATCAACGGTCATAAAATCGACCTTAAGATTGAAGATGATCAGAGCGTTGCGACAAACGCTGTTATCGCTGCAAGCAAGTTGATAGACCAGGAACATGTTATCGCGCTTATAGGTGGTACGGGCAGCCCTGCTACCCTGGCTATGAAACCAAAAACAGCCGAGGCGAAAATACCGCAGATCGCAATGGCCGCCGGAATTAAAATTACCGAAGCGCCGAATGAGTGGATCGTCAGAACGGCTCAGAGCGACGCGGTGGCGGTGCAAAAGGTAATCGATTACATGAGCAAAACATTGAAGATCAAGAAATTCGCTATCCTCAGCGATGCCAACGCCTTCGGGCAGAGCGGTTCGACAGAGCTGAAGAAACTGGCCCCAAAAGCCGGGCTTGAGGTCGTAGCTTCTGAAACATATAAGACAGATGATACGGATGTCAGCTCTCAGTTAACCAAGATTAACGGCGCAAAACCCGACGTCGTTGTAGTATGGGGTACCAACCCCGGCCCTGCTGTTGCGGCCAAAAATATGAAAACATTAGGCATGAAAATGCCTTACATAGGCAGTCACGGCATAGCAAATAAGACGTTCCTTACACTTGCCGGCTCTGCAGCGGAAGGCATCGTCTTCCCGGCCGGAAAGATCCTGGTTCCAAGCTCGGCGACAGGTGATCAGGCGGATGTGATCAAGACCTTCACGGCCGATTACAAAGCAAAATACGGCGAGAATCCGAACTCGTTCGCAGGCCACGCATATGATGCAATAAATATCCTTGCGAATGCGCTCAAAGAGGCCGGAAGCAACAACGAGAAGCTACGCGATGCGATCGAAAAGACGAAAGACTTTGTCGGCATCAGCGGCATCTTTACCTACGGTGCGGATAACCACGACGGCACCACCTCCTCCGATATGATCATGGTAGAGGTTAAAGACGGAAAGTGGATCGAGAAGAAGTAAGTATCGGTAACGAAACCGATTACTATGAATAACTCAATGCCAACAAACAAGGAGAGCGGGCTCACTACCCGCTCTCCTTTATTCATTGGCGGCAAGGGGTTAAACGTGCAGGTGAGGCAAATTGCTGAGTCTAGCGCAACCCTGCAAAACCGTGTATCCTATGGATAGCCAAAAAAAACCGGCGTTTCGACCATCAAACAAGCTCATATCGGCTTGGTTACTTAAGGTGTGATCGCGGCTTAGATGCAGTTTGATCAATTCATGCAATACCTAATAAGCGGAATAACGAGCGGAAGCATTTATGCGTTAATAGCGCTGGGCTTCACGTTAATATATAACTCCACGCAACTCATAAACTTCGCACAAGGCGAATTTGTAATGCTCGGGGGATTGATTACCGTATCCCTTTATACGGCGGCCGGGCTTCCGCTGGTACTCGCAATTATTATCGCAATAGCGATCGTTACGGCAATTGGGGTGATATTCGAACGTCTGGCAATACGGCCTTTGCGCAACTCGTCCATAATTACCCTGATCATAGTAACCGTTGGCGCCTCGATCCTTTTTAAAAACGTGGCCATGATACTATGGGGACGCGACCCGCAAACGCTGCCGCCGTTTACCGGCGACAAGCCAATACCGGTGCTCGGCGCATCGGTGGTCCCGCAAACCATCTGGGTGGTCTGTATACTGCTGGTTACCGTTATCCTGCTTCAAGTGTTCTACAAACGCTCGATTATCGGCAAAGCGATGAAGGCTTGCTCGATCAATCCATCGGCGGCGCAGTTGATGGGGATAAATACCTCGTCCATCGTCATGCTCTCGTTTGCTATGAGCGCGGCGTTTGGTGCGGTAGCGGGCATCCTTATCACACCTATTTCAATGACAAGCTACTCGGTGGGGAGTTTCCTCGGTCTAAAAGGGTTTGCAGGCGCGGTTCTCGGCGGGCTGGACAATCCGCTTGGAGCGGTCGTCGGCGGTCTTCTGTTGGGCGTACTGGAGTCCTTAAGCGTCGGCGTAATCGACTCGGGATACAAAGATGCGATCGCGTTTTTGATATTGCTGCTGGTTCTTTTCTTTAAGCCGAGCGGAATTCTCGGCG
>PFFU01000156.1:12106-17943 GCA_002783345.1 Candidatus Aquicultor secundus
GCGGCGCTATGGCGCTCCTGCCGTTTATAGTTTCAAATAACTACTACATCAAGATACTCATCGTTCTTGGGATCAACACGATCATCGTCTTGGGCTTGAATCTTTTGATGGGTGCCGCAGGGCAGGTCTCAATCGGTCACGCGGCATTTTATGGGATAGGCGCCTACGCCTCGGCGATCGTTACCACCAAGTACGGCCTCTCGCCCTGGTTCGGATTGGCGGCCGCCGTTGTGCTGGGCGGCCTGGTCGCATATGCAATAGCCATGCCGACATTACGGTTAAAAGGTCACTATCTCGCGATGGCAACCCTGGGTTTTGCAGAGATCGTGCATGTGTTGTTCCTAGAGCTGAGAGATTTAACCGGCGGTACGGACGGCCTTTACGGTTTACCCGCTATTACCGTAGGAGGGTTCAGCTTCGAGACACCGTTAAAGCTCTATATGCTGGTGCTGGTCTTTGTTGTCTTGAGCCTCGTACTATCACTCAACATCGTCCACTCAAGGGTCGGGCGGGCGCTCAGGGCGGTCCATGGCAGCGAGATTGCAGCCGCATCGTCCGGTGTCGATACCGCAAAATACAAGATACAAGTGTTTGTGCTGAGCGCTGTTTTGGCAAGCATCGGAGGAAGTTTTTACGCGCATATGGCGGGTTACGTGAGCCCCGAATCGTTTACGCTCGGCATCTCGATTACGCTGGTAACAATGGTGGTCGTTGGTGGGATGTCGAATGTATGGGGGGCGGTTATCGGTGCATCGACTTTAACGGTCCTCGAGGAGTACCTCAAAGCATATGACGATTACAACATGGTAATATTCGGCGGGATTCTCATCCTTGCCATGGTCTTTATGCCACAAGGCTTGGTGGGAGCAGGCGCGAAACTGGTGAGCGTTTTCAAACGGCGCTCCGTTATACTCCCGGATGCGGCAGGTGAGAACAGTGCCGCTTCTTGATGTTGTAAACCTCACCAAACAGTTCGGCGGGCTCACCGCTGTAAACGAGGTGAGTTTTAGGGTTTACAGGGACCAGGTAAAAGCGATCATCGGCCCGAACGGGGCCGGCAAGACAACCGTTTTTAATCTGCTCACAGGCGTCGATAAACCAACGTCGGGCACCGTGTTATTCGATAACCACGATATAGCGGGCAAAAAGCCGCACGTGGTAACAAAAACCGGAATCGCAAGGACTTTTCAGAACACACAATTATTCGCAAACATGAGCGTCCTGGAAAACGTCATGGTGGGGCGCCATGCGCGCATGAACTGCGGCATATTCAGATGCATGCTCGGCCTGCCGGCGGTACGGCGAGAGGATGCCGAAAGCAAAGAAAAAGCCCACTCGCTCCTGAAGCTTGTGGGATTGGAGAAAAAGGCGGATAAGCCCGCGGATGACTTGCCCATTGGCGAACGCCACCTTCTTGAGATAGCGCGGGCGCTGGCGACCGAGCCGAGGTTGATCCTGCTCGACGAACCGGCGGCCGGTCTCAACAACGAAGAAACGGCCTGTCTTGCAGAGATCATCTATAAGATAAAGGGCAACGGCATAACGGTTCTTCTGGTCGAACACGACATGAGCCTGGTTATGGAGATATCGGATGAGGTAGTTGTTCTTAATTTTGGCGCGAAAATCGCGGAGGGACCCCCGCTTCTTATTCAGCAAGACGAGCAAGTTATACAGGCATATCTCGGTCAGGCGGTGCATGATGCTTAACGTAAGCGATCTTGATGTGTCGTACGGCCATGTCAGGGTGCTGAAAAACGTAAACATAGCGGTTGAAAAAGGCGAGATCGTCACGATAATCGGGTCGAACGGCTCAGGAAAATCAACTCTTTTGCGAACAATCTCTGGAATAATTAGGCCCAATTCAGGTAAGATAAAATTTGGCGGGGACACAATCGAACGAGTGCCTGCAGAAAAAATGGTAGCCCGTGGCATGTCGCATGTGCCGGAGGGCAGGCAATTGTTCGGAGCGCTTAGCGTGCTGGAAAACCTGCAGCTCGGCGCATACATAAGGCTCAGGAGCAGGAAGGAATCAAAGAGACAGGTTGCTGAAGATATGCAGTTTGTCTTCAGTATGTTTCCGGTCCTTAAGGAGCGCGAGAACCAGCCCGCAGGCACTCTAAGCGGAGGCGAACAGCAAATGCTTGCAATCGGTCGGGCGCTTATGTCAAAACCCAAGCTGTTGCTTCTCGATGAGCCGTCGATGGGGCTTGCCCCGATCATTATCCAGAAAATTTTTGCTACCCTGAGGGAACTGCGAGAGAAAGGCCTTACCTTGCTGCTTGTCGAGCAGGACGCTACGGTTGCCTTAAGCATAGCCGATCGCGGCTACGTTCTGCAAAACGGTGAGGTAGTAATGCACGACACGGGCAGTAATCTTTTAAATAACGATGAGGTCAAAGCAATCTATTTCGGCCATAGAAAACACGCACATTAAGTACAGCGAAGGGCGATTAGCGATTACGGCGCACACCCATTCGCCGATCTTAAGTAAGGATAACAATGATTTGGAACCCCGAGTACGAGTGTATCGACAGGAACAAACTAAGGGAGCTGCAGCTAAAACGCCTGCAAACCCTTATAAAGTGGGTCTACAACGAGGTTCCTTTCTACCGGAATAAGCTGAGCGATGCGGGTGTAAAGCCGCAGGATATAAAATCCCTAGAGGATGTCGCGAAGCTACCGTTTACCACGAAAACCGACCTGAGGGACAACTATCCCTTCGGGATGTTCGCCGTGCCGATGGAAAATGTCGTAAGGGTTCACTCATCATCGGGCACGACAGGCAAACCTATCGTCGTTGGATATACGAGGGCGGATATCAACACCTGGTCCGAGCTTACCGCCAGGGTTGCCATGGCGGGCGGCGCGACCTCAAAGGATATCGCCCATGTGGCTTTCGGCTACGGCCTGTTTACCGGCGGGTTCGGCATGCATGCGGGTCTCGAGCGCATCGGAGCCTCAGTTGTGCCGGTATCCACCGGAAACACAGAGCGCCAGATCATGATAATGAAGGATTTCGGCACAACAGTGCTTGTGAGCACACCATCGTATGCCCTGCACATCGCCGAAGTCGGAGAATCGATGGACGTTGATTTCTCCAAGTTACCGCTGCGGGTCGGGCTTTTCGGAGCGGAGCGGTGCAGCGAGAAGCTGAGGAAAGAAATCGAGTCGAAGCTGTGTATTTCGGCAACCGATAACTACGGCCTGACTGAGGTTATGGGCCCCGGTGTGGCCGGGGAGTGCGAGGTTAAAAACGGTCTGCATATAAACGAAGACCATTTCCTCGTCGAGACGATCGACCCGGAGACAGGGGAGCGATTGCCCGAGGGGAGCGAAGGCGAACTGGTGTTTACAACACTTACAAAGGAGGCCTTCCCCGTAATACGCTACCGAACAAGGGATCTGACCAGGCTGCTTATGGACCCATGCGGATGCGGAAGGACTATCGCCCGAATGGAAAAGGTAAAAGGCCGCACCGATGACATGCTTATTATACGGGGAGTAAATGTCTTCCCGTCGCAAATAGAGAGCGTCCTGTTTGAAATAGAGGGCATAGAGCCGCACTACCAGATAATCGTTGACAGAAAGGGCGCGATGGATCTTATCCGGGTGCTCGTAGAGGTATCAAGCGATATATTCGCAGGGGACATGAAAGAGCTAATGGCGTTTGAGCGAAAGGTCGAAGCGAAACTTCAAACCGTGCTTGGGATAAAAGTCGATGTTAAACTCGTTGAGCCAAAGACGCTGGAAAGAACAAGCGGAAAGGCAAAAAGGGTTATAGATAAACGTGATTTATAAGCAGAGCGCAAACAAAGAACATGATGAACAAGACAACAACTTGCATAGTAAGATTATAAGACATGTGACCGCCTGGTTTCTGCTATTTATGGTCGGGATATTCTTATGGAAAATGTCGCAACCCGTTTTAAAGAATATTAACGCTATGAGCGGGCAAGAGACAACGGCTACCGCCTCGTCGGCCGAGACAACGACGACTATTGCAGCAAAAGGGAAGTCAGTAAAGGCACCCGTAAAAACCCCGGCGAAAACGGTTGTAGCCGCAACGACGACAACGACCGGGTTGCAAAACATGAGACTGCCTTCAGGACAAAATAGGGTTCAAGTGCTGGTCGAGGCTTTAAACGTACGGCAAGCGCCGGATATAAACAGCACCGTAGTCACGAGTATCAGTAAAGGCTCTATCGTCGAGGTTGAAGAGAATAACGGTCGGTGGCTAAAAGTAAGAACCGTAGATAATAACGAGGGATATATAAGCTCAAGCCCAGCGCTAGTACGGGCAGCGCCTTAACCGCCGTGAAGACTATACCATTATCATACCATTATAAAGCTAAAACAGAGGGTAACCGGAGAACAGATGTACCGAGAACCGCAGCAAGAATCAAAGAGCAAAGTATTTGGCATGGCCGGGGATTACTACCGCGTTCGCGTTCTTAAGATGGACGAGGAACTTCCCGCCGACCTTGAATGGCGTGAGGATGTACTCTACAGAGCCCCCAAGACATATCTAAGTAAGTTAAAGGTGACCTACCGTATCGAAATATTAACAAGAGACAACGCCGTTCGCGAAATCGCAAACTTGCGCGACAAAAGGGAAGCGAAAAAACGGTATAGGGCCGTAAAGGAAGACCTCCACGAACTATCCAAGATGAAGTTCGATGAGAAGTACGGGATAGACGACGCAGGTGCGAACATCGAGTCATTAAAGGAACTGCAAATGTTGTTCCAAGAGAAAACAATATTCTTCACCGGCGTTCACCGCAACCCAAAACACTAGACCTCATATCCTCTACCCGCCGGATGAATTGAAGAGATGCTGCAGGTGCTTGTGAACGTGTGCATGTTGTAGAATATGTATTAGTGGTATTAATACATGCACTAATTGTGCTGTTTCCGGTCGGGGGCCGTAGAGACCGGATACCTTAGAATCCATCGAAGCAAAAGCCCTCATACAAGAGGAACGCTATTAACTCTATTAAATGATAACCGTACATATGTGCGCCCAAGAATTAACATTCGCGGCGGGGTGTAAAGAGAAGAAAATGATTGATCGCATAACCGTTTGCTTTCAAACAATTCACAAGCGAATATACGCATATGCAATCAGTTGCAAGTTAACATAACATATATTATGGTAAGCACGATTTGTTAAGGATTAATGAACATATTGTTATTGTGCGTTTGTATGAAAAACCCCCGGTGGTATTAGGATTATACAGGTGCGGTCTTTATTGCCTTTGCATCTGTCGGCTTGTTGCCGGTTCTCTTGCATCCTCCGGTTTCATCTGTGTCGCAAGGTTATCCTATAACCGTATTACTGCCCGCTCTTAGTGCTTGGCTATTCTATCTATTTGGCGCTGTCTCTCTAAGCGTGCTAGCGGATTCGGCCATACTAATTCGGCTATACCGGCTATACTAAAGTTTGATCTTTCGCATTATAGCCTCGAGTTCGGCCGACATTGCGGATAATTCTTGGGCCGAAGCTGCAATTTCTTGTATAGAATCGGTTTGCTCGGCCGCCGACGCGGAAACCTGTTCGGCGGATGCTGCAGACTCCTGCGATGTTGCCGCAATTGCACTAACGGATTTTACCACCAGCTTAACCGAGCCGTTTGCTTCATCAGTACCCGCGGTGTTCTCATCGGTGATTCTGGCAATATCTTCCATAATAGTTTCCATATCGGTTGCTGCAGAGCGCATGCTGTCAATGGCGGTTGCGACTTGTTCGCTCTGATTGTGTACTTCCTGAATCGCCCATAGCATCTCTTTCGTTACGGAGCTTTCTCCCGCATATTAAAAACCTTTTTCGGATAGTAACT
>PFFU01000056.1:0-220 GCA_002783345.1 Candidatus Aquicultor secundus
TACATCAACGCCGATATCCCTACCATCAGCAGCGGTAAGCTCGATATTCGTGCCGTTAAGCGCAGCACCAACGCCGGTCTGGCTTGAGTACATGTTGATCCTATCGATCAACTGCTGTTGGGTAAGACCCTCTGTTGCAGGTGCAGTGGTAGCGGTATAGTTAAACACCGTTACATTGTTGATATCAAGCTTGTAAGCATCACCTGGGGCTGCAAAGTCA
>PFFU01000056.1:321-2033 GCA_002783345.1 Candidatus Aquicultor secundus
GCTAGAGGTGGTCTGGCCGGCGCCACCTGCAACGGTCGCGATAATTTTATTATCATTGATCTGGATGTTATCGCTACCTACGATAGCCTCACTGGTAGCAGCAGTTGCAGTACTATCAGCGATCTGACCGATCTGACCTGCCTTTAAGCCCTGTGCAAGCGCAACGCTAATTGTCTGGCCGGCATTGGCGCCAACCTGGAATGCTTTGCTTCCCAGCGTACCATCAAGCAATGTCTGGTTGTTAAACTGGGTCTGCGTTGCAATCCTATCGACCTCAGCGACGAGCTGCTGAACCTCTTTGTCGGTCGCACCACGGTCAAGAGCGGTGTTGGAAGCGTTCGCTGACTGGACGGCTAGCTCTCTAATCCTCTGGAGAGCATTGGTCATCTCATCGATAGCACCCTCAGCGGTCTGTACAAGTGAAACCGCATCGTTTGCATTACGAACGGCCTGGGTAAGACCCTTCATCTGCGAGTTCATCCTCACAGCGATAGCAAGACCAGCTGCATCGTCTTTTGCTGAGTTGATTCTCATACCTGAAGAGAGTCTCTGCATAGCAGTCTGGAGCGGCATGAGGGTCTTGCTGAGGTTTCTTTGAGCATTCAGGGACTGAATGTTCGTGTTGATTACTAATGGCATTTTTCAATTCCTCCTTGAGTTTTCGAGTTTCCGATCTTATGATCTTCAACCCATCTGTCTTAGGCATCCTTGCCTTAGGTTTCTTATCATGGAAAGCCTACCTTATCCGGCCGGTTTAAGGGAAAGCCTTCCACAACAAAAATGGCCTTACGGTAGGTATCGTCAGGCCATTAGCTTTTCTGCACAGGATTTGAGAAAATTCTTAAGAATTATGGGTCTTGTTTTGAAGGTTTCTCGGGAAGTAGTTCACCTATGTTTTGAAGAGCCGCTTCTGAGGTTGATGCGGCAAGACTGTTCTCTTCGAGAATAGATTTATAGATCTCCGCGCGATGCACCGGGATGTCTTTTGGGGCTTTGATCCCGATCTTTACATGATCATCTTTGATCTCTACTACGAAGATTTCTATATCTGTTCCTATATGTATACTCTCGTTAAGTTTCCTGGTAAGAACCAGCATTGCATCTCCTAATATTTATGAAACAATTAACTAAGATCTGTTGAACAAACGGTGCTTGGTCGTATAGTCCTCGCTAGACAAGATAACCTGTTTTGCCGTGTTATTTCTAGTGTTAATGATAACCGGCGCCTTAAGATTAGCAGTCATCTTCTTCGGATCTTTCGGAATAGTCAGTATCGACAGCATAACCCAGCCTTCGTCGGAGCTGTCTTCGGCTCCTCCGGCTACCTCGAGTTTCTCCAGGTCAATCTCATTTACGGTCGGCTTGTAATTCTCAAAAAACAGCCATGGATCGGTCACGACAAATGCAACGTCCGGTGCGTCCACGGACTGAAGCCAGGCAAAGGGACTATCCTCTTTGTGAGGAATAAGGATGAACCGCTCCGTTTCTGGAAATCCGGGGATTTCATCGACGAAACGAATTACGTTCGCCTCATCGATTTCGACTTGACCAAACCTCGTAGTCGTAAATTGAATCCTCTTTGTACTCGTTCTTTCAGCAAGTTTTACCATAATGCTCCGGAAGCCCCCGCAGGCTATACCTCGTGCCTGTTTGCTTCCTTCTCTCCTTTGCTCGTTTAATAGTAACCCTAACAAAGTGCTTTTAAAACACTC
>PFFU01000056.1:2171-2527 GCA_002783345.1 Candidatus Aquicultor secundus
TATTATGTTAGTTTAAAAAATGCTTAGAAATAGTAATAATATCAAGATAAACAGGAAAAGAATATATTTCCTGTTTATTTTATTTTCAATAACTTTTTTATTAATAATCTATAGGTTAGTTTTTATCCAGTATCTAAATGCTTCAGAGTTTAAAAGTTATGCAGAGTTTCAACATACAGGTGAATTTGTTCTCGATTCGAAAAGGGGTAAAATACTGGATAGAAATGGAGTTGAACTGGCAATAAGCTTGAATGAAAGGACTGTATATGCGAATCCAAAGTTAGTTGTTGATTCTGAATATGAATCGAAAATTTTAGCAGAAATATTGGAGCTGGACGTAGAGAATATAAAGGAAA
>PFFU01000049.1 GCA_002783345.1 Candidatus Aquicultor secundus
CCAAATCAATAAGGAGGGGCACTATGAAGAAGCTAATGATAGCATTAGTAGGTATCATACTTGTACTTACCATGCTCACCGGCGGCACATTTTCCTACATGACCGCCGAGGCCGAGAACATGGACAACACAATAACCACAGGTTCTATGTGTCTTGGCACCGATCCCGAGCCGTTTATGACGATAGCGGATCTCATGCCGGGAAGCCCGCCGCAAGAGGCCACGTTAACCGTATTTAGCGGAAAGGACACCAAGTTTTTCTACAAGGTTAAGTCCTATCGGGAAACCGGGACGAGCACCAAGCTTTGGAACGCCGCCATGGTCGAAGTCGAGGACATGGAATCGGGGGATACGTGGACCGGAAACCTCAATATTCTTGAAACCGATTGGCTTGCCAGGGAAAACGGCGTTGAAGGCGGAGGCCCGGAAAACGGTCACGTCGTAAGCTTTAAAGTTTGGATTCCGCAGGAAGCGGATGTTGATGATGAATCTACAGCCACCGTCAAATTCAGGTTTGACGCCGAACAATGGAGACCCGTCACACCATAAAGAAAGAAGGAGGAACCGGGATGACACGTTATTTAGCAAGCATCAAGCAAAGCTGGAGTGAAACATCTTTAAGAGACCGTTTATTATCCGGTCTGGTGGTGGTGCTTATAGCAGCCTTTGTTGTTTTCTTCACCTTCGCCGCCTCCGGTCGGATCGGTCTTCTCATCGTAAAAAGCGGCAGCATGAGGCCACACATGCCTTCCGGTTCGCTCCTTGTGTTTAAAACGGTCAGGTTTGAGGATGTTCGAGGCGGCCAAATCGTTGTGTTTCGAGACGGAAAGTCATCGGATTCCCTGATAACGCACAGGGCGGTTGAAAAGGTCTATGAGAATGGGGCTTCCTATATCAAAACACAAGGCGACAGCAACCATCGCCCGGATACGGCGCTGGTTGCCAAGGATGAATTTATGGGTAGGGCGGTTTGGGTCATCCCGATGGCCGGCTACATCCTTGCCTTCACCAAAACCCCGATGGGATTGCTTGCCCTCAACCTGTCGCTAGCGTTCTTGGTGCTGCTTCTCGTCATAGACAAAATAAGGGCAGCCGAACGCGCCGCCTATGTCGCTCAAATCAGTACGTCAACAAGCGAACTTATTAATCCTAATGCTAAAGTAGACGCTGAGGCATCGGATTGCAGCTAAGCACATGGGAGAACTACGCATAATCAATAAACGTAGGGGCGGAGCTTGTCTCCGCCCCTACTTAATTAATGCCAATAAAAAGAACCGGTCCGATGGCCGGTTCTTTTTAATCACGTATCTTCTAAAGTTATACCGGTTTTCCACCGGTAATAAGTGTCAGGTGCTTTCTCGTGTGGGTAACGCGCTCTTCCGGTGCACCTTCGCCATCGATTGTCTCGTAGTTTACCCGGTGCAGGTACTGGCGCAGGTGCAACCCCACTGTCTCAATATATTGCAGGTTGTAATTACGTTTTTGCCCGGCGACTTTAAGCGCCATTTCAAGGATGTCGTCGTCGAGATAGAGGAGCAGCTCGCACTCTTTGGCGAAGCGATCGCGCTCTTCGCCTATTAATTTAAGGCCGCTTTTGGCTTCCCATTTTTTTAAAAAATCATACTTATTCATAATCTTTGATCCTGTAACTAACCAACAAATATCGTATATGTTATCGGCAGGTTATTAGGAAAGCTAAAAGCAAATATTCCCATTCACCCATTGACTGATTCACCTGCTTAACCGTTTTATCACCAGTATTGCGATATCGTCATCGAGCCTTCCCTGGGCAAAGGTGAAGCACTCCTCGATGATGCTATCGGCTATATCCTGGGCCGCAAGTCCGGCAGATATATCGATGACCCGCTTTAAACGCTTTTCTCCAAAGAACTCATCGTCTTTTCTTGCCTCAATAGTCCCATCGGTGAATGTTACCATAAAACCGTCGGGAGGCAGAGTGGTGGTGTGGTCGTGGTAGGAATAGTTGGGGAGCAGGCAAATTGCCGGGTCTGAGCTGGCTAGCTGAACACAATGCCCCTTTCCCTTGTCAAAATAGCAAGGATGCGGGTGCCCTGCATTCGCATACGTTACCAACCCGGTATCAACGTCATACACGATGCAGAAGACCGTGACGAATATCCCTTGCTCAAGTTGGCGACTAAGGGATGTATTTGCCTGGGAAAGTGCGAACGAGGGCGACGGGTATTGGTATAGAAAGGTTCGAATAGTGCACTTGACCATCGCCGTCGAGGCCGCAGCTTCAATGCCTTTTCCGCTGACATCGCCAATCACCATTGCATACCGGTTGCCGGGTAGGGCAATGATGTCGTAAAAATCGCCCCCAACCTGGGCTTCTTCGGTCGACGAGGCATAATAGGCCCCGAGGTCGGTGTGTGGAATTTCCGGGAGTTCCTGCGGCAGAAGGCTGCGCTGAAGTTCTTCTGCGATGTAGCGCTCTTTCTCAAGCTCGGTTTTCGTCTGGGTGTAAAGGATTGCATTTTGAACTGCAATTGTGGCCTGGCTTGCGATGCCCCGTGCGATCTCTATCTGTCGCTCCTCAAACATGATCATCCGTCCGGTGCTGCCTACACACATAACACCGATAGGTCTGCGCGCGTACATAAGTGGGCTGTAGAGGGCCGATTTAACATTGGTCGTGCGCATAAGTTCCTTGAATTGGGGCGAAAGACGAGGGTCGTCGATATTAGCGATAAACCATGTGCCGCTTTTAATTTTGGATGCCTCCGGAAAATCGGTTAGCTTAAACCGCAAGCCCGCGGGTATTGCATTCTCATAGCTGACGGCTATTACCATCTCGTCGTGCTCAGCGTCGTACAACCCAATATTCGAGTGGTCTAATCCGGTGGTTCGCACTGCGATGTTAACGAGTTCACGCAGCGTTTCGTTTATATCAAGCGACCTTCCAATTATATTCGCCGCCTGTAGCAGCAGGTTTGAGGTGTTAAGCGCTGCGTTTAACTGCTTATGAAGCATCGCGTGCTCTATCGAGGCCGATGTCTGCCTGGCGACCGCCTCCAGCAGATTTTTGTGGTAGTCATCGAATTTCTTTTTGTATGAAAAGCCAAAGACGCTTATAACCGCCCTCACTTCATTATCAACTAAAACCGGCACAAGCAGCGCAGTTTTAACACCTTCGTTGACGACATCCTTTAATGCTTGGGGTAAAGCCGGATAATCGTTGATCACCAGTGTATGCTTTTTTCTCACCGCTTCGGCGACCAGTGGTATACAATTTTCATATACCGGCTCAAGTAGGTTATATGCATATTTATTGATAATCTCGCCCATATCCTTATCGACCAGGCTCACAAACCCACCATCTCCGCCGGCAAGGTCTACCGTATGCTCGGCAAGCTTGGGCATCAGCTCATCTATCTCAAGCTGGGATGTAATTTCAAAGGTGATCCGATTTAGCGTTTCAAGGTCGTTCAGGTATCGGCGTTGCTGTTCCTCGGCGGAAATGTCTTTTATGATCACCTGGATCATTTTTTCTTCATCCATATTGATTACGGATATCGAAAAAGCAACGCTTACGATTGAGCCGTTCTTTTTTTTAAGGCGAATACCGGTCACGTCATGGATCGTCCCTTTATCTGAAACTTCCTGGCAGAGCTGGGAGAGACGCGGATGGTCGCCCTCGGGTACGAGTTCGAGTACGCTCAAATTAAAGAGTTCATTACGGGCATATCCGGTTAGTCTTTCAAAATACGGGTTGCAATCCAGGATGGTTTTATAGTGATAATCGATTAGGCATGTCGCCTCGGTGGCGCTTTCAAAGAGATTTTTGTAGAGCCGTTCTTTACGTTTTAGGCGGGAATGGGTAAGTCTTGTATCCAGTAGCAAGAAACTCAAAAGGCCGAGGGCGGCTTTTAGTAGAGTGGAGCGTCGATCTCTGGTAGTATGTTCAGACGGGTTTGGTAAAAGCATGCCTATCTATGCCTCCATCGTATATGCAACACGATACGTTTATACCCGGTAAAAGCGCTTTGAAACCTGGGGTAGGGGAGGAGCGCCAGATTACATGCCCGGCCTAATAGTAGCGGTTGTTCTCGCGGTAGCCGTTGGTTATGGGCATGCGGCGGTCTTTGCCGAACGCCCGTGGGCTTATTTTTATCCCTATCGGTCCCTGCCGACGTTTGTACTCGTTCTGGTCCACCTTGCGGATAACCCATTTTACGTAATTCTCGGGCAATCCCTCGGAAATGAGATCATCCATGCTTTTCTCCGACTCGATATAGCCGTGCAGAATCTCGTCCAATATGGGGTAAGGAGGAAGGGTGTCCACGTCTTTTTGGTCGGGTTTTAGCTCTGCCGACGGCTCTTTATCGATAATACTCTGCGGTATGATCGGCCCGCCGGGAAGCGTGTTCCTGTAGTTCGCGAGGTCGTAAACGGTCGTTTTTAAAATATCTTTTATCACCGCAAAGCCGCCGACCATATCACCGTAGAGCGTGGTGTAGCCGACCGCTATCTCGCTCTTGTTGCCGGTTGCGATCACCAGCCGGTTAAACTTGTTCGAGAGGGCCATAAGGATCATGCCCCTGATTCGAGGCTGCATGTTTTCCTCGGTAATATCCTCGGGTAGGTTATCAAAGGATGGTTTCATCATATCTTTCAGGATGGCAAACTCCGGCTCGATCGAGATGTTCAAGAGCTTGATGCCGAGGTTTGCAGCAAGGTCTTCAGAATCCTTAACGCTGCCCGCAGAGGAATAGCGCGATGGCATAGTGACGCCGACGACGTTGTCCGGTCCCAGGGCGTCGGTGCAGATGGCGGCCGTCAGTGCGCTGTCGATACCGCCGCTCAGGCCGATGACCACTTTTTCAAAGCCGTTCTTGCGGACGTAATCGTGCAAGCCGATTTTGAGCGCCTCGTAGATTTCCGCTATGGGCTCTAGCGCGGGCTCGATAACGGCGGCCGAGGCTTGTTCTGTCATCGGCTGCAGATCGAAATGATCTAGATGGAAGTCATCTATATTATACTGCACGACGTTTTGTTTTTCGGGGCGGTGCGTGCGCTGCTTGCGTTTGGGGTCGAAAAGGTGCTTTGACGATACCTGCGAGAGGTCCAAATCCACGATCATCAGGTCTTCCTCAAACTGGCGGCCCCTGGCAAGTATCGTACCGTTCGGGTTTGCAACCAGGCTTTGCCCGTCAAAGATTAGCTCATCTTGTCCGCCCACCGTGTTTACATAGGCGATATAGACCTGGTTGTCATAGGCGCGCATCCCGACCATTTCCTCACGGAGCAGACCTTTCCCAAAGTGGTAAGGGGAGCTTGAAACATTAATGACCAGTTGGCACCCCGGCTCAAGCGCCTGCGCGACCGTGGGGCCTTCGGCAAACCAAATATCCTCGCAGATATTTACCCCAAAGGTAAGCCCATGTGCCCGGAATACCGGGATCTGCGAGCCCCGTTGAAAGTAGCGTACCTCATCAAAGACACCGTAGTTCGGCAAGAACATCTTGTGGTAGTTGGTAATGATTTTACCGTTATACATAATCGCGGCTGCATTGTAGAGATCGTCGGTCATATCCGCAAACCCGATGATGGTAATGATGCCGTCCGAAATGGGGGCCAGGGAATGCAGGGTTTTCGCCGTGTCCTCGATAAACTTGGGCTTAAACAGCAAGTCCTCGGGGGGATAGCCGCAGAGGGAAAGCTCCGGGAACGCCACGATCTGTGCCCCAGCGTCTTTAGCCCGCTTCGTAAAATAGGCGATCTTCTCGGCATTGCCCTTGAGATCGCCGACGATCGTATTTACTTGTGCCAGCGCCAATCTAACCGTTCTAACGTTAAACACCCCACATTACTATTACTATTATATCTTGTTATATCTTGTTATATTCTGTTATATCCCGTTAGTCCTTCTATATCTTCATATAATATATCGCAATAATGCCGGGTTTGTTAAATCTATATCCTGCGCGTCACCAGAATTGCGATATCATCGGTGAGGTGACCCTGCATCCTCCTGATTTCCCGAAAACTCAACGTGCAAGCGTTTGAACGGCGGCTAAGTGTGGTATATGTAAAGATAATCTCCTTTGGGGATTCTCTAGATAATAGAAAATGGAAAGCAGAAAATAGAAAGGAGACCTATATGGCTTACATTGCGAAGGACTACGGCAAACTTATCGGGATGGAGGGTTTTAGCGATACCCTGTTAAATAACCATTTCACGCTATATCAGGGGTATGTGACCAACACGAACAAGCTGCTGGATACGCTTGCCAAGATGCTAAACGATGGCCAGACGGCGACCCCGGAATACGCCGAGCTTAAGCGCAGGCTCGGGTGGGAATTTGACGGCATGCGCCTTCATGAATATTATTTTGATAACCTGGGCGGACAGGGCTCGATTAACCCCGAAGGAGCGCTTGCTAAGAAGCTTGCAGAAGACTTTGGTAGTTTTGACGCCTGGGAGAAGGATTTCAGGGCGACCGGCGCCATAAGGGGGATTGGCTGGGCGGTTCTTTACCAGGATAGCGCAACGGGAAGGCTCATAAATTTCTGGATTAACGAGCATGACATAGGCCATCCCGCCGGTTGCATGCCGCTCTTGATCATGGACGTATTCGAACACGCTTATATGGTTGATTACGGGATTAAAAGACCTGATTACATAGAGGCGTTCTTTAAAAACATCAACTGGCAGGCCGTTGAAGAAAGGCTTGGCTAATAGCAAAGAAAAGCTAATCCCTGGAGCATAAGCACCGGCATGGACCTGTATAACAGTAGAGGAGGTGTGTCATGAGTTACACAAAAGACGAGTTAGCGATGAAGCTAAGAGAGATGTACAAAGAAATCAATCAACACGACCTCGATATGAGTCTCGAGTTTGATGCCGACGAGAACGCTTGGGTAATTCACCTTAAGAAAGGTGAGCATGAACTCAGGACGTTTATTAATAAGCAGGATGCTGACGAGTGCATGAACGGCATCAAGTGCGTGTACCTGGGTGTTCAAATCGGGCAATTCGTACAGCATTTTGAAGAGGACGAAGTCAAGGCCTAAGCATAACAGGCTACGTACGGATTGCTTTGCGCTAAAGTAAAGCGGAAATTAGTGGGTAGTGAGAAAGTAGAGGAAAGAAGGGCAGCCGATAGCTGCCCTTCTTTTACTCCCGATAACGCCCCTATACGAGGGCTATGCTGCGCGTTTTCTAACCTCTATAACCGCCGAATCAGATGCGGTTTCCCGTGTCGCGATAACTGTAAGGCCGCTTGTCTCGGCCAGGCTTGCCATTTGGCTAACCGGTTCATTCATGTGCTCCGGGTTCACAATTACCGATGCCTCCTGGCCCGGAGCAAGTTCGTTCGCGATTTTACCGAACGTATTCTCAAAAAACGCGCTCGGGTCTGGGCCGTACTGCATTGATCTCAGGTCATACCGCTCAACCGCCATCATAATCACCTCGGTTATGATAATTACCTCATAAGCTTCACCCTAAACGCGTCTATCGAAAAATCACCGGCCGCGTTTCGCCATGGCGAGTGCGTTAGAAATTGCACCCACAGGTCGACAGAGCGGCTGAAATAGGGTACTATGTCTATATACTCCAGGGGGGTATTAAGCTTCAGAACTATCGGGAGGCGCATGAATCAATTGAAAAAAAAGCACCGGGGGCTTAAGAAACTACAGGCAAAACTATCTACAAGCGCAAAACCGCCGTTATTGCTTGCGCTGGTTATATTATTGATGTTTACTGTAGCGGCATGCAACTCGCAGGATACGCAGGTAAAATCTACCGATGCCCCAACAACGGCGACTACGGACCGGCAGATGGCCGTAAAGATTATATCGGTTACATCACCGGTTAACCCCGGGTCGACAGTAACGCTGTTCGCCCAGACCAAACCGGGTGCATTATGTGAAGTCAATGCAGGCTATAAGCTAAGCGCCGGTGAGGCTAAAACGCTTTACCCAAAACAGGCCGAGACGAGCGGCCTTGTATCTTGGACCTGGACCGTTGATTCGTCGGCAACACCGGGAAAATATGCCGCTACTATATCGGCAAAGGCGCTCGACGGTCGCACTGATACGGTCACGGCGCAGACACTTGTGGAAATCAGCGCGCCCTCAACCCAAGGGGCTACAACAGGGACGACCTGTAAAAAGTGAAGTAGCTCATAACGACCGGTCGGTCTTATCAGGTAGATTACCTTGAAACCCCCGAAGGGCTATTATACAGCATAATCCATTAAGTTTATTTTTGACCCTACCTAGCACATACTACGTCCACTATAAGCTGCTGATATACTTTGAAATGTTGCAAACTTTTATTAAGTTTCAACTTTCACTTGCCGAATGACAAAGTTAACACCTACAGAAGCATTTTTATTTTTTGTCCCAAGAGGAGGAACAATGGATTTTATAAAGAAATGGATGGGCGAGGTAAAGCTGGGCACCCTACTAACGGTTGCTGTCGCCCTAACGTTAATCCCATTAGCTATCTCAAGCGCTATCGCGTATAAGAGCATGGGAGACATGAGTTTTGGCGCTGAAGACCTGCGGGGGGATGCAGAGTTGCATCGCGGCGTGGGTGACCTTGCTACCTTATCTCAAAGCTATCGTGTTAATATTTACCAGTTGCTTTACCTAAAAGATAAGAGCTACATCGAAAAAGGAAATGCGATAGCAGCCGATTTGGAACGGCTCACCGATAAGGTGGATGAAGGGGTTAAAAAGACATCCGACATAGATCCCAAGTTGGTTGATGAGGTTCGCTCAGCCGGAAAAGCATACTTAGAGTCCGTGAAACCGATTTTTAATAACTATACCGATGAAAGCTATATTAAGGAGCGGATACCAAAAGCCGTAGCGGCTCAAAACGCATATCTGCAAGCGGTTGCTAAACTTGATAATTACGTCAAGAAAAGCTTAAAGGATACAATGGATAACGTAGATAATGTTCGGACAAGCTCAAACCGCAGCTTGATGTTAGCGGTTTTGTTCGCACTTCTCGTTACCGCCGGTATCATAGTATTAGTTCAGCGCGGCATCGTCAAACCCTTCAAGGCAGCCTTTGCTTCAGTTGGTGAGATGAGTCAGAAACTCGCCTCCTCAAGCCAGGAACTCTCCGCCAACTCAGATGCGATGACCCGGGCAACAACCCAGATTTCCTCAGCTATCAGCCAGGTGGCAATGGGTGCGGGGGATCAGAGTAAAAGCGCAGCTGATGCAGCCGGCATCGTAGAGCAGATATCGAATGCGGTGGTTCAAGTGGCAACAGGGGCGCAGAACCAGGCAACAAGCGTCAACGAGACCGCAAATGGCGTGAGCCAGTTAATCGATGCAATCAATAGGGTCTCGGAGAGCGCACAGATGGTGGCAAACGTGGTGGATGCTACATCTACCGTAGCAGATAAAGGAAAAAGCGCGGTAGAAGAAACCGTAACCGGGATGCAAAGCATCAAAGAAACCGTACTCGATAGCGCAAGCAAGATCCAAACTTTAGGAGAAAAGTCCAAACAAATCGGCGAGATCATCGAAGTCATCGACGACATCGCAGAGCAGACCAACCTACTTGCTCTTAACGCCGCAATCGAGGCGGCCCGGGCAGGAGAGCATGGCAAAGGCTTTGCAGTGGTCGCAGACGAGGTCAGAAAACTCGCCGAGAGAAGCGCCAAAGCGACAGGTGAGATCGCAGAGCTAATCAAAGGCATCCAGGATGAGACCATGCAGGCGGTCGAAGCCATGGGAAAAGGCACTAATGAAGTGGAGAATGGAGGTAAGCTTGCCGCAAATGCAGGTATCGCCATCGAAGAGATGATGGGCTCTATCATGCAGGTAATCACTCAAATCGCCAAAGTCTCAGAAAATGCGGACCAGATGGCGGCAGCCTCATCCCAGGTATCAAAAGCAATCGACCAAATCGCCGCTATCTCCGAAGAGAACTCGGCTACCGCTGAAGAAGTCGCATCATCAACAAACCAACTGGTAAGTGCCGTTGACTCAATCGCAGCCGTCTCCGAAGAAGCCGCAGCCTCAGCCGAAGAGGTCTCGGCCTCGTCTCAGGAGCAGTCGGCATCGGTTGAGGAGATTTCGGCCCAGGTACAGTCGCTGGCAGGAATGTCTGATGAACTCGACAAGTTCATTGGCAGCATTAATCTTTAATCGATAGAATTGAACTGATTAAAGGATACTAAGCAGGTGAAACCCTATGGATAATTATTCCCTTGTCGCATTGCCGGTCATCGGAGTTCTTTTGTACGCTGCCTTCAAAAAGGAAGTGTCCAAACCCCTGCAACAAATGTCCCGGGAATTTGACAAAATGACCGAAGCTCTTCAGCGCAAAGAGAAGGAGAACTCGCTCCTGAAGGAAATGTTGAAAGAGAAGCAGATCGAGACAGAGGCCAAAGCCCACATAGATTACTTGACGCAACTTGAGAACCAGCGCTCGTTCCAGATTAAACTTGAAGCGGAGCTCAACCGCTCCTCGCGGCTGGGTACGCCGGTGTCGCTTCTCTTTTGCGACCTTGATGGGTTTAAGGCCTTTAACGATGCGCACGGCCATTTGCTCGGCGATCAGGTTCTTGTTGATGTCGCACAAACCATTAAAGACTCGATCCGCGATTACGATGTCGCATCCAGATACGGTGGGGAAGAGTTTGCAATCATTCTGGCTAACACCGATAGCGATGCGGCCGTATTTGTAGCGGAGCGGATTAGGGCAAAGGTCGGCGAATTGCAGTTCAATGCCAGAGAAGGCGTTGCCCAGGTCACGATCAGCGTGGGTATTGCCACTTATCCCAGGGATGCCAAGAGAAAAGAGCTGTTGATAGCCGCATCCGATTACGCCATGTACGAGTCGAAAAACCGCGGGGGAAATGCGGTCACGCTGTTTAAACACTCAGATGATTCATCCGAGGAACGGGCTTCCTAGGTAGGGGTTGCTGCTATGGGGATAGCGGTATCTGGTTGCGAAATATGTTACACTGGTCGAAGCAAAAAAGCGGGGGTATCCATGGCGGACTATAAAGAGAGATTGCGGGACGTTTTAAAAGAAAAAGCGGTAATTTTTGGAGAGGTTACTCTCTCATCGGGAGAAAAGAGCAACTACTATATCGATTGCAGAAAGGTCACGCTGGATGCTGAGGGCGCATTTTTAATAGGCGAGGTGCTATCCGATATGCTTGAGGACGCCGATGCGGTGGGCGGCTTAACGCTGGGCGCAGACCCGATAGCCACTGCCGTCGCCGTGAAGAGCTACGAGAAGGGCAAGCCCGTTGAGGCGTTTATCGTGCGAAAAGGGCAGAAGGCGCACGGGATGATGAAACGCATCGAAGGTCCGATTGAGCCCGGCTCAAACGTTATCATCGTAGACGACGTAATTACAAAAGGCGGGTCTATCCTTGAAGCGATAGAGGCCGCCGAAGCTGAAGGGCACCATGTTATTAAGGCCATCTGTCTCGTCGACAGGCAGCAGGGCGGAAGCGATATCATCCGCGATAAGGGCTATAAGCTCGAGATGTTGTTTACTACCGCGGACTTAGGGGTCAGTGCCGGCTGATACCCCTCACCGTACCCCCTACGGTTATAAATATGGAATAATAACCCTGTAATTAAATACCTTGTGTTAGAGTAAGTGCTCGCAGTAATTTCTGAAATTGCCCCTAACAAATGCGAAAAGACCCCGGTATGTATTTCTAAAAACAGGTTAAAGGGCTTATCAACGGTACTGTAAATTCTTAGTAGGCA
>PFFU01000172.1 GCA_002783345.1 Candidatus Aquicultor secundus
CATAACCAAACGTTTATCACTTGCAACGTTATAGGTTACATGTTATTATGTTGAAGGGCAGGATAATGGATGATTAAATCTTTCAAACATAAGGGATTAGAAAGATTTTTCTATAGTGATAATCGGAGTGGAATAAACGCGAAACATGCTGCTAGACTTGGCAGAATCTTGGATCGTTTAGACGCATCCGTAAGACCTCAGGATATGAATTTACCTGGCTATAAGTTGCATGAGCTTAAAGGAAAAGAAAAAGGCACATGGTCTGTTTGGGTTAGCGGCAACTGGCGAGTTATTTTCCGGTTTGATGGCATAGATGCAACAGATGTAGATTACTGTGATTATCATTAAATTTATGAGGAGTGTTTAAAATGAGAAAACCAACTCACCCTGGAGAGGTTTTACGAGAAGATGTTATAAAGCCTCTGGGTCTAACCGTAACGGAAGCAGCTAAACGTTTAGGAGTAACTCGAAAGACCTTGTCAGAGTTACTGAACTGTAAAGCATCTCTAAGTCCTGAAATGGCAGTTCGGGTTAGTAAGGCAACAAAAACAACACCTGAAAGTTGGTTATACATGCAGGCAAAATTAGACTTGTGGAACGCTGAACAAAAACCCACCAAAGTTGAGGAGTTTAATAAGGCAACTGGAACTTAATTACAATGATTTCCTAACAACCGGCTGCAGTGGACGGCGGATTTCGGGGTGCTCTTGTAAGTCCTATTTGCTTGCTTAATTATTTCTGTTGCCATGTCTCTAACGGCTTACTCCGCCGCCGCTGAGCCGCAATGTTAGGTTTTACAAACTTATCGGTTAGATTGTCGTGAACTACACGAAAAATGATCCGATCAAAGTAATCATGGAGGAGATTCATGAAAGCGATTTTACAAACAAAATACGGACCACTCTTGGCAACCTGCTTTCCGTAAGAGGAAAACCGTTCTTGGTCCGCCTGTGATCCAGGCTTCTAAAACCAAAATTCAAGATATCCGGCCGGTCCACGTAGCGGCGGGTGAACTTAAGCATTAGGCGATAACAAACCAAAGTAACCAAAGCAAACCCATTGGAAAACGTGGTAAAATTATAAATAAACGAGTAAAAAGGTGTTGCTATGAGATTAGTGCTGGAAATCGAACAAGAAGCAGATGGGCGATGGTTGGCTGAAATCGCCGACCTTCCGGGCGTGATGGCTTACGGGCAGACGCCAGACGAGGCCAAGGCAAGGGCACAAGCGCTTGCCTTGCGTGTCATAGCCGATCGTCTTGAGCATGGTGAAGAAAGTCCTGACCTCCAAAGCATTTCCTTTACGGCCGCATGAACGCGTGGCCGAGCACACGAGCGAAACATGTACTATTATTTCAGCAATAGCGGGTTCGATTGATAATACGTTAGGTGCGCCGAGCCCGCTTGGCCTATTTATTGTATTCCCACTAATTGCGCCCGCCTATGCCTACGTATATCGGAGGCTTGAGGGATCGGCGGTGGCATCTGAAGTTGAACCAACCCTGGTAGGCCCGGCTGCCCGGTAACCACGCGAGAATATTTAAAAATCCACGCACCAAAGAAGGAACAACCGCTTGCTATAAAGAACATAAGCACAAATTTATAGAAGAAGTTTTGCCACCCGAGTAGGCGATAGTGCTCTTACAGGAAGCCGAGGAGGAGCGTATTGAGACAGACCGTGAGCTTAATGAGGTTTTAGCGAAGTTAGGTTTAGTGTAATATTTTTATACCGGGGGCTTGAAATGACAAAAGCTGTTAGATTTAGAAAGACAATACAACTTGAGCAGATTATAAAAAAGCTAAGAGAGCATTTGCCTTATTTACAAAAGCATTATTCGGTGAAAACTCTTGGCGTGTTTGGTTCATATGCGCGAGGCGAACAAAAACCTGCGAGTGATATCGATATATTAGTCGAGTTTAATCAAGCACCTAGCTTGTTTAAGTATATTGAGCTTGAAAATCATATCAGTGAACTGCTTGGCATAAAGGTTGATTTGGTCATGAAGTCAAGCCTTAAACCCCGCATAGGTCAACGCATACTTAGTGAGGTTGTTCAGATATGAGATCAAGGCGGGACTATTTAGACTACTTACAGGATATTGCTGATGCTATTGATAAAATTGATCGCTTTACTGAGGGCATGTCATTTGACCAAATTGCAAATGACGATAAGACAGTCTTTGCTGTTATTAGAGCGCTAGAGATCATTGGTGAGGCTGCTAAAAATATCCCGCAGTCAATAAGAAAGCGACATCCATCACTTCCATGGCGATTGATGGCCGGCATGCGCGACAAACTCATTCATGAATATTTTGGGATTGACCTTTCTGTTTTACAACAAACTTTAGAAATCGACATACCATCGTTAAAAGAACAAATCTTTCAGATAATCGAAGATGAAAAAAGACGAGAGGAAGAGGAGCATGACTAAGAGCACGGTGTCAATCTTGAGTACTCAAGACCGACACCGTAGATATATCGCATTTACTTTTATCTATGGTTCGCGTAAAAAGGGAAGCGGGCGATGAGCTGAGAGGTCATATCAGGTTAAGCAAGATTTCCGCACTTCAGCTCACCGAGCCGGATAAAGCATTGCTCGGGGGCAGATAAAACCCGTAAGAATATTTAAAAATCCACGCGCAAAAGAA
>PFFU01000009.1 GCA_002783345.1 Candidatus Aquicultor secundus
TGACAACTAGTCGCCGTTCACTGTTTGCTATAAGAATGACATCTAATCGCTGTTTGCTCCTTCAGAATGACATCTAATCGCTGTTTACCATTTGCTATAAGAATGACATCTAATCGTTATTCGCTTCGTTCAGAATGACAGGCAGCGGTAGCTAGTTATAGTCCGCGTTTATCTTTACATAATCGTAGCTGAAATCGCAGGTCCAGACGCGGGATGTTGCTTCGCCGATTTTCAAATCGACGGTAACTTTTATATCTTTCTCTTTTAACAGTTCATTTACCTTGGCCGTGTCATGGGCGATTGGATGGCCGTTTTCGACCAGCTTTTCGTCCCCGTAGAAGACATCGATTTTGGACTGATCCATGGTTGCGGATGAGTAGCCGACCGCGCAAACGATTCTGCCCCAGTTGGCATCCTGTCCGAAAAACGCGGTTTTCACCAGGTTTGAGTTTGCGATGGCTTTTGCGGCCTTCTTGGCATCCGCATCGTCTGCGGCGCCCCGCACCTCGACTTCGATAAACTTGGTCGCGCCCTCGCCGTCTCGTACGATAAACTTGGCCAGCGCAATACAGACCCGGTCAAGGGCTTCTTGGAAGAGCCCGCTATTATGCGCCGTAATCTCTACGCCCGATGCGCCGTTGGCCAGGATCGCCACTGTATCGTTTGTGCTGGTATCACCGTCGACGGTTATCGCATGAAACGATTTGTCGACCGCTTTTTTAAGCATATCCGCCAATATATCTGAGGTAGTTCTCGCATCTGTCGTAATGACGGCGAGCATCGTTGCCATGTTCGGCTCTATCATACCCGATCCCTTTGACATACCGCCAATTCTGACTTCGCGGCCATCAACATCAAACGAGACGGCATATTCCTTTGAGAAGGTATCGGTGGTCATTATCGCCCGAGCGGCGTCACACCCACCATCCGGTGACAGTGCATCGACCGCCGCTTGTATTCCGTTTGCGACCTTGTGTATCGGGAGCGGTACGCCGATGATGCCGGTCGACATAACGATAATATCCTCGGGTTTACCGCCTATGGCTGAGGCGGTAAGCTCTGCCATGCGCGCCGCGTTCTTTTCGCCCGCCTCTCCGGTACAGGCGTTGGCGTTTCCGCTGTTGATGGCAACCGCCTGTGCCTTACCATCCGCAAGATGCGCTTTACTCACATGGATCGGTGCGGCAGACGCCTTGTTGGTTGTAAAAACCGCCGCGGCGTTCGCGATTGTGCCAGACGCAACGACGGCCACGTCCTTCTTACCGCTCTGTTTTATATTGCAGGCAACCCCCGCCGCCTTAAAACCCTTCGGCGCCGTTATCCCATTATTCATTTGCTTTATCTCATATGTTTTATTCATGTTATTTATCCTTATATCTTCTTAACCGTTACGTTGTTGAGTTTATCTAAGCTTAGACGCTCGCGCCTTAAAAAGGTGCGTATCAATATCTAGATTCTTCGCTATCGCTCAGAATGACATTTATATGAGGGGGACGTTGTTTCCTGTGCGTCCTAACTTGTTGGTTAGGACGCACAGGAAACAACGTCCCCTTAATTTTTATGGCATCAATCCCGCATACCTCAACCCCATATCCTGCGGCAGCCCCAGCATGATGTTCATGTTCTGTACCGCCTGGCCGGATGCGCCTTTTACCAGGTTGTCTATGGCTGAGATTGCGATTATTCTGTTGGTTCGCTCGTCGTGGGCGAGGCCGATTTGGCAGCAGTTCGAGCCCATGACGCTCTTTGTCTGCGGATACTGCCCTTTCGGCAATACCGCCACGAAGGGTTTATCTTTATAGAACGACTTGTAGAGGTCGATCAGCTCATCAAGGTTTACGGTGGTGGCCGCTTCCGCATAGGCCGTCGTCAAAATCCCGCGGCTTATCGGCATAAGGTGTGGTGTAAATGAGACTGTTATCGCCTCACCCGATATATCCGACAGGTATTGCTCGATTTCGGGCGTATGCTGGTGCACGCCACCGACTTTGTAGGCGGTAAGGCTCTCATCGACCGCGCAAAAATGCGTGCCCGGCTTGGGGTCACGCCCGGTGCCGGATACACCGCTTAAGGAATCTACGATAATCCCGCCGGTCTTGGCGAGCTTCTCCGAAAGAAGCGGGGCCAGTGCAAGTAACGCGCTGGTCGGGTAGCATCCCGGATTTGAGATGAAATCCGCTTTCTTTATTTTTTCTTCATATAATTCAGGAAGGCCGTAGACGGCTTTCCCGATAAGCTCCGGGTTTGTGTGACGTGTTTTATACCAGGATTCGTACACCGCAACGTCCGAGAGCCGGAAATCGCCGCTTAAGTCGATTACTTTGTGCCCTGCGTTGAGCAGCTCGGGAGCGACCTCCATGGCCTTTCCGTGCGGGAGCGCCAGGAAGAATAGATCGGCTTTTCCGCTTGCCGTATCCAAATTATACGCCTCGTATACGGCATCGCTTATCCCGGTAAACTGGGGATAAAGATCCCGTACCGCAGTGCCCTGATACCGGTTTGCGGTTATGTACTCGATTGACATCTCTGGATGCACCGCGGCCAGCCTGATAAGCTCCGCCCCCGTGTATCCCGATGCCCCGATTATACCGACCTTTACTGCCATGACCGCTCCTTTCTCTCGATGTTAGTTAAAAAGCATATAATATACCATATGATAGCATAATCGGCGTATTTTATGCAACACTAAACCATATATTTTCGATTAATTTTAAAGATTATATGTATAAATAAGGAAGTTTATGCGCTCGCTCACAATAATTCGGGTTATTTGCCCGAAATAGAACCCAACTGGCTTCTAAAGATTGAACATGGGTTCTGCAACCCCGCCGTGCAAAATCGTCCTTCGTACCTTTTGGGCTGAGGGAATACTCTGGTCGCAGGCGATTACCGAGCTTTCAACGAGGGCGCTGCCTCCAATATTGCACTTATCCCACACGATGCTATTGGAGATTTCGGCTTTCGGTCCAATGATCGAGCCCTCGCCGATGATCGCGTAGGGGCCGATCTTGGCGCCACGCTCGATGCTCACGTTTTTGCCGATGAGCGCCGGCTCCTCTATCTCAACAGTCAGGTTGATTTCAGCGGATTCGTTTATCCATATGTTGTCCCCGACAAGGCGACCGTCGATGGGCATCCCGGTCTTGCCGCTTATAGCGTCCTTGTTGGCCTGGATATAGCGCTCAATCCGGCCGATATCCGCCCAATACCCGTCCGCAAAATGCGTGTAAAGCGAGCCCTCGCCGGCAAGAGGTATCAGTACTGATTCAAGAAGGCTTGAATATCCCTGCGGTATCATGTCGACGACCGATGGTTCAAATATCGCTATCCCCGAGTAGACACCCGTTTTAGTCTGGTCCCCGGGTACTTTATGAAGGAGTATCCTGCTATCAAAGCCCACGCCGATCTCCTGGAAATCCGGGTCTTTGGGTGGATTTACCATTACAAGCGTGGCTTTTGCGCCGCTGTTTTCGTGAGCTTCAATCGCCCCGCCCAAATCGATGTCGGTAGCGATGTCGGTATTCATGAGGATAAACCTGTCACCGGCAAGAAGTCGCGCTATTTTACGCATGGCCCCCGCGGTACCCAAAAGCTCTTCTTCCAGCGAGTAATGAACGCGCATCTTCCATCGGCTTCCGCCGCCCACAACGTCCTTAACTTCATCGGGAAAGGAATGCAGATTAACAAACACTTCCTCGACACCGTTGGGTTGCAAAAGCTCCAGCAGCCTAACAATAGACGGCCGGTTTGCAATGGGCATCAGGGCTTTCGGTTTTGTGAGGGTCAGCGGTTTCAGTCTCTCCCCAAGACCCGCCGCAAGTAGAAAAGCACGCATATCGCGTTAAGTATACACCCTGCGATGGGTGGGATGTAGTGTTATGCTCGAACTTGTGCTCCCAGTTCTTTCTCGAGCTTTCTTATGATACGTTCCTGAGCGTCCAGGGCCTCCTGGTCGGTTAGCGTGCGGTCGGGTGCGCTGAAGAGCATCGAGTAGGCCATACTTTTCTTGCCTTCCGGGACGCCTTTGCCGGTATAAAGATCGAACAACCGAACCTGCTTAAGCAACGAGCCGCCCGCCGATTTTATAACATCCAGCACCCGGTCGTTTGAAATCGAACCGTCGACGAGAATCGCTAGATCGAGCGATATGCCCGGGTATTTTGGTATCTCGGTAAATCCCTTGACCGTGTTGGCCTTATCGATGAGCTTATTAAGGTTAAGCTCGGCGACATAAGCCCTCGGTACGTCATAGGCCGCCTGCACCTCCGGGTGAATTTCGCCGAAGAAACCGATGGACTCGTCGCCGATAAGAAGCTCGGCGCTGCGTCCCGGATGAAGGACCGGGTGCGTGAACTGACGTACCGACCAGCCCTCGGCATCGACCTCATCTAAAACCGCCTCGATAACGCCCTTGAGATCAAAGAAGTCGACACTGCGCGCCTTTTCATACCACTCGTCGGGTATCCGGGCGCCGGTCATGGCAATGCTTACCATTGTCTCCTCATCCGGCAGCTCTTTGCCTTGTTCGTGCCAGAAAATATGGCCGACCTCATATATCTGTACGTCGTATTGCTCTCGGTTGACATTATATTTAAGCACCTTTAGCAAATTGCCGATGAGGGTCGTGCGCATCACCGAAACCTCTTCGCTGAGCGGGTTCATCAGGCGAACGAACCAGCGCATGGGGTCACCTTCCGGAACTTGCAGCTTGTCGACATCATGCGGGTCGGTAAAGCTATAGGTTATTACCTCCGACAGCCCCGCCGCCACCAAGCGCAATTTTATCGACTCGGCAATCTTCTGCCTGAGGCTTAATCCCCCCTGCTTATCGCCGCTCTCGGGGAGACTCGACCTGATGTTGTTGTAGCCGTAAATCCTGGCGACTTCCTCGATGAGGTCGATCTCGCGCTCGAGGTCGGGCCTGAATGTCGGAACGCTCACCCACATCTCGGTTGTCCTATCTATCACCTCAGGCGTAAACTCAAGCCGCCTACAAATTCTCGATATTTCGTCAACGCCCAGTTTGGTGCCTAAGATAGCGTTTACCCTATCCGTCCTCAGCGGCAGTCTCTTGGGTAGTATCACGCGCGGATAGACATCAACAACACCCTTATTTACGATGCCGTCTGCCAATTCTTCCATGAACCTTGCCGCGCGGTCGGCCGCGTAAACGGTGCCGTTGGGGTCTATTCCCTTTTCAAAGCGTGAAGACGATTCGGAAAGCAGGCCGAGGCTTCGCGACGTCCTCATTATCGACGTCGGCTCGAAATATGCGGATTCAAGAAGGATATCTTTGGTCCCATCCGATACCTCCGTGTTCTCGCCGCCCATAACACCGGCAAGCGCGACCGGCCTGTCGGCATCGGCTATAACCAGCATAGTATCGTCAAGCTCGCGCACAACGCCGTCCAGCGTCTGCATGTGCTCGCTATTTTTAGCCCGGCGCACGATGATCTTGTGCCCGTGCAGGGTATTGAAATCAAAGGCATGAAGCGGTTGCCCCGTCTCAAGCATCACGTAGTTGGTGATATCAACGATATTGTTGATCGGGCGCATACCTGCCTTTTGCAGGCGTTCCTGCATCCAGGTCGGGCTGGGGCCGACTTTTACGTTGCGGATAATCCTTGCCGAGTACCTCGGGCAAAGGTCCGGGTCGAGAATTTCCACGCCTGCCACATCGGAAGCCTTCTCCGTCGATTCGGTCACGGTAACTTCCGGCTTGTGCATCGTGCGCTGGGTAATCGCGCCGACTTCACGCGCCATGCCGATCATAGAGAGGCAGTCGGGGCGGTTTGGCGTTATCTCAAGCTCAAGGACGGTATCATCCAACCCCAAGGCCTCAGCCAGGGGCTTTCCTGCCTCAACATCCTCGGGAAGAATGTAAATACCGCTGTGATCCGCCCCCATCCCAAGCTCGGCCCGCGATGCGAGCATGCCGTATGAGGTAACACCCCTCAGCTTGGCGGGCTTAATCACCAAACCGTTTGGAAGGTGTGCGCCGATTAACGCAACCGGCACTTTGTCGCCTGGTTTGATATTCTTGGCGCCGCACACGATCTGCAGCGTCTCCGGTTGGCCGATGCTCACCGTCGTAACGCTGAGCTTATCCGCATCCGGGTGCGGCTTTACATCGAGCAGCAACCCGACTCTGACATTGTCGAGCCCTTCTCCCAGGGTTTTTATGCTCTCAACAGCTGTTCCCGTTAAGTTAAGCAGCTCGGCAAGTTCATCGGGGCTTACGTCAACATCTATATAATCTTTCAACCAATTTATAGGAACTAACATTCTCTATCCTCCTCCTAAAACTGTTTAACAAACCTCATATCGTTTTCGTAGAACATCCGGATATCCGGGATGCCGTACATGAGGGATACGATGCGTTCTACGCCCATGCCAAACGCGAAACCGCTTACTTCTTCGGGGTTGTAGCCGACTTCGATGAGAACGTTGGGGTCGACCATCCCGGCGCCCAGCACTTCGAGCCAGCCGCTGCCGCACAGCCTGCAGCCCATTCCGCTGCAGATTCCACACGATACGTCGACTTCTGCGCTCGGTTCCGTAAACGGAAAGAAGTGCGGGCGAAGCCTGATCTTGCGGTCCTTGCCGAACATCTGCCGTGTAAACTCCTCAAGCGTGCCTTTAAGGTCGCCGAAGGTAATATGCTTATCCACCGCCAGTCCCTCTATCTGGTGAAACATCGGGGTATGGCTGGGGTCGGCGACGTCTCTTCTAAACGCCCGACCGGGGGCGATGATATAGACCGGCGGCTGTTGTGACTTCATCACTCTTATCTGAACCGGGGAAGTATGCGTACGCAGCACGATGTCGTCATCCGCCGGTTGGACGCTGTGTTTCTTGATATAGAATGTATCCTGCAGTGTTCTCGCCGGATGGTCGGCCGGCGTATTAAGGGCTTTGAAGTTGTAATAGTCGAGTTCAATTTCCGGGCCCTCCGCCACTTTGTATCCTAAACCGATGAATATATCCGTAATCTGCTTTATCGCCTGCGAAATCAAATGCCTGTGGCCGTAGACGGGCTCGCGTCCCGGAAGCGTTATATCGATGGTCTCGGTTGCCAGGCGCTCGGCGACTTCGGCCCTTGTAAGCTCCTCATGCTTGGATGCGATGTCGCTCTCGAGTTTCTGCCTGACCTCGTTTGCGACTTTGCCGGTCTCTTTTCTCTCTTCGCCAGAGAGCTGTCCAAGGGTTTTTAGCACTGCCGTGACCTTGCCTTTTTTGCCCAGGTACTCAACCCTGACATCGTCAAGCTCTTTTAAGTTGGAGGCCTGTAAGACTGCCGTCTCCCCTTCTTTTAATATTCTCTGCAGATCTGCCTGGGATGACACGTTATTCATCACCTTCCCTCGTTTTATGTCGAATATAAAAAGTCCTTTCTCGCATATAAGGACGAGAAAGGACCCGCGTGTACTTTAAACCCCGGTCCCCGGCCTCCGGACCCCGGACCCTGATCTAAACAGTAAGTTTTTCTTTTGCTAGCGTTGCAAGCTCTGCAAAAGCTTCCGGGTCGTGAATCGCCATATCGGCGAGGATTTTTCTGTCGACCTCGATTTCGGCCAGCTTAAGACCGTTTACCAGGCGGCTGTATGAAAGGCCGTTAAGCCTTGCGCCCGCATTAATCCTTGCAATCCAGAGCTGCCTAAAGTCGCGCTTTTTGGCTTTCCTATCCCTATATGCGTATGACAGGGAGTGGAGCACCTGCTCGTGCGCCGCCTTATATTGCTTGCTTTTCGCGCCGCGATATCCCTTTGCCAGCTCTAATACCTTTTTATGCCGTTTCTTTGTGCTTTTCGCATGTCTTGTCCTTGGCATTAGCTGTCAACTCCTTTACAACAAAATTGCTTACATCCCCATTATGCGCTTGAGATTTCTCTCATTCGTCGTGTCAACTACAGCGTCTTTGCGTAGATGCCGTTTGCGCTTGGTACTCTTCTTGCCAAGAATATGGCTTGTAAAGGCATGCTTATATTTTAGCTTGCCCGTACCTGTAACCTTGAAGCGTTTTGCCGCTCCGCGGTGGGTTTTCATCTTCGGCATAACTTGCTCCTTTCCAGCTTGCACTTCGTGGGTTGCCGTTATGACAACAACCTCACCTAGCCCCAGACATGGCATCTGTTTGGGACGATAATTCAAGCACTTATAGTGATAAAGTGATTATCTTAAGTTGCGGTTTACCTTATTCAGGCACAACTGCCTTCACTATCGGGGCCAATACCATAATCATATTTCGCCCATCCAGCTTCGGGTATGCTTCAACCTTACCCAGTTCACTTACTTCTTCAACAATCCGATCGAGAAGCTTTCTGCCAAGGTCTGTGTGGGCCATCTCGCGGCCCCTGAACATTATGGTTACCTTGACTTTTGCGCCATCCTCAAGAAAACGCACGATGTGTTTTTTCTTGACCTCGTAATCGTGGCTGTCGATTTTAGGGCGGAGCTTCATCTCCTTGAGCATCATCGTCGCTGAGTGCTTCTTTGCCCTCTTCATCTTCTGGGTCTGCTCGTACCTGTACTTGCCGTAGTCCATAATCCTGCAGACCGGCGGGTCGGCTTGCGGAGCGACCTCCACCAGATCCAAACCCGCATCATAAGCGATTCTCAGAGCTTCGTCAGTCGGTTTAATACCTAGCTGAGTCCCATCATCCGAGATAAGACGAACCCTTGGGGTCCGAATTTTCTCATTTACTCGCGCATCTGTTGCGATGCTTTACCACCTCCTTGGTTATTGAACATGTAATTAAATATCAAATAATAAACATTAAATAAGACTATCACGAAAAAAGGTAGACAGCAGTTGCTGCCCACCTTACGTGGTTCCACAATCAAACCCGTTCGACTGCTCTAATTTAACGCATCTCGGGGTGAGAAGCAACTTAAAGACTTCTTCTTTCCTGTATTTGATTTCGACGTAATTTATACACTTATAAATCCTAATACTCTACCAATCATCAGTTGACCGGCATGAAATTAGAAATTAGATCGAACAATAGTATACTATGTTATCTTTTATGTTGTCCAGCAAGTTTTTATCCCTTACGCTTGTTTTTCTCCTCCATCGGCGGCCTTTATCGACGACTCTACCTCCGGGGGCTGCATGGCTGTCTTTAACTCAGCGATAAACGCGTCCAGTGCAACAGGGCCGCGGTTTCCGGTGCGGTCGCGAACGGCAACCTGGTTGTTCTCAATTTCTTTATCGCCGGCCACAAGCATGTAGGGCACTTTCATAAGCTGTGCGTCTCTTATCTTTTTGTTGACGGATTCCGTGCGCAAGTCAACCCGCACCCTCGCACCGATATCCCGTAACTTCTCGGCCACAGCCAAACAATAATCGTTGTGGCGATCGGCTATCGGCAGGACAACAACTTGATCGGGGGCTATCCATACCGGGAAAGCGCCGGCATAGTGCTCGATAAGCACGCCGATGAAGCGCTCGAGCGAGCCTAAAATCGCCCTGTGTATCATAATCGGACGGTGCTCCCGGTTGTCGGCGCCAACATAAGTGACGTCGAACCTCTCGGGGAGGTTAAAGTCCACCTGGATGGTCGTGCACTGCCAGCTTCTGCCCAGCGCATCGCGTATTTTTACGTCGATCTTCGGACCGTAGAAGACGCCTTCACCCGGATCGATCTCATACGCGAGGCCCGCTTTCTTAAGAGCGGAGCGCAGCGCGTTTGTCGCCTTATCCCAGTTCTCCTGCTCGCCGACGAACTTCTCCGGCTGAGTTGAGAGATAGACGTCATACTGATCGAAGCCGAATTTACGCAGCATGTAAAGCATAAGATCGATAACCGAGAGTATCTCTCCCTCGATTTGCTCGGGCGTGCAGAAGATATGCGCGTCGTCCTGAGTAAACCCGCGAACCCTCAGCAAACCGTGAAGAACGCCGCTTCTCTCGAAACGATAGACCGTGCCAAGCTCGGCCCAGCGCAGGGGTAGCTCGCGGTAGCTTCGCTTGTGGCTCTTATATATCTTGATGTGGCCGGGGCAGTTCATCGGCTTTACGACGTAGTCCGTGCCCTCGACCTCCATCGGTGAGAACATGCTTTCGCGGTAGAAATCCCAGTGGCCGCTCGTACGCCACAGGTCGACCTTGGCGATGTGGGGCGTCATAAGAAGCTCGTAGCCGCGCCTGAGGTGCTCGTTTTTCCAGAAATCCTCGATAACCTTGCGCAACATCGCGCCCTTGGGATGCCAGAGCGGCAATCCCGCGCCAAACTGATCATCGATGGTGAAAAGGTCGAGTTCGCGGCCAAGCTTTCTGTGATCGCGCTTCTCGGCTTCCTCGAGTTTTTCGATGTGCTCTTTGAGCGCTTCTTTAGAAGCAAACGCCGTGCCGTAAATCCTCTGGAGCATGGGACGGGTTTCGTCGCCCCTCCAGTACGCGCCGGCGACGCTTAAGAGCTTAAACGCCTTGATCCTGCCGGTCGATGGGATATGCGGGCCGCGGCACAGATCGACGAACTCACCATCGCGATAGACGGAAATCGTCTCATCTTCTAAACCCTCGATGAGTTCTAGCTTAAACGGCTGATCTTTAAATATCTCGCGCGCTTCGTCCTTGCTTACGGTCTGGCGCTCGAATGGGAAATTCTGTGAGATAATATTTTTCATCTCGTCTTCGATTTTCGAAAGGTCATCCACAGAGATGCGCTCCGTAAGGCCGAGGTCGTAATAGAACCCGCCTTCGATGGTCGGGCCGATGCCAAGCTTGGTGCCGGGGTAAAGACGGCTTACCGCCTGCGCCATAACGTGCGAAGTGCTGTGGCGCAGGATGTCGACGCCCTGCTCAGCATGATCGGTTACAATAGAGACGGTGTCGCCCTCGTTCAATTTCGTGCTCAAGTCAACCAGGTTATCGTTAACTATGGCCGCTACAGAAGCCTTTTGCAGCCGCGGCCCGATTGCCCCCGCCAGGTCATAAGCAGTGCCCCCCCGGTCAAGCTCGATCTTCGCCCCATCCGGCAGGGTAACAGTGATCTTTTCCATCTATACCTCCGTTTTGTTGTGATAATAGTTCTGTTTGTGATAATAGCAGACACAGACTGTGATGTATCGTTCTTAAGTGTAGGGGCCGAACCGCCTATTGAATCCTTATGCCTAGTTAAGCTTATTATACCGTTCTATTAAGGAGTTTTCTTCCTGCCGCTTCGCTTCATATGCCTTACGCATGGCTTCATACTCACCGACTTTTTTATTGAATGCGGCTATCTGCGAATTATATGTCGCAACCAGGTTGTTGTGCTTTGTAACAAGGCTGTCATATGTCGCAATATCGGTGTCTTTGGCTGCTTCAATCTGGCTCTTTACTTGTTTGATCGAGCTCTTGGTCTGGTTTATCTGAGCCCTGTCCGCCTCGGTAGCGGCGTAAAAAGCATCCAACTGGCTCTTCATCTGGCTTAGCTCGGGTTTGTATTTGTTAATGCTTGCCAACATTGAATTAAGGTAATCCGCCCTATATGAGCTGATGGACGCGCTGTAGTCGATATCAACCGGCACTCCATAATAGCTGTAGCCGAAGATATCGGCGTTGTTAAGCATATCATCGTTTCTCACATCGCTCAAATAGATGTACGAAGGCCTGAGCTTGTAAAACGTTGCACCCTTTGATTGGCCCCATGTCGGGTCGAACGGAATCCAACCGTATTTCTTCGTATACGCCTCCACCCAAGCATGACCTTTCGTCGCGGCCGTGCGCTCGGTCGTTATGCCGCCGATACAGCGCGCCGGTACCCCGTTCGCCCTGCAAAGCGCCACGAACAAGTCGGCAAACTCGACGCACACACC
>PFFU01000073.1 GCA_002783345.1 Candidatus Aquicultor secundus
CAACCTTTCATATGCAGTTTTTGCATTTTTATAATTCGGATCAAGTTTAAGGGCGGTCGCGTACTCGTTTAGTGCTTTCTCCTGCCGCTTGGCCTTTTCATAATATCGACCCATATGATAATGTGTTTGAGCATCATTTGAATTGATATTAAGAGCTTTGGCTATATTAGCATATGCTTTTTCCATACGACCGGTCTCAAGATATGCCATACCAAGAAAATCAACGGCTCTATAATTGCGTGGATCAAGCCTTACTGCTTCCGCAAGCGGCTTAACAGCCGCGTTGAAATACTTACCATTAAACGCCCTGCCACCATAAAGATAACCAAGCCCAAGCAGGATATTGTTTTCCCTGTTATACGGGGATAACCTGACTGATTCTCCGAGGAGCTTAACGCCTCGCGACCATTGCGAAATATTATGCGAGGATTGCCCCGAATCGACTAGCATGATGCCAAGCTCACTGTATGCTTTATCATCATTAGGATCATAAGATATGGCCGTTTTATAGTTAGCTTCTGCTAATATCACATCGCCTTCTTGTGTTGCCAATCTAGCCTGGGCAAGCGCGCTCTCACTTATAAACGGTTTAGTAACGAATATGCTAGCAAAAAGGCAAACTATAGTAGCGGTTGCAATGATAATATATCTGTTGGCGCTGCGTACTGGCTTGATTTCAATCCCCGGCTGTGACCAGCTCGAAGCCAAAACACCCATGTATAGCCACATAAATCCCGACGTAACGATGCCCGTTACGCCAGTGAGGCTTTGTATTGTGAACGCTACTATCCCGCTAAGCAAACCAACCGTAACCAGCGACGTATCTCTATTCTCTCGTATATTTTTGTATGTCTTAAAGCAGACGAAGGCAAGAATGAAGACAAATGTGGCCATCGCGGGGATACCGGTGGTTACGGCCAATTGGAGAAACGCGTTATGAACGTTGTCAAAGGTACCTGAAGGATCGTATTTTATAAGACCGGGAACCTCATACCTTGAAAATATTAGCCCTAAGGTGTCCGGGCCAAAACCGAATAGCGGTCTCTCGGGTACCATCTTGAATGCACTTTCCCACATCAGAAATCTGCTGTCGATGCTTCCGTTAAAGCCGAATGCTGAAGAAATCTTCCCGGCCATCATAGGTAGCCCTACCGCTAATGAAGCGAGAAATACTACCATAGCGGCGATTGCAGCCGGTATGGCTACTATCCTTGCAGTAAAACCTTTTTTCTGCGCGTAGCCGACACCTAAGATTGCAAGACCGAATAATCCCGCAACCCACGCAGCCCTGCTCATCGTAGTAATCAAGCACACTGCGATTAATACCGTGGCAAGTATATTGAGTGTTCTTTGAAATGAGGTCTTGCTCTGTAGTGCCAAAGTCACAGCAAGTGGCAACATGAGGGATAGGTAGCCGCCAAGTATGATGGGGTTTCCGAATGTTGAAGAACTCCGCGTACCTTCAAACATGCGGTACGCCCAGGGGAACGGATCAAGACCCTGGCTTTGCGCTATGCCGTAGGTCGAAACGAGAACCGCCGATACAACCCCAAACCTAACTACAGTTTCAACCGTAGCCTTATTCTTGAAGGATTGGACTGCAACAAAAAATAGAGCAATACAGCTCAAGAAGCTTATTAGACCATCGTATCGTAAGTAATTGCCTTCAATACTCATATGCAAATTAAGTGATAATGCGGTTGAAATAACCAGAAGAAAGAGAAATATCGCAAGAGATAATTCGAGGCCTGAAATTCGTATCTTCGTTCCGTATATTAAACCCTTCGCTAAATACAGGAATATCACGACAACTGAAATTTCTTTAAATAGGAGGTATTTTAACGATAATGCCTGGTTGAGCACAGTGGGATAAATGGCCAACGGAGCAAAGACAACCAAGCCATATAGCAAAGCCCTGATGATTGTTTCCACTTTTTCAGCGTTCGCGGGAGGATTAACTCCTGTAGCTACCGCGTTGGTTTTATATAACAAGTGCATCTCCTGGATCAATTGATATGTACCCAATATCGGCATAAGCCTAAATAGCAAAAGAGCGGCAATCTCTTGCCGCTCTTTTGCAATAGCCTCCCGGCTATATTCTACTAATAACTATGACCTAAGGCAGCCTTATGAATACATTCTATCACTGGAGGTACCGAGCCGCCGCCACTGGGGACAGTATAGCTCGAATTATCAGTCGGGCAAACCGGCATGGCCTTGATATAACCCCCCACAAGGTCTTGTGCCACCCCGTCGATAGTTGATGGATACGCA
>PFFU01000053.1 GCA_002783345.1 Candidatus Aquicultor secundus
AAGCATTCAGGATTTAATAGTCCCTTGGTTAACTGATCATTTCACAAAGACAGATAAAGAAATGGCCGGCTTTATCGCGGATAGGTTGAGTGGCAAAGTAGCCTAGCTCCCAGAATGCACTGAATTCAATCGCAATTAAGCGGATAAAGAAACCTATGGCTTCCCGGTTTTCTAGTACAAGTGGATATCCGCTAAAGCCTTTTATGAATTAATCTGCTATTCTACTAAAAATCTGCCATATTGCCAGCGTAAGCGATGGTGAAGCAATACTTCCGATCTCTTTGCATAATCATAATGGCTTAAAACCCTGCAAACGTGTACGATATCGTACCAAAGAGATGGGTATTTCAATTTCTTAAAATCGGTGCCCGTGCCAAATATGTAGATCTTTCTCTCTTTTCTAATTGCCCAGTGGTTGCATATTGCATCAATAGCCAAACAGGAAATTTAACAAGAGAGTTCAGATCCTTTCGGGGGTAATTACTCCTAATAGCAGAAAATGCCTTTGCCAAGACATTTTCTTGAGGTCATTCTCTGGTCGCCCTCACAGGACGCTATTTGAACTCGGATGTGTTAAGGAGGTTAGCTAAATACCTATCCTGAGCTGCGATAATATAGTAACATAAAATGGTTTTATTATAAAGAGCGACAGCAGTGTGACGTCCATGTTGGATAATGGTGAATAGATACTTTTGTGGCTAGCGTGTGTCTAGCGTTCCGTTTGTGATGGGCACTGCTGTTCAAGTCTTGCTCCGTTGTAAAACCCTCGAAGTATGTCGCTGAGCTGCAATGATATGCCGGCACAGTTTATGTGGGAAATCGAGAGCATGCCGTGCGCCCAGTGTGAAACAGCTGTGGCCGATTTCATATGTCTGTTCTTGCGGAGTTACATGCTAAACGACCTCAAGATTTCTCTTGTAAATCAAAGGTTAGAATCTGTCGCACATGCTAACAAATACGGGGACTGCTTTTGCAGTCCCCTGTGAAGACCCATCTTTTTCCTGACTTCCGCACCCCTCTTTTTTTCAAACAATAAGTGCTGCATAGATGGCATACTACCTTGAAATTTGGGTGCTGCAAGGTATTATTGTGATATGTTCGTGCGAAAAAACCGCAATAGAAGCGGAACGGTCAGCGTGCAGATCATCTCTAAAGACAGCGGCAGATATCGGATAATAAAAACAATCGGCTGTTCAAGCAATCCCGAAGAAATAGAGCGATTTGCAATAGAGGCAAATAATTATATCCATTATCCCGCTGGCCAGCTCCCACTGTTTTCAACCCTTTCAGAAGTAGACCAAAGCATTAAAAGTTTTGTCGAGAACATGTCTAACCTACAGGTGCGCACCATCGGCCCTGAGTTAATATTTGGAGCGCTATTTAACCGGACCGGTTTTAATAAAGTAGACGATGAACTATTCCGCCATATCACAATCGCCAGGCTTGTGTATCCAACGAGTAAGCTTAAAACGGTTGATTATCTGTATCGCTACCGCGGGATAAAGATAAGCGTAGACTCGATCTATCGGTTTTTAGATAAACTGGCGAGCACTCACAAAGAAATGGTAGAGCAAATAGCGTTTGAGTATACCAAGGGACAGCTAAAGCATATCTCGGTAGTATTTTACGACATGACCACGCTCTACTTTGAAACAGAGGACGAGGATGATTTAAGAAAGATCGGCTTTTCAAAGGATGGTAAGTTTCAAAACCCACAGATTATGCTGGGTCTTCTGGTAGGAGAAAACGGCTACCCTATCGGCTACGACATTTTTGAAGGCAATACCTTCGAGGGACGCACCCTTTTGCCTGTGCTTCAAGCCGTCCAAGCAAAGTATGATCTAAATAAGCCAATAGTAATCGCTGATGCCGCCCTGCTTTCCAAGAAGAACCTTGAAAACCTCTCCGCCCAAGACTATGAGTTCATCATCGGCGCTAGGATAAAAAACGAATCGTTGGAGATTAAAGATGAGATACTTAAGCAAACAAAAGATATAAAAGACGGCCAGGGTGTAGTGATTAAAAAACCCGACGGCACCCGGCTTATCGTCACTTATTCTGATAAGCGCCAAAGAAAAGATGCGTTCAACAGAGAGCGGGGCTTAAAGAAACTTAAAGTGCGCGTCAAGTCAGGCAGATTAACAAAGACAAGCATCAACAACCGGGGCTACAACAAGTTCTTGACGTTAAAAGGAAGTATGACCGTTGAAATAGATGAGGACAAAATAAAAGAAGACGAATGCTGGGATGGTTTAAAAGGCTATATTACCAACACGAAACTTAAGCCTAACAAGATCGTAGAAAACTATCGTCATCTCTGGCAGATAGAAAGAGCGTTTAGGATATCAAAAACCGATCTCAAGATACGTCCTATCCAGCATTACCTAAGACAGCGCATTGAAGCCCACATCTCAATCTGCTTTGTCGCTTATACGATTTACAAAGAATTAGAGCGGCTGCTTTTCAAACATAAAGTTGGCTTCAGCCCGAAACGATCTGCTGAGCTGACTCAAAACATGTACGAGATAGA
>PFFU01000205.1 GCA_002783345.1 Candidatus Aquicultor secundus
CAATATTTGATACCAACACCTCGCCCAGGTTGTAGGCGATCTGGCAGCCAAGCTCGGAAATCCAGTTCTTAAAACCGAGAATTCGCACATCCGAGTGGAGCTGCGCTCGATTGCGCCCCGAGACGAGGACCACATCGATTTTATGAAGATGGCAGGAGACTATCGCCTGCGCCGGCGAGCTGGTAAAGCCGTGGTTTGAATCAAGAAAAAGGCAACCGCCAGGTCCGAGAAGCGTGCCGTCGACGTCACTGTAGATAACCCTGGTCTCCGGCGCCATCAGGTTAATGAGTTCGGCATGCCACGGCTCGACGTAGTCGATTACGTTTAATCTATCCAGCATACCAAGACCCACGGCATCCCCTCCCATGCACCGCACGGTTGTTTAAAATAATCCAGCACTATTAGTTCTTCTAGATGATCTATTAGATGTTCCGCTAAATGTTCAATTAACTCTTTTGTTAACTCTTCAATTAGTGTCTCTATTAATTTTAGTACCAATTGGTATATTTTTAAAGCTCAGGCGTTCTTTGTCGCCCACCGGTTGTTGATGGGCCGTGAACGTGGTACTTTTCGTAATGAAGAACTAAAATCGGTCGGGTGAACCAATGAACGAGAAAGTTAGTGAGAAAACAGTGCTTCAGCCGGAGGTGCTTGCACAGATTGAGCGCCTGGGGCAAGCGGATATCATAGTCGGCATCCCGAGCTTTAGAAACGCCGGGACCATCTCGCACGTGGTGCGGGCGGCCGCACTCGGAATGGTGCAATTCTTCCCGGAACTCAAACCGGTTATGGTCAATGCCGATGGCGGCTCCGACGATAGCACCCGCGATGTCGTACTTGAAACGCCGGTTCCGCCCCAGGTCGAGAAGATAGTTACCACCTATCTTGGGCCCGCAGGCAAGGGGAGCGCGTTTCAAACCATCTTTGAGATCGCCGATCGCCTGCGGACCAAGGTCTGCATCGTCGTCGATTCGGACCTGCGCAGCATCACCCCTGAGTGGATAAAACTCTTGGGCGAGCCGATCTACCGGTATAACTACGGTTTTGTTACACCGCATTACCTCAGATATAAATATGACGGTACGATCACGAACTCGATAGCATACCCGCTGACAAGGGCGCTTTACGGGCAGCGGTCGCGCCAGCCGATAGGCGGTGATTTCGGGGTCTGCTGGGCGCTCTCAAAAGTATTCAGCCGGGAGAATATCTTAAGCGATGACAACATCCACCGCTTCGGCATCGACATCTGGATGACCACCACCGCGATCAACGAGGGCTTCAGGGTCTGCCAGTCGACGATGGGCGTTAAGCTGCACGACCCAAAAGACCCCGGCGCCGACCTTGGACCGATGTTTCGCCAGGTCGTCGGGACCATATTTGAGCTGATGGGTAAATACGAGACCAAGTGGAAGGTCGTCCACGGCAGTTTCCCAACCGATATCTTCGGTACGCTTAAGAGAGCCGAACCGGAACAATTTGCCATCGATTTGCACCGGCTCATCGAGAATTTTATGAACGGGTTTGCCAAGAACGAATCCCTTCTTGAGAGAATACTTCCCGCCGGCACATTTAACGAGGTCAAGGCGCTCACCCTTCCACCGACCGATATTTTTAATTTCCCGGATGAGCTGTGGGTGAAGGCGGTTTACGACTTTGCGGTCGCCTACAACTGGAGCGGGATCGACCGGCGTGATATCGTCGATGCGCTGATGCCCCTTTACTTCGGGCGCACCGGCTCGTTTGTTATCGAGACCGAGGTCATGAATAACCTGCAGGCCGAAGACGAGGTCGAAGGGATTGCTGAGACGTTTGAGCGCTTAAAGCCGTATCTTCTCGAGCGCTGGGACGCGGCAAAAGCGCAGGCTGCAAAGTACCGCGTCCCGCTTGAAAGCCGGGCGGATACCGAATTAATATAAACTTCATATTCTTGAAACCTGTCCGTAATAATCCAAGGCTACCGTATCTTTAAGCATGTTTTCTTGAAAGGGGTAGTTCTGATTAAGGCGGGTATTATAACTTCGGACCCCGCTCTCGCCTTGCAACTCAAGCAAGACCTTGAGCAGTCCGGGTTCGTCTCGGTTGCTAATGGGCACGACAACGGCGGGCAGGTGGACGTGGTACTCCTCGACTGCCGCGATTCTCAGCGCGTGGTCGAGCGTATTGAAGACCTCAAGGACGATGCGCCGGTGCTCGCCATCATCGAGGGGAAGCCAAATTTGCCCGTTGAGATTTTTACCGAGTTCACCGACGTTCTCTTTTATCCCTACTCAGAAAAGGAGCTTTACTTTCGCTTGTCTTTGGCGGCATATAAAAGCGAGCGGGCCGAGCAGGACGAAATATTCGAGTGGGGCGGATTTAAGATCAATTACACGAACTACGAGGTTTCGGTGGACAATAACAAGCTCGACCTCACATATAAGGAATACGAGCTGCTAAAGCATATGGCTTTAGCCCCGGGGCGCGTGTTTACGCGAAGCCAACTTTTAAAAAGCGTCTGGGGCTACGATTACATTGAGGGCGCGCGCACGGTTGATGTGCACATACGCCGCCTGCGCTCAAAG
>PFFU01000067.1:0-1106 GCA_002783345.1 Candidatus Aquicultor secundus
CTCTTCTTGAATGCTTTCTCTTAGCCTTTCACCCCTCCGTATCATCTTCGATACGGCTGATCTTGTGGCACCAAGCCACCTCGCAATCTCACTTCCGGCCATGCCGGCTTCTCTTGAGGCTTTGTAGGCAAGATACGCCCTTGCATCTGCTACTTTCTTAACCCTGGCACCACCCCTTAGTTCATCTTCGGTTACGCCAAAGCGACTGCAAGTAGACAGCAGCAAAGCGTTGAAATCAACCTTGCCTCTGGATACTTCTTCATAAGCCCCGAGTATTGCCTCAACAAAACCGCTTCCCCCTAATATCCTCTCATCATAGGTAAATCTTTCTTTCGGATATTCTTTTGGATATCCTAAAGACCTTTTCAGCCCACCGCCGGTAAGATCTGCCCTTCTTCCCCTTGAAACTCCATCTGACATGAATTCCAGGTACTTTCTCTTTGCTTCTTTCTCAGTAGCTCCAAAATGAGACAGGACGATATCTGGATTATACCAGACGGCCTTTTTATTCCCTATTAGATAAGCATGTCCTGAATGGGGGTCGCGCATAAGAGTTGACATGGACTCCACCAGGCCCGCTCTTATCGGATTTAGGTGGATATATCTTATAAGCTCCAAGAGGTAGGTATCCTGCTCGCAGATAATTGCCTTATACCTGTTTTGAAACAGGTGCCCCACCCTTTGATGTCGGCGATTGAAGTAGATAGCATAGCCGGTTAGAAGCCTTTGCATTACTTTGGATACTGGAACACCTCCCCGTAGCAGCAGAAGATGGAAGTGATTTGGAATTAGCGCAAATGCATAGATAAAAGTCGAGGTCTCTTGTAGGATGTCCCCTAAGCGGGACAAGAAAGCATCTTTGTCGTTATCGTCTTTAAATGTCTCGCATCGCTCTATCCCCCGGCCGATTATGTGGTATAGCACGCCAGGGATATCAAGCCTTGGGCCTCTTGGCATGAGTCTAAGTATCCTTTTTGCCTAAGCGTTTGCTTTTTATGCATATTAGCACAATTGTCCATATGAATAAATAGCATCTAAGATAGAGCCGATTGTATTTACGTTTAGTTTAGGACCCAGAGGAAACAACGTCCCCCTTGCCGTCCCCC
>PFFU01000067.1:1119-3639 GCA_002783345.1 Candidatus Aquicultor secundus
GATCTCTCCCCGGGGAACGGGAACAACCCGCCTGGTGCCCCACTCGGTTTCCATGATTACCTGCGGTTTGCCGGCCGTAACTTCGCCGATAACCGCAGCATCAACCCCGGCGGAATGGGATTGTAGCAACGCAAGCGCCTCCTCGGCTTTGTTATAAGACACTATGAACAACATCTTTCCTTCGTTAGCGAGGTAAATGGGCTCAAAGCCCAGCAGAGCGCAGCCGCCCTTTACCTCATCTTTTACCGGCAGCATGGTTTCACGGATGAGGATACCGTTGCCGCTTTGGCGCGCCCACTCGTTAAGCACCGTGCCGACGCCCCCGCGCGTCGCATCTCGAACGGTGTGCACGTCCCCTGCAAGGGGGCACAGGAGCGCCACCAGCTCGTGGAGCGGCCGGCAATCGCTCGTAACGGAACTTTGAATCGCGATGCCCTCGCGTAACGCAGTAATACAATAGCCGTGGTCACCGATAGTACCGCTGACGATTATCTTGTCACCCGGCCGGATGTTTCGCGGATGATAGTCGATTCCCTCGGGAATGATGCCGATACCGGCGGTCGTGATAAAGACCTTGTCGGCGCTCCCCTTGTCGACGACTTTGGTATCGCCGGCTACAACCGGAATTCCGGTTTCACGGGATACATCGCCAAGAGAAGTAGCGATTCGTTTCAGGTCGGCGATATCCATCCCCTCCTCGATGATGAACGATGCGGATATCGCAACGGGCTGTGCGCCCGCAGCCGCCAGGTCGTTCACGGTCCCGCAAAATGCTAATTTGCCGATATCCCCGCCGGGAAAAAACAAGGGGCTTATAACAAACGAGTCGGTGGTAAACGCGGTTTTTCCGCCGGGAAGCTCGAGCACGGCCGAGTCGTTGGCCTCTTTAGAATCGCCCCCGAGAGCTTCGTAAAAGACCTGCTCAATCAGGCGCGCCGTCATCTCACCGCCCCCCCCATGCGCCATGCGAATTTTATCCGACATGCCCATCGCCCCCGTGATAGAGAAAATATGCGGCGCATGTTCCCTCAGACGATACCATGCACGGGCCGACCGGATTCTCCGGCGTACAACGCTTAGCGAAAAGCGGGCATTGCCGCGGTTTGATAATCCCCTTTAGGATTTCTCCGCAGCGGCATCCCGGATGTAGTTTAACTTGTATTTTCTCGATGCCAAGCTTTTGAGCTGCATCGAACTGCTCGTAATTTTTGCTTAGCGCAAGGCCGCTTCCAGGGATAACGCCCAGGCCGCGCCAGTCGGCATCGGCCGGCGTAAAGATCTCTCGCAGCAGGTTCTGCGCAACAACATTTCCTTCCGGGCGCACCGCCTTGCGGTAGAGATTTGAAATCACCGGCGTTTCCGCGTTGATATCCTTGACCAGCTTCACGATCGCGGCCATGATCTCCGGCGGCTCAAAGCCGGCGATGGCCCCGGCGATGCCGTATTCTTCAGCAATAAACGCATATGGGGTCTCGCCGATAATGACGCTCACATGACCCGGTAAGATAAAGCCGTCGATCGTAGTCGTCTCATCCTCAAGAAGCACGCGTAACGCTTCGGGGACGGTTTTATGCAGATTATAAATGCTGAAGTTGGATAGGTTCTCGGCCTTTGCCGTCTTTATGGCGTGCGCCGTGGCGGGTGCGGTCGTCTCGAACCCGATTCCTAAGAAAACGACTTCCTTATCGCCTTCTGTGCGGGCAAAATCCAGCGCCTCAAGCGCGGAGTAAACCACACGCACGTCGGCACCTTGGGCTTTCAGCTCGGCAAGGCTTCCTTCGGTACCCGGCACCCGGACCATATCGCCGTAGGTCGCCAGAATAACCCGCTCGTCTTTAGCAAGACGCATGAAGGCGTCGATGTCCGAATCGGCGGTAACGCATACGGGGCATCCGGGTCCCGAGATAAGCTCCACTTCGGGGGGAAGCACCCCGCGCATACCGGCCTTTCCGATCGCCATAGTGTGCGTGCCGCAGACCTCCATCAACTTCACGGGTCGCACGACAATCTGCCGCAGCTTCTCGACCAGCAGGTGAAAATACTTTTTCTCATCGATAATGCCCGCAGCGGCGTTAAAACTGTTGCTCGTCACGCAGCAATTCCTCCCATATCTCGAGTGATGCCCGGGCTTCTTCGTCCGAGACGACATTAATCGCCTGCCCCGCATGCACCAGCACCCAGCTGCCAAGCTTGGCCTCCGGGGTGAGCATTACGCTGATTTTCCTGATATTGCCCATAACATCGATGCTCGCAGAGAACGTCGCTTCGTCTATCTCAACGATCTTCGCCGGCACAGCCAAACACATGTATGCTTCCTCCTGCAATAAATCTTAAAATAACGAACTACCGGCCCTATGTCATTCTGAGCGCTAGCAATTGTCATCCTGAAACGTTGTGAAGAATCTAGAGAACACTCACAGACTGCTGTTGCCTGTCATTCTGAACGAAGTGAAGAATCTAGCGGGCACTCACGTACTTCTGTCACTGAGTATGTCTAAGCTTTGATTCACTGTGCTAAGA
>PFFU01000185.1:0-2498 GCA_002783345.1 Candidatus Aquicultor secundus
TATATCGTATACACCGGTGAATTCTTGAATAGTCAAGTGTTAGTATATAGAGATTCGGGTTTATTGATACTAATGCAACAAAGGCAAAAGCCTTAACGAGGCTTTTGCCTTTTACAATAGCATATTGAATTTGTGTTTAGCGGTGCCTGCCTGGCGTGTTACTGAACCAGCTCGATCATGGCCATAGGTGCGGCGTCGCCTTGACGGGGGCCGAGTTTAAGGATTCTGGTGTAGCCGCCGTCGCGCTCTGCGTAACGGGGACCGATTTCGGCAAAGAGCTTGTGGACGATCTCGCGATCGCCGAGCACTGCCAGGGCCTGCCTTCTTGCATGCAGATCGCCCTTCTTGCCGAGGGTGATGACTTTCTCGACATACGGCCTTAGCTCTTTGGCTTTTGCCTCCGTGGTTTTAACCCGCTCGTGCACGATTACCTGGCGGGCTAGTCCTTCCAGGATCGCTTTCCTATGGGTGGCACTCGTGCCAATTTTTCTACCTCTTTTTGCGTGCCTCATTCCAGTCTCCTACTAACTTTGTTTAAGTGAAAGACCAAGCTGTGCGAGCTTGTCTTTGACCTCTTCAATTGACTTAGCGCCGAAGTTTCTTATCTTCATAAGATCGCCTTCGCTCTGCTCAACCAGTTGCTGAACAGTATTGACTCCCTCTCGCTTCAGGCAGTTATAGGAACGAACCGAAAGCTCGAGGTCTTCAATCGGGGAATCAAGGGCTTTGCCGCGGTCGTTTACGTCGGCAACAAACACCGGCGTGGCGGCAAACTCACTTGCCTGCTCCATAAATAGGCCCATATGATCGTTGACGATCTTCGCGCCTATGCTTACGGCCTCAAACGGCGTAATGCTACCGTTCGTCCTGACCTCAAGAACCAGTCTATCAAAGTCGGTTCTCTGCCCAACGCGCGCATTCTCTACGGCGTAGGTTACGCTTCTAATCGGGCTGAAAATAGAATCTACCGGTATAACTCCGATGGTATCGGAAGGCCGCTTGTTACGGTCTGCGGAAACATAACCGCGACCCGACTCAACCGTCATCTCCATCTCAAGCTTGCCCTCCGCGTTGAGCGTGGCAATATGTAGCTCGGGACTTATAATCTCCACCTCGGCCGGATACTCGATGTCCGCCGCCGTAACCTCTTTTGGCCCTTTGACATTAATTCTCATGGTTGCCGGCTCATCGCCATATAGCCTTAATACGAGGTCCTTCAGGTTAAGGATTATATCGATGACATCTTCCTTAACACCCGGGATCGTGTCGAATTCATGAGCTACACGTTCGATCTTCACCGACGTGATGGCTGCACCCGGTAAAGACGATAGAAGCACCCTCCTCAGGGAGTTTCCTAAAGTGTAACCGAAGCCTCTCTCCAGCGGCTCAACCTTAAACTGAGCCGTATTATCTTTCAGCTCCTCAACGGAGATACCCGGCTTACGGATATCTAACATTAATAAATTCCTCCTTAGCAACCATTACTTAGAATATAGCTCGACGATCATTTTTTCCTGAACCGGCACATCGATGTCTTCGCGCGACGGAACGCCTGTAACTTTTGCGCTCAGGTTGGCGAGATCGACTTCGAGCCAGGACGGGATCGCGGCTTTATTGGCTGATTCAGCCGCTTCCTTAATCCGGGCTATGCCCTCGACTGCGGTGATAACGTCACCCGGTTTTACGCGGAATGACGGGATATCCACTTTTCTTCCGTTAACCGTAACATGCCCGTGGCGCACTTCCTGTCGCGCCTCGGTGCGTGATGGCGCAAGGCCGATGCGATAGATGGTATTGTCGAGACGGCTTTCAAGAATCTGAAGCAGGTTCTCGCCCGTCACGCCTTTCTTCTTGGTAGCCAGTTCATAATAGTTCCTGAACTGCTTCTCAAGTACACCATAAATACGCTTAGCTTTTTGCTTCTCGCGCAACTGTATATAGTACTCGGACTCTTTGCGGCGTCCGCGACCGTGCTCGCCCGGTGGGTATGGTCGTCTCTCGACCGGGCACTTATCTGTCATGCACTTATCGCCTTTTAAGAACAATTTTTGCGTTTCTCTCCTGCATAACTTACATACAGGTCCCGTATATCTCGCCATAGCTTACACTCGTCTCCTTTTCCGTGGACGGCACCCGTTGTGCGGTACCGGAGTAACATCGGTGATACCGGCGACTTCCAGGCCATTCGCCTGCAGTGTCCTGATCGCCGTCTCACGCCCCGCCCCCGGACCTTTAACGTAAACGTCCACCCTTTTCATTCCATGCTCCTGGGCTTTCTTGGCGCATGATTCCGCCGCAACCTGGGCCGCAAATGGAGTGCTCTTGCGAGATCCTTTAAAGCCTGATGTCCCAGCGCTTTCCCACGCTATCGTGTTTCCCTGCTGATCGGTGATCGTGACGATCGTGTTATTAAATGTGCTTTTTATATGGGCAGCGCCATGAACGACGTTTTTGCGTTCCCTACGTTTGACTCTGCCTGTAGCTTTCTTCTTAGCCAA
>PFFU01000185.1:2561-5097 GCA_002783345.1 Candidatus Aquicultor secundus
TATGCTCTTTTTTATCTTTTTTATCTTTTAAATCTCTTTTAAATCTCTTTTACTTCTTACGTTTTGCACCAACGGCTCTGCGCGGGCCTTTCCTCGTGCGGGCGTTGGTATGAGTGCGCTGACCGCGTACTGGCAGTCCTCTGCGGTGTCTTAAGCCGCGATAACATCCTATCTCCATGAGACGTTTGATGTTCTGAGACACCTCTCTGCGCAGATCGCCTTCAACCTTAAGGTTTTTGTCGATGTAGTCCCTGAGCTTGATGACTTCTTCCTCGGTAAGGTTGCGAACCCGCGTGTCGGGATTAACTCCTGTGCCACCAAGTATTTCCTGTGACTTCGAAAGACCTATACCGTAGATATAGGTTAAACCGATCTCTACCCTTTTCTCCCTGGGTAGGTCAACTCCGGATATACGTGCCAAATTCTCTTCCTCCTAAACTAACCAAATATATATTCAAGCCTTGCCTTCCAGCGCAAAGCATCATTTACGCCAAGAATCCAGAGTATTAGCCCTGGCGCTGCTTGTGGCGCGGGTTCTCGCAGATAACGAGGACTTTTCCGTGCCTCTTGACGATTTTGCATTTTTCACAAATTCGCTTTACCGATGGTCTAACCTTCATTGTCCCTCCACAACCTCTCGTATTTCCCAAGGAATATACGCTTTTTCTTAATTCTTAATTCGTAATTCGAAATTCTTCTTAATTCGTAATTCTTCTTAATTCGAAATTCGAATTACGAAATTTACTTGAATCTATATACGATGCGGCCCCTGGTCAGATCGTAAGGCGACAGCTCCACGACAACCCGGTCACCCGGCAGAATGCGGATGTAATGCATGCGCATCTTGCCCGAAATATGGGCTAAAACCTTATGCCCGTTGTCCAGCTCAACCCTGAACATGGCGTTTGGCAAAGGCTCTACTACCGTACCTTCAACTTCTATGGCTTCTTCTTTTTTAGGCACCTATATCCTCCACTTGGGTACGCCCACGTTGTCTTAATAATCTAAATGGCTCTGCTTTTTGCTTTTCAGCGCGCTTTTCTGCACAAAACCATATTATAACAAAATTTATGTCGAGCGTCTATAAAACCGTCAATACGTCGGGCCCTTGTTTGGTAACCGCCACCGTGTGCTCGAAATGCGCCGAGAGACTTCTGTCCTCGGTAACGACGGTCCAGTTGTCCGCAAGGATATCGACCTTGAACCCGCCGATGTTGACCATCGGCTCTATCGCAAAGACCATACCGAGCTTGATCTTCGGTCCCCTTCTCGGAAGACCGAAGTTTGGGATTTGCGGGTCTTCATGCATCGCCCGCCCTATGCCGTGTCCGACGAACTCCTTGACCACAGAATAACCGGCCGCCTCAACCGTGGATTGAACCGCATAGGATATGTCATAGAGATAATTATCCTCAACACATTGCTCTATCCCCTTAAGCAGGGACACCTTTGTCACGTCGATCAGGCGCTGGGCTTCCTCAGAGATTTTGCCAACCGGAAACGTCGCCGCGGCATCGCCGTAAAAGCCGTCAAGCTCAGCCCCGACGTCGATGCTGATAATGTCCCCCTCGACAAGTTCTCTCGAACCCGGAATTCCGTGGACGACTACCTCGTTCGGTGAAGCGCAGATAGTGGCCGGATATCCCCTATACCCTTTAAACGCCGGCCTGGCCCCCGATTTGCGGATAAATTTTTCCGCTATCGCATCCAGCTCGGCCGTCGTTATGCCGGGCCGTATCTCGTTTTCAATGAGCTTAAGAGTTTGAGCCACTATGCGCCCGGCATGGCGCATAGCAGCTATTTCACTCTTACTTTTGCGAATAATCATACCCTCGCCTCAAAGGAAAGAGTCATCTTATACTTTCGCCTTAAGGGCGTTGCTGATATCGCCGAATACATCTTCCATGCCTTTGGTCCCGTCGATATCAAACAGAACGCCTTTTTTGGTGTAATACTCGATCAGCGGTGATGTCTGGCTGTGATAGACATCGAGGCGGTTCTTTACGGTCTCGATGGTATCGTCCGCCCTTTGATACAGCTCGCCGCCACAGGTATCGCATACGCCCTCTTTCTGCGGTGGGCTAAACACCATGTGATATGGTTTCTGGCAAGACTTGCAGATACGCCTGCCGGTCAACCTGTCAAGAAGCTCCTCATCGGGAACAATAATATTAACAACCGCATCAAGGTTCTTGCCCAATGAACTAAGCACTTTATCTAGTGCATCAGCCTGGCCAACGGTCCGCGGGAAACCATCCAAAAGGAAGCCCTTCTCCTCGACGTCCTTCTCGGCGATGCGGTCGCGCACGATTCCGATTACAACCTCATCCGGTACAAGCGCGCCTGCCGTCATGTACTCCTGAGCCTTAAGACCCATCTCCGTGCCGTTCTTCACAGCCGCTCTTAACATATCCCCCGTTGAGATATGGATGAGTCCGTACCCCTTTACGATTCTTTCTGCCTGCGTACCTTTCCCCGCACCGGGAGGCCCTAACAAAATTACGTTCATTCCTACTCCTTTCTCTTTGGCAGCTTT
>PFFU01000079.1:0-448 GCA_002783345.1 Candidatus Aquicultor secundus
CGCACCGGGAGGCCCTAACAAAATTACGTTCATTCCTACTCCTTTCTCTTTGGCAGCTTTTATTTCAAAAATCCCTCATAGTGTCTCATGAGGAGTTGCGACTCGATTTGTCTCATCGTCTCAAGCGCTACACCGACCATAATCAGGAGCGATGTTCCTCCGAAGTTTCCGCCCTGGAAGAACGGTATTCCGATTATGCTACCAAGAATGGCGGGAATCACGGCGATCGACGCGAGGAAGAAAGCACCGGGCAATGTAATCCTGGTCAGAACCCTGTCCAGGTAACCGGCCGTCGGCTTACCCGGGCGAACACCCGGAATAAAACCGCCATATTTTTTCATGTTATCCGATATATCGATCGGGTTAAAGATAATAGCCGTATAAAAGTATGTAAAGAATACGACCAGCAAGCCATAGAGCGTTAGATAAAGAGCGCCGCTGGGATCAA
>PFFU01000079.1:469-11755 GCA_002783345.1 Candidatus Aquicultor secundus
TAAAGATAATAGCCGTATAAAAGTATGTAAAGAATACGACCAGCAAGCCATAGAGCGTTAGATAAAGAGCGCCGCTGGGATCAAGCAGAGCGTTTATCGTCCTGGAAATTCCGCCCGGGAAGAACTGTAACATCGTCGCAGGGAAGAGCAATACCGATGACGCGAAGATGATCGGAATAACCCCTGCCGAGTTTACCTTGAGCGGAATATATGTGCTCGAGCCCCCATAGACTTTACGGCCAACCACGCGCTTTGCGTATTGGACGGGTATTCTTCTCTGGGCTTTTTCAACAAAGACAATAGAAACAATCATTGCTACCAGAATTAGGATAAGGATGATTAAGACAGGAATACCCTCGGTCCTTCCTGTTGCAAGAACGGCCTCCGGGAATCGCGCTATGATGCTTCCAAAGATCAAGAGCGACATGCCGTTGCCGATGCCTCGCTGGGTGATAAGTTCGCCCAGCCACATGATAAGCGCCGTACCCGCAACCAATGTCAGAACGATGAGCACATCGAGTCCGAACGTGAACTTTACGTTTGCTCCGAGGTTGATAAGCTCTCGCTGGAAGAAGGCCGTCAAACCGATCGACTCGATAAGCCCTAACGCCAAGGTTAAATATCGCGTCCACTGCGTAATTTTACGCTGGCCGGTTTCTCCCTCTTTTGCCCATGCCCCGAGGGTCGGGATAACAATGGTCAAGAGCTGTAAGATAATCGAAGCCGTGATATACGGCATAATTCCTAACGCAAACACGGCAAAGTTAGATAATGCGCCACCGGCAAATAGGTCTACAAAGCCTAGAATCGGTGTTTGTTCAAAAAGAGTTTTAAGTGCTTTTACATCGACACCAGGAACCGGCACGTGGGCACCAAATCGATATACGGCGATCATTGCCAGCGTAAATAGTATGCGACGCTTCAGATCTGGTACTTTAAATGCATTTGCAATTGCTTCTATCATTTAAGACTCTCAACCTTTCCGCCTGCCGCCTCAATTTTCCTCACCGCCGAGCCGCTAAACTCCCGCGCCTTTACGGTCAAGCCTTTTTCAATCTCGCCGCGACCAAGAACCTTGACCGGCAGCATAGCTTTTTTGATCAGACCGGCCTGCTGCATCGCCACCGGGTCAACAACAGCGCCCTGATCGAATATGTTTAACTGGTCGATATTAACCAGCTCGTATACCTTTTTAAATGGGTTCCTGAAGCCGGGCAATTTTGGCAGCCGCCTGTAAATAGGGGTCTGGCCGCCTTCAAAACCCGGGCCTTTACCTCCGCCGGAGCGTGACTTCTGACCCTTTGTTCCGCGCGTAGCGGTTTTGCCGTGCCCGGAACCAGGTCCCCTACCGACCCTCTTCTTTTTCTTCACAGCACCCGGAGCGGGTGACAGCTCGTTTAACCGCATTAATTCCGTCCTCCTTAAAATCCAAGCCTAACCGATTTCTTCTACTTCCACAAGGTGGATGACCTTTTGAATCATACCGCGGATCTCAGGCTTATCCTCTTGCTCAACAACGTCTCGTATTCTTTTAAGGCCGAGCGCTTTTAAGGTCCTTTTTTGCTTCTCAATGCGACCGATACCGCTTCTGACCTGGGTTATCTTAAGTTTAGCCAACGTGTTTTCCTCCCAGCCTGTTACTTGCCCATTATCTGTTCGACAGTTTTACCGCGAAGGCGGGCAACATCTTCCGCTGTCTTAAGTGATTTCAAACCCGCAACAGTCGCCCGCAGCATATTGATCGGGTTCTGGCTGCCCAGGGACTTTGTTAAGATATCCTGTATTCCGGCAAGCTCTAGAACCGCTCGAACAGGACCGCCCGCGATAACGCCGGTACCTTCTGAAGCCGGTTTTAGCATAACGCGTCCTGCGCCGTACTCGCCCATAACCTCATATGTAATGGTCGAACCAACAAGCGGAACGTAAAACAGGTTTTTCTTGGCATCCTGGACGCCTTTTGAAATTGCGACCGGCACCTCGGCGCCTTTACCAAAGCCGATGCCGACATGGCCGTTACGATCGCCGACAACGACCAGCGCGCTCAAGCTAAACCTGCGTCCGCCTTTTACTACTTTTGAAACCCTGTTGATATTTACTACCTTTTCCTCAAGCTCTAGCTCTTCCGGATTTATTCTCTTGCTCACACGTTTCCCCCTTACTCCTCAAATCTATAAAGTACTAAACAAAGCATTTATTTTCTAGCCTTATGCCATTTAAAACTTCAAGCCCGCCTCACGGGCCGCTTCTGCCAACGCCTTGACGCGGCCATGGTATATAAACCCGCCTCTGTCAAAAACTACCTCACCGAGCTTCTTCTCTAACGCCCTTTTAGCTACCAGAGCACCGACCTGTTTGGCCGCCTCGATATTCCCGCCCGATCCGATTTTTGGTTTGATTTCGGAGTCAAGGCTCGATGCGCTGACCAGCGTTGTACCTTTAACATCATCGATGAGCTGGGCATATATGTGATTGGTGCTTCGAAAAACAGACAGGCGGGGTTTCCCGGCTGTGCCGGATACTTTTTTACGCACCCTGCGGTGTCTTCTTAATCGAGCTATCCTTTCTTCCGCTGTTTTACCCATTATCTTCCTCCAAGACTTGCGTCTTATAAGACGCTTCTCATTAACTTTCTAGCAGCTATTGCCACCCCGATAGGGTTTAAACCCTGGTCCCTAAACCCTGGCCTCCGGACCCTATTACTTCGCGGTCTTTCCGACTTTTCTTCTGATATGTTCGCCTTCGTATTTGATCCCTTTGCCCTTGTAGGGTTCCGGTGGGCGAACGCTGCGGATGTTGGCCGCAATCTCGCCGACAACCTGCTTGTTGGCGCCTTTGACGATTATCCTGTTGGGCGCCGGGACTTCAAACTCGATGCCTCCCAGCTGTTTAATCGTGACAGGATGCGAAAAGCCCATGGCAAGCTCGAGGTCGTTGCCCTTTTTCATGGCCCTGTACCCTACACCTACGATCTCCAGGGTCTTTGAAAAACCGTCGCTTACCCCAACTACCATATTGGATACAAGCGTTCTTACCAACCCGTGAAGGGACCGGTGTAGCTTGCTGTCTGACAGTCTTTGGACCATTATTTGATTATCTTCTTGCGTAACCTTAATGCCGTACGGGATCTTCTCAGATAACTGGCCTTTAGGTCCTTTAACGATAACCTCTGTCGGCTCTATGGTAACCTGTACACCCGAAGGCAGATTGATCGGCATTTTACCAATTCTTGACACTTTAACCTCCCCAATCAGATACCAGAAATCAGATCGACGCTAACGCGCCTTCAGAAATCAGAATATTTTTTACTTTCAATCCAGACCTTCGTAATCTGATCTCTTGTTTCTGGTCTCTTGTTTCTGACTACCATACGTATGCAAGAACTTCTCCGCCAAGGCCGGCTTTTTTGGCTTCGTTGCCCGTCATAAGACCCTTAGAGGTCGATACAACCGCTATGCCGAGCCCGCCCAGTACACGCGGAATCTCATCCTTCTTTGCGTAAATCCTTAGACCCGGTTTACTGATCCTTTTAATACCGGTAATTGAGCGCTCATGATCCGGTCCGTAGTTCATCTTGATCCTGATTACGTTAAAACCATTCTCCTGAACTATCCGATAATCTCTTATATAACCTTCACTCTTCAGTACCCTTGCGACCTCTTCTTTTATTCGTGAAGCAGGGACATCGACCGTCTCATGAGAGGCCCTGTTTGCATTCCGGACGCGGGTCAGCATGTCTGCAATAGGGTCTGTCATTGTCATAATGCTTCCTCCTTATCAAACCGCCGGCTCTCTCGCCCCGGGTATCGGCCGCTTCTTACGCAGCCGCCAATTACCTAAGATGCTCCGCCGGCAGCTCTAAACTAAACACTACCTACTACTCTTTACCAACTAGCTTTTGTTACGCCCGGTATTTCGCCCCGGTGTGCGAGTTCCCTTAAACAAATACGACATAGACCGAACTTGCGGAAGTATCCCCGCGGCCTACCGCACCTGGAACAGCGGTGGTACGCACGCGTTGCGTATTTGGGTTTACGCTGTTGCTTTGCGATCATCGATTTCTTAGCCAATTGAACCCTCCATTTATATCTATTTCTCTTTAAACGGGAAGCCGAACCGCTTGAGCAGATCGCGGCCTTCCTCGTCTGTTTTCGCTGTTGTTACGATTGTGATATCCATACCACGAATCTTGTCGACTTTGTCGTACTCTATTTCAGGGAATATAAGCTGCTCGGTTACGCCAAACGAGTAGTTGCCGCGGCCGTCGAACGACTTCGGCGACAGCCCCCTAAAGTCCCTAATCCTTGGAAGGGCCGTGGACAGCAGCCTGTCCAGAAACTCGTACATTCTGGCTCCCCGCAGCGTAACTTTCGTGCCTATCGGCATATTCTCACGGAGTTTGAACCCCGCGATAGACTTCTTCGCCCTGCGAATAATCGGCTTTTGTCCGGTTATGATCTGTAAATCCTCAACTGCTGCATCGAGGGCTTTTGCGTTTTGAGTAGCCTCTCCTACGCCCATGTTAAGAACGATCTTCTCGACCCTCGGGACCTGCATGGTATTTTTATAACCACGGTCCTTTAACATGGCAAGCAGGATTTCCTTAAAATACCGCTCTTTAAGCCTGGGATTTATGCCGCCGTTTCCGGCCTTTGCCTTCCCGGCTTCGGCTTTCTTTTGCGTCTTTTTTGGCTCTTTTGGCTCTTTTGGCTTTTTTGGCTTTTTCGTTTCCTTAGAGCTTTTAGTTTCCTTAGCTTCTTTGGCTTTCTTGCCTTTTGCTTCTGCCATTTATACCTCTCTCCTAGTTACTGGTCACTGTTTCCAGCCTGTTGTCTCGTACGGTTCGGGCCGATTCCGACCGGCCCTAACCAGGCACGAGAAACGAGCTTCCGGTCACTAGTGCGTTATCGATCACTACCGCTACGCCTTATCGACGTCGCCTTGACAGCTCCGGCAGGTCCTGATTTTCTTACCGGTTTCTGCAACCCTGTGTCCAACTCTGGTCGGCTGTCCGCAACTCGGGCAGAGCAGCTGCACGTTGGATACGTGTATCGGGGCTTCTCTTTCCTGGATTCCTCCTTGAGGAACCCTCTGGGTCGGCCGTGCGTGGCGCTTGATCATAGCGATACCTTCCACGACAACCCTGTTTTTATCCGGTAACGCAAAGAGAACCTTGCCCTTTTTACCTTTGTCCTTGCCTGTTATGATCTGGACTCTATCGCCTTTTCTTATAGATAGTTTAGGCATCTCATTCTCTCCTTCTATAACACCTCTGGAGCCAGCGAGACGATCTTCATATAGTTACGATCTCTTAGCTCCCTGGCAACTGGACCAAAAATACGAGTTCCTCTCGGGTTTCCCTGGTCGTTGATTATAACAGCCGCGTTGTCATCAAACCTAACGTAAGAGCCATCATTACGGCCGATTGACTTTTTCGTCCTGACAACTACCGCTCTAACAACCTCGCTTTTTTTGACGGTGCCTCCGGGGATCGCTTCCTTAACAGCGGCGATAATGGTATCGCCGACTGAGGCATAGCGGCGCCTCGAGCCACCCAAGACCCTGATGCAAAGGATTTCTCGCGCTCCGGTATTATCAGCAACTCTTAGTCTTGACTCCTGTTGGATCATCCTCGATTTCCTTCCTTCTTGAACAGTCTCTCGCTCACTACTTCGCTTTTTCTAAAATCTCGACCATGCGCCATCTTTTAGTTTTACTTAGCGGCCTGGTCTCAGCAATCTGGACGGTATCGCCGGCTTTGGCCTCATTGGCCTCGTCATGCGCCTTAAACTTGGTCGTCCTCTTTATCGTCTTCTTATAGAGTGGATGCCTTTTGGTCGACTCAACAGCTACCGTAATGGTTTTGTTCATGCTGTCGCTGACAACCTTGCCAACTCTCGTCTTTCGACTTCCTCTCTCTTCCATCTAAACCCCCTTATCTAGATACTAGAATGGACCCATCTAGCCTCTAGCTACTGGCTATTTTGACTTCAATCTCGCGTTCCCTGCGCACGGTTTGAATGCGTGCGATATCTTTTTTGATCTCTTTGATCCTTTTAGGATTATCAAGCTGCCCTGTGGCTAGCTGGAACCTAAAATTAAACAGTTCCGCTTTCGCGTCTTTCATCTTTGACTCCAACTCACCGTCGGTTAAGTCTCTATATTTTTCGGCCTTCATGCCTATTCACCACCCAGCTCTTCTCGTGTGACAAACCTGCACTTGATAGGAAGTTTGTGGGTAGCCAACCTCATCGCCTCTCTGGCGGTAGGCTCGTCTACGCCGGCGAGTTCAAACATTACCCTGCCCGGCTTTACAACCGCTACCCAGTGCTCCGGCGAACCTTTACCCGAACCCATACGGGTCTCGGCGGGTTTCTCGGTTACGGGCTTGTCCGGGAATATGTTGATCCAGACTTTACCGCCCCTCTTGATGAAACGGGTCATGGCAATACGGGCCGCCTCAATCTGGCGGTTTGTTATCCAGCCCGGCTCAAGGGCCTGAAGCCCATAGTCGCCGAAATATATCTTGTTGCCGCCCTTGGCGGGGCCTTTCATTCTGCCTCTTTGCTGTTTTCTATATTTAACTCTTTTCGGTAAAAGCATGTGTTGCTACCTCCTCCTGCCTGGAGCTTCTTTTCTCGGTCTTCTTGGTCGCTCCGGCCTTGGTCGCTCCGGCCTCTCGGAAACCACTTCGTGTGATGGAACACGCTGACCGGGCAGAATATCGCCTTTGTAAATCCACACCTTAACGCCGATACGGCCAAAGGTAGTGCGCGCTTCCGTAAAACCGTAATCGATATTGGCCCTTAGCGTATGCAACGGCACGCGACCTTCACGATACCATTCGGTGCGGGCCATCTCAGCCCCGCCCAGTCGACCGGCGCATTGGACCTTAACGCCCTTGGCGCCGCTCTTCATAGCCTGGGTAACGGCCTTCTTCATCGCACGCCTGAAGCCTACACGGGCTTCAAGCTGCTCGGCAATGCTCTGCGCCACAAGGGTGGAGTCAAGCTCCGGCCTCCTTACCTCTTCAATATTGATCTGGACCTGCTTACCGGTCAGTTTTTCGAGGTCTGAGCGTAAAATCTCTACTTCCGATCCACGCTTTCCGATAACGATTCCGGGCCTTGCAGTGTGGATATCGACCTTAACACGGTCGCCCGCGCGCTCGATCTCTACCCGCGATATGGCCGCGCGCTCGAGCTTCTTCTCAAGGAATTTCCTCAGCTCTATATCCTCATGGAGGATCTTATCAAAGCCCTTGCTGGCAAACCAGCGGGAGCGCCAGTTCTCGATAATACCGATCCTTAAGCCCCGGGGATGAACTTTCTGCCCCATTTAATCCTCCTTCTCCGTAACAACTACGGTAATGTGACTGCTTCTTTTTCTAATTCTAAATGCGCGGCCCATGGCTCTCGGCCTTATCCTCTTCAAGGTCGGGCCCTGGTCCGCATATGCTTCCGATACATACAGCCTGTTGCTGCTGATGTGCAGGTTCTTCTCAGCGTTCGCAACCGCCGAGTTCAGGACCTTGATTATCAATCTAGCAGCGGCTTTCGGCGTAAACTTTAACGTTGCAACAGCATCCTCAACGTCTTTGCCGCGGATCAGGCTGATAACCTGCTGCGCCTTTAACGGTGATATCCTTACATATCTAGCAACGGCCCTTGTTGAAGCGCTTGTATTCTCTGCCGTTTTAGCCATCTTTACCTCCTAATTAGCTCAAAGCTCTTGGCCCATAGTTTCTTGCTCATAGCTCATAGCATATCCGTTCTATCAGCTATGAACTCTCGCCTATGGGCCGGATAAGCCTGCGGCCTACCGCAGCCGTGTCGACCTTTCCTGGCCGGCGTGGCCTCTAAATGTTCTTGTTGGCGCAAACTCACCGAGCTTGTGGCCAACCATACTCTCTGTGACATAGACCGGTACATGCCGACGGCCATCGTGAACCGCTATTGTATGCCCCACCATCTCAGGAAAGATGGTCGAGGCTCTCGACCAGGTCTTAACGACCCGTTTTTCGTTTCTTTTGTTCATTTCCTGGATTCTTCCAAGAAGCCTGATTTCGACATATGGTCCCTTTTTCAGCGACCTTCCCACTGTTCAGCCTCCAATCATTTAGCTGATAATTCCTTCATTCTCTATTCTGTAAGCCAATATCCTATCGCAAGCATTAGTTATCGCTTACGCGGTTTCACAATATACCTGTCAGACAGCTTTGTGCCTCTGGTACGATACCCCAATGTTGGTTTACCCCAAGGAGTTACCGGATGCCGGCCCGAGCTCGCTTTACCCTCGCCACCGCCGTGCGGGTGGTCGACCGGGTTCATTGCGGTACCGCGAACTGTCGGCCTTATACCGAGCCAACGACTGCGGCCCGCTTTACCTACGCTTATAAGCTCGTGTTCGGCGTTACCGACCTGACCTATCGATGCGTAGCACTCCATGTGCACCATGCGTACCTCGCTCGACGGAAGCCTTAAGTGAGCGTAATTACCCTCTTTTGCCATCAGTTGGGCCGATGTACCCGCTGAGCGCGCAAGCTGTCCGCCCTTACCGGGTTTAAGCTCGATGTTATGGATGATGGTGCCCAGAGGAATCCTTCTGATCGGCAGGGAGTTTCCTACCTTGATATCCGCATCCGGACCGGAAACTACGGTATCTGCGACCTTCAAGTTAAGCGGGGAGAGGATGTATCTCTTCTCACCGTCGGCATACACTATAAGAGCGATCCTTGCGGACCTGTTCGGATCGTACTCGATCGCGTCAACCCTACCCGGGATGCCGAATTTGTTGCGCTTAAAGTCGATGATGCGATAGCGCCTCTTGTGACCGCCGCCCATATGGCGCGTCGTAATGCGGCCGTAGTTGTTGCGACCGGACTTCTTATTGAGCGGAGCCAACAGGCTCTTCTCCGGCTCTTTTTTCGTGATTTCTTTGAAATCAGAGACCGTCTGAAATCTTCGCCCGGCCGATGTGGGTTTAAATTTCTTAATTCCCATGTGTTTCTTCTCCTTCGTTTGGGACTAGCAACTAAAACTGCGCTCTTACGCCTACCTTTACTAGTCCCCCGACATTTATCGCCTGTCAGTTGGCATATTTTTTCGAATTACGAATTACGAATTAATGGTTTGGTCTAAGCTCTTATCATTCGTATTTCGAAATTCCTTACCGGGCTTCAAATACTTCGATGCGCTCGCCCTCGCGCAGCGTCGCGATCGCCTTTTTCCAGCTGCGGGTCTTACCCGAGGTATACCCCTGGCGCTTACGCTTCCCACGCATCGATATCGTATTAACTGCGATTACATGAACCTTAAAGATGTCTTCGATCGCTTTTTTAATCTCTTCTTTTCTCACGCCCTGAGCCACTTCGAACGTGTACTTACCGTGATCGATCTGCGCGTAGCTCTTCTCGGAGATTACAGGACGGATGATAACGTCTCTAGAATCTTTCATTTGGCCAGACCCTCCTCTACTGCATTAAGTGCGGCGCGGGTCATAACCAGGTACTCGTTGTCGAGCAGGTCGTATGCATTAAGCTCGGTGCTGTAGATAACCTTAACGTTATCGATATTACGAACCGATCTGACCGCCGTATCTTGATTCTCGCCAACCACTACCGTTGTCTTGGTCGTGGCTTCGAGATTCTTAAGAATCTGTACCGCTTCCTTTGTCTTCGGCTCAGCAAGACCGAAGTCATCCAATACAATCAAACGTCCCTCTTTGGCTTTTGCCGAAAGAATCGATTTTAACGCCAAACGGCGCATCTTTTTCGGGACATTAAAGGAATAGTCTCGTGGCGTGGGGCCGAAAACGGTACCGCCGCCGACCCAATGAGGTGCGCGGATACTTCCGATACGGGCCCGCCCTGTCCCTTTCTGCCGCCAGGGCTTCTTGCCTCCGCCTCTTACTTCAGCCCTTGTCTTTGTCTTTGCCGTTCCCCTCCTGGCTGCGGCAAGCTGTGCCTTAACAACCTGGTGAACTACGGCCTCATTTGGCTCAACCTCAAAGACTGCAGGACTAACGCTGATTTCCTCTATGGTTTTACCCTCTCTATTGCGGACTGGTATCTTCACCGTTACTCCTTTTACTTTGCCTTACTAGTTTCTTTAACCATAATCAGACCGCCCTTGCCGCCAGGGACAGCCCCTTTAAGCAGGATAATGTTCTGCTCGGGATCGACTTTTACAATCTCTAAATTCATAGCGGTAACCCTATCGGTCCCCATGTGGCCCGCCATGCGCCTTCCCTTGTGAACACGGGAAGGTGTTGCCGCCATACCTATTGAGCCGGGTGCCCTGTGAAAGTGAGAACCATGGCCGCTCGGTCCTCCGCTAAAGCCATGTCTCTTCATTACTCCCTGAAAACCCTTGCCCTTCGAAACGCCGACAACATCGGCCCTCTCGCCGGCCGCGAATACCTCGGCGGTCAATGTATCGCCCGGTTTAAACTCTCCCAGGTCTTCGACTCTGATCTCCGCCAGATAACGCTTTGGTGCGATTTTCGCCTTGGCGAAATGGCCTTTTATCGGCTTGGTTACCTTTCGCTCTTCAATATCCTCATATCCGATTTGGATTGCTGAGTAGCCGTCATTTTCTTTTGTTTTCACCTGGGTGATAACGCATGGGCCGACTTCTACGACCGTTACCGGAACCAACCGGTCATCGTCCGTAAATATTTGCGTCATGCCAAGCTTTTTTCCTAGTAATGCCTTCATCTTCTACCTCGCACTAATAACACTATTAATTGCCCGAATAAATGTCCACTCGTGCTACCAAAACTTTTTACTCACGCTTTTAGTACCTTAGCGGTCAACACATAAATAATAAGAGCTATATATGATGGTAACCACTAACTACTAACCGCTCTAGAGTTTAATTTCGATGTCGACACCAGCCGGAAGGTCGAGTCTCATAAGAGAATCAACAGTCTTCGGTGTCGGGTCCAATATATCAATCAGTCTTTTGTGGGTCCTCATCTGAAAGTGCTCGCGCGAATCCTTATTCACATGCGGGGACCTTATTACCGTATACAGGCTCCGTTCCGTTGGTAGAGGAATCGGTCCCGCAACTCTGGCACCTGTTCTCTGCGCTGTATCTACAATTTTTTTCGCCGACTGATCGACAACCTCGTGATCGTAAGCTTTAAGCCTAATACGAATTTTCTGTGTTGCCATACTTCCTCCACACTATTTTATTTAATAATGCTCGTAATCCTACCCGCTCCAACTGTTCTGCCGCCTTCACGAATTGCAAAGCGAAGGCCTTCCTCCATAGCGATGGGGGTGAT
>PFFU01000116.1:0-291 GCA_002783345.1 Candidatus Aquicultor secundus
CATCTTTAGAAAGGTCAAAAGCCACGGTAAGACCTGCGGGGCCGCCGCCGATGATGGCGACTTTCTTGCCCTTGGTTTTTGGAACCGGCTGGTAATCCGGTTCGTCCTTGCAGACATCCGCCGCAAAGCGCTTGATCGCACGGATGTTGACCGCGCCATCGACATCGTTGCGCCGACACTCACCCTCGCAGGGGTGGTGGCAAATGCGTCCCAGCGAACCGGGAAGCGTGCAGCGCTCGCGCACCGCATCGAGCGATTCTTTAAATCTGCCTTGCGCTACCAGGGTAACAA
>PFFU01000116.1:434-11567 GCA_002783345.1 Candidatus Aquicultor secundus
AGTAGCAACCTTTCTTCTACGCACTACTATCAAAATTAGCGATTAGCGATTAGCTTCATTCGCTAATCGCTAATCGCTGTTCCCTGCTTCTTACGCCATTACAGGCTGGAAGCTCTTAAGGAACGATGGAATATCGGCGGCCTCACGCGGGCCGACAACGATCTTCCAGCCCTGAAGCTCTTCCTCTAATTCGCCGCTGATCTGCGCGACATAGCCCGGGATAACGACTGTTTTGTGTTTAACCTTGTCGAGAATGTCGCTCTTAGTGATAAAGGCGGCGATTCTCTCCGGGACAAACTTGCCTGCCGCCCATGCGGTAAGGGTCGAGAGACCGTCGGTATCGACGATTCCGAGCCATACCGGCATCTTGCTGCCCTCGATCTCGCTTGAAACGATGAAGTACGTAAGCGAGAAGTTGGTCGTAATAAGAATCGGCGATTCCTCGTTTGCGCCATTGATCGGATAGAAACCCTGATCGACCTGCATCGGCCTCTGCGGGTCGGTGTAGACGTTCTGGCGCAGGACAAAGAGGGCGTATGCCTTCTCCGGGCTGAGGTCTTTTAAGACCATAACGCCGCCGTATTTGATGGTGTAGACAGCCGCATGGACGGTCTCCATCATGTCATCCGCGGTCTCCTCGGCCGGGAATGTAATGGTCGGGTACCCAAACGGGCGCATTTTCTTCTTCAAGGCCGCGCGGCGGGTAAAGATAAGGTTCTGGAAGGTCTCCTTAAGGGTACGGGTACCCATATCGATAACCAGATCCTTCAGACCCATGCCGTCAAGCTTTGTGGTCAGGTCGCCAAGCTCGTCGAGCGAGGCCGGTTTTACCGCCAATGGCGCGCCATATTTCTTGGCGATTTCGGCCATGGCATCAACGTTCGCAGCGGTAGCTGCGTAAAGGAGCGGCTTCTTAATATCTGCGGACACAAAAGCGGCTTCGATAGCCGCAGGCTCTGCCATAAGAACGAGCGGATACTCGATAGCCGAAGCGACTTTTTTAACCATATCGGCGAACTTTCCGGCATCGCCGGACGTGTTCTTTACCGCAACGAGGTTAGCCCTTAAGGTCTGGCCTACGCGCTCGTATACCGTATCCTTTAGTGATTGAAGCTTGGAATCAACCGCAGCCGGGTCGTCGGTATCCTCGATGAGGAGCGCGTAACCCGGGGGGTTGAAGAATGTTTTCTCATGCCTGTACATAACGAGTTCCTCACCGATCTTAAGAGCATAATCACCCTCGCCGATGGTGACGCCCCTCATCGGAGGAGCCGAAGCCTCGGAAAGTAGGGCCTTCGCCTCTTCGCTAACGCTCGGGCACTGCTCAAGTGAAGCACCGCCCGCTGCAAGCTTCATTGCGAACGCCAGGCAGGTCGGAATACCGCACTGGCCGCAGTTTGTTTTCGGCAATTGTTTAAAAATATCCATGCCGGTTAAAGCCACATTCACTCACCTCCAAAAGAGTTGTTAGTCAATCAATTAATTAGCCGAGCATATCCATACTGAGAACCGGATGGTTCTTCGGCTTAATGAACGCCAATACTTCGTCCATGGTCATCGCGTTGGTCTCATCGGCGATCTTATCGAGTAAGTCCGGATCGCCTGAGCGCTCGGCCTGCGCCTCAAGAATACCGCGGAGCTGCTCTTTAAGCTCGGACGGCATCCAGACTACGCGGGCAAAGCCGCCGTCTGCCGAGAGGAACTTCGGGCTGCCGAGGAAGTACTTACCTATACCGGCCATACCCGGGTTCTGCATACCGCCGCCGACCAGACCCGCCATGGTGGAAAAGCCCATACCAAACGGGGTGCCGCCGGCGTAATCGCGGTTAACGATCATGAAACCGCTGTAGATCATACCGGTCTCCTCATCCATAAGCGGCAGGTGGGCAACGATAGCCTCGAAGCAACCGCAGGAGGTCATCGGGTTCTGCATCATTGAGTAGGCGTACAGCCTCGGGACCGCGCCGTTTGAAGCCCCCGAGAGGAACTCGTTGATACCGCTCCACTCGCCGTTCTCTGCATCCAGCGTCTCGCCCTTGAGAATCGGCTGGTTGGGGCCGGTCGGGTTGATCTCATACGAGGCCTTGCCATCGAGCCAGTTGTACGCGCCGCACAGGCCCAAACGCTGCGGGGTGATAATACAGACATGCGTCGGAGCAAACGACTGGCACAGCGTACAGCTATAGAACGTGTCGACGTTATCATCGGTAAGGCCGCCGACGCGCTCGTCACGCTCATGATATTCCTTGCGGGCTACCTCGATGAGTTCATGGACTTTATCATTATCGGTGATCAAGGTCACCTGAACCTTGTCGACGATAGCCGGGAACTCGTTCATGATCTTGGTATGCAGTATCTTACCGATATCCGTTAGTTTGAAACCTTTATCAACGGCTTTCTTGCCCACGCGCATCCACACGACATCGCGCTGTGAGACGTGCATGACGCCCTCAGCCCCGTTGATCAGGTGATGGATCTGGCGCTCGAGAATCGGCTCGAAGTCTTTCTGCATCTTGCGTCCGGCAACATCGACAAGAATGGCCAGTGGATATGCCTTCTTCTCCTGCATGTCTTTGAGGTCGATACCGACAAGCTCTATCTTGTTGTCTTCGACCTCATCCATATCTCTCATGCGCAAGAGTTCGAATGCCTCGCTCTTGCTTCCGCCAAACTCGGCGAATAGGTCGTCTTTACGGATACGCTCGCCCTCAAAGGCCGCGCCGTAGGCAACAGGAATCGGTATCTTGTCGATCTTAATTTTAAGACCGCGAACCTCGATTGATTTCTGGATGATGTTCTCAACCGGCACGTTGGATACAACGTGCTCGTAAGTGCAAACACCGGTCGGCAGGATCTGCGGGATATCGGTGTCTGCGATTGTCGGGAAGCCGTAGTTGATAGCGCCGGCTGCCGCAGCGTACTTTATGGGATCGACCTCGCCAAGCGCAACAACGAAGGCGAAGACGCGGTTCTTGTTATAGCGAAGGATTCTTTCGTAATCACCCGGCTGAACACCGCCGAACGACATAGCCGCCCTCGTGGCAAACCCAATCGAATATATCTGTCCGTATACATGCGGGTCAAACGGTACGAGACGGGTATCCCAACCCAGCTCTACGCCGGCCTCGGCAAGCTGATCGGCCATGCATATGCCATTGGTTGAGCCGGCCATGAAGGTGTAGAGGCTCTTCTGCTGGAGTTCGCGAGCAAGAGCTACCGCTTGCTCGGTAGTTGGAGCCGCACCTACGACCGCGGCAAAGCCGGGGGCCGAGCCATCTACAAACTCAACGCCGCGGGCACGCATGATAACGTCATCGGCCGCACCTAGATAAAGATCGTTAACCGGTGGCTCACCTATGCCGATATAGCGAAGCGCCATAATCATCTCGGCGCCAAAGAGGGTGGCAATACCGGCATCAAGGGTGTTACCAAGATACGGCAGCCACAGGTCTTGGCTCGGCTCCTCCGGAAGGAGGTCCTTAGCTATTTTGAGAACGCGCTCCATATCGGAGACCTTCTCGATTTTCTCGCCGGTTAGACCATAGATAACCGGGAGGAAGTATCCGGTGTTTGGAAACGCAACCGCTTCATTCGGGCCTTTTGCATCAACGGCCTCTTTGATTTTTTGCTCCGCCAGGTTGACGGTCTCGTGTGCGCCCCTAATTGCTAAAGTAGCAATAATCTTAGACATTTAGTTCCCTCCTCATATCCATATCGAAGAGGACTCTTTCCTTCTGTGTATCGATACCTAGAGCTTTTCTCTTCGCTTGAATCTTGTTAAGCGTGGCTTCGAGAATTTCTTCTTTTGTCGGTAAGAACTCAAATGTCGCGCCGAACTTCTCTTTAAAGCCCTCGGTCGTAAGTCTCATCATTTCACTGCTTCCGCGATACGGAGCCTGGACGCCGCCAAAGATAACATCCGCACCGCTGGCAACGCAGTAGAGCGCAATGGTAAGCGCCTTCTCCGAGTACCACTCGGGAGCGATACCGACTGCCGGCAGGTCGCTGATGTCCTCGCCGAGCCCGCCCTCCCGGACGACTTCGGTAAGCACGGTAAGCACGCGGCTGTTGTCAACGCAGGAGCCGAGGTGTAGAACCGGCGCGATACCGATGGTCTCGCAGATTTCCTTGAGGCCCGGGCCGGCCATCTCCATCGTCTCCGGTGTCATGTAACCCGCTTTCGCGGCGCCTTGTGCGGCGCAACCGGTCATAACAACGAGAATATCGCGCTTGATGAGTTCCTCAACGAGGAACCTGTGCGAGTCGTCGTGCGTTGTACGCGGGTTGTTGCAGCCAACGATGGCGACTGCACCCTGAATACGGCCGCTGATGATAGCATCATTGAGCGGACGGAAGGAGGCGCGGAACTTTCCACCGAGCATGTACTTGATATACTCGTGGCTGTAGCCGGCGATCATCGGCTTTTTGTGATCGGGGATAAAGACCTCGCCCTTGCGGTTTGCAAAGTTATCGATAGCCGCTTTGACGATTGTCTTGGCGGTCTCTATAGCATTGTGCTCTTCGAACTGGATGTGCTCGGCACCGGTGATCTTGGCGCGCTCGTTGGTGGTGATAACCTTGGTGTGATATTTCTTGGACGCCTCAACGATGCCCTGGAAAACGCACTGCACGTCAACGATCATGGCATCGACAACACCGGTTGCGATGGCTAGCTCCTGCTGGAGAACGTTACCGGCCGGGCCAACGCCACGGCGCATCAAAACTTCGTTACCGGTACAGCAGATACCGCCGAGTGTGATGCCCTCGGCGCCTTTGCTCTTTGCGTACTCGATCATCTCCGGGTCGGTCGCTATATCAACGATCTTCTCAGATAGAAGCGGCTCGTGACCGTGGAGGATGATGTTAACGTCTTTTTGTTTTAGAATACCGAGGTTGGCTTCGGAGCGAAGCGGCTTCGGTGTGCCAAACATAATATCTTGAAGGTCGGTCGCCATCATTGAACCGCCCCAACCATCGGCCATCGCGCAGCGAACCGATGACATAAGAATGTGCTCGGCATCCTGGTCGACGCCGGCGTGGGTCTGGTGCATGAGCTGTACGACCTCGCGGTCAAACCCGCGCGGATACACTTCGAGATCTTCCCAGATTTGCTGGCGCTTCTCGGTTGCGCGATGTACATACGCCATGGGCGTGCCCTCTTGTTTGCCGTATTGGCCGAGAGCGGCCTCACCAACGGCGACGGCGATCTCCTGAACGGTTTTGCCTTCGGTCTGAACACCGAAATACCCGGCGACCGTCATGAGTTTTGCTTCGTCTTTGATGCCATAACCAGGCGCCTCACCCTTTGCTGCGGCGAGGAACGTCATCGCTACCGAGCGACCGTGATCCGAGTGTGCGGATGCACCCGCCGCAACGGCGCGAGCAAGGTTACGGGCGGCAACAGTGTGAATCGTAGCACCGCACACACCGGTTTTCTCTCTGCCCTCTTTGCTCTTCCCGCCAAGACGGCACGGGCCCATACCGCATACACGGCAGCAGCTGCCCTCGGAGCCGAAGGTACACGGCTTCATCTCTTCAGCTCGGCTAAACATGGTAGACATGTCGCCGACTTTCTCCAGCATTTCGATTGTTGCCGGATCAACGCTTCTGATTTTGTCGGACATATTCTCTCCTTCTTACTGCTTATTCTCTAGGTGGACCCCTCCAGAAGTTGGTCCACTGTCTTCTTACACGAATAGATGCGTACTAATTAGATATGCACGAATTAGATACCGAACTCAGCAATTGTCTGCTTGATGAGTTTAACCGACTCCGGGTGCCTCATGATAAGCAGGTCGGCGCCGGCCAACATAACCGAGACCGCGGTAAGCGTCTCCCAGATGATGCCCCTCTTTCTCTGGTCGCCCCACTGCGGAGCCTCTTCCTGGCTGATTTTAGCCTCTTTTGCCTTCCATACCTCTTTGCCGAGGTTGGAAATGGTCGGCGACTGAAGCATGTTGTCGTTCTGCGTGAGAGCGGCCAACTTAATCCTCTCATTGACCGAGAAGCAATACTCAAGACCGTAGCCAAGAGCACCGGTTGACGGGTCGATAAGCAGGTTATCAACCGCTATGCCAAGGTTGCTCATCAAGATGTTGAGCTGCTTTGCCATATTGACGTCGATTGGCGTCTCGCCGGCAACCTTAGCGCCAAAACCCATCGCCGCGGCGGCGATTGATTTATAGTTATCCTCAACGGCAGGACCGAGGACGACGTTTTTGCCCTGTGTGGCCTCGGCAACCGCCTTAAGAACTTCCGAGTCCTTATCGACGTTGCCGGAGCCGTAAACGATAACCGGAATACTGACAGCATCGAGAACCGCCTTGACGGTTGCCACCGCATCGCCAACGCTTCTGTTAGCGCCGTTTGGGTCGGTGCCGGCAAGCTGCAGACAGATTATGTCTGCGCCGAACTCGCTCTCGCACTTCTTAGCCCATGCCACAGGATCGCCCCAGACGTCGCCGAGAACGCTTTTCAATTCATCAGCCCAGCCCAGCGGCTCGGTATCGAATACCTCCATCGCGATCTTCGGCCCATTCGGTACGGATCCTTCAAACGTATAAAACGGCAACGTGTTCTCGCCGCCTACGGCAACCTGCGCTGCCGAGCCCAACTTAATCTCTCTAATCTTTCCATTGTAGGATTCAGTCGGTGCTTGAAAAGCCATTTATTTTCCCCTTTCTTTGAAACGTTTGCTTTTGACGGACTCTTACTAATGAACTTTTTCTCTCTATATCTCTCTAGATATCTCTAGATGCCAAACTTACCAAGTATAGTATCTAACGCCCGGACTACAGGAGAATCTTCAGGGAGTTCAACAAGCGGGGTGTGCTTTATGACATAGTCGATAAGCATGTCGTCCGCAGGTATCGTTCCCAGCACCTCCAGGCCGTAGTTTTTCGCTTCTTCTATCAGGCTTTCGGGGGCTTGCCCGTTGACCCTGTTTATTATAAGACCCGTCTCTTTAACCGAGACTTCCATCTCTTTGGCTAAATCCTTAATCCTGGCCGCCGTCATAATACCGATCGGGTTCGGCTCGGAGACGAGCAGAAGAAGATCGATCTTCTGTGTCGTGCGGCGGCTCAAATGCTCCATTCCGGCTTCGTTATCGATGACCACATACGGATAATTCTTTGCCAGGATATCGATATAGCGCTTGAGCATGTTGTTGGCGGCGCAGTAGCACCCCGGCCCTTCCGGGCGACCCATGACCAGCAAGTCGAATCCGCTGCTCTCAACCAGCGTATCCTGCAACAGGTACTCCATGTACATATCTTTTGACATGCCGGCCGGGACCTCGTTGGCGCCGATTTTCTTCTTAAGCTCCTCGCGCATCCCGCCTATCGTCGAGTCGACCTTAACGCCAAGTTGCTCGTTAAGGTTAACATTTGCATCGGCGTCAACGGCAAACACCGGGGTCTTACCCTTCCTCAACAGGTGCCCGACAATCAGGCTTGAGATTGTGGTCTTTCCTGTGCCGCCCTTACCGGCGACGGCTATTGTAAAACTCAAAACTAACACCTTCCAATGGCCATTTAGCTGGCCTGATTTATAGCTTAATCACTAAACAGTCGTGCTGTTTGTAATTCCATCTCGAGATTACGCGCTTATCTTATAAGACTTACTAATAAGATTCAACAAATCAGCGCCTAATCGCCTGCTAAACTCCGCTTCGCTCCTTGACCCGTTCCATCACGCCGGGGAATGCATCTCTATTAGTGTGCGGCAGGAAGAGCGCCGAGACGTAGTTATCCATAAAGCTCGGATTGGTGCTGAGTTCAAGGTACGTCATTTTCTTGGCGATATCCTTTGCCGACTCGCGGGCGGTTTGGGATAAGAGGACAAGGTGCGCCCCCATGAGCGAGCCGTTGCCCACGTATTTAACGATTTCCTCGGGAAACTCCGGCAACAGGCCGATAGTGATGGCCTGGTCGAGTTCGAGGTAACGGCCAAAGCCACCGGCGATGAGCACCTGCTCGATCGCCTCAACCGGCATACCCATCGAATCGAGAAGGGTCGTGATGCCGGCGTAAATCGCTCCCTTGGTGCGAATAAGGTTGTCGATGTCGGCCTCGGTGATGACGATGTCTTCCTTGACCGCCGAATCCTCCGCCCAGACCAAGACGTATTCCCCTTGGCCGTTGTTCTCGCGGATGCGCGGATGACCGGTCTCGATATTAAACTTGCCCTTCTCATTAATGATTCCTGTCAGGAACAGCTCGGCCAACGCGTCGATAAGCCCCGAGCCGCAGACGCCCTTAGCTTTGGTCTGACCGATGGTCAATATCATGGGCTCATAGGTGACCGGGTTAATGCGGACCGTCTCGATCGCACCTTTTACCGCACGCATGCCGTACTTGACCGAGCCGCCCTCAAAGGCCGGTCCGGCCGAGCACGCACAGGAGAGCAGCCACTCGGAGTTTCCAAGGGCCATCTCACCGTTGGTGCCGACGTCTATATAAAGCGTTACTTTATCGGTTTTGTATACGCCCGAAGCCAACAGACCCGAGGTGATGTCGCCGCCGACGTAGCTGGCGCGACCCGGGATGCAGTAAACGCGGGCGCCCTTGGCGATATCGATGCCAAGGTTGGATGCTTCTACCGTTGGGGCAAAGTTAACTGTTGGGATATAGGGCTCCTCGCGGATGTATCGCGGGTTGATCCCGTAGAAAAGGTGAACCATTGTCGTGTTGCCGGCCGCAACCATGTTGACGATATCGTCTTTGCTCACGCCGGTCTTCTCAAGAAGCCTTTTTATAAGTCCGTTTATCGTGTCGGTAACAAGACCCTGAAGCCTCGTCAGGCCGTCTTTTTTCAACGAATAGACGATGCGGGAGATGATATCCTCGCCGCAGCTTACCTGTGAATTATAATCAGAAACCCGACCCAGGGATTCTCTGGTATTCAGATCGATAATTTCGGCATAGACCGAAGTCGTACCGATATCGACCGCCAGGCCGTAATGAGTAGCGGAGTGATCGCCGGAATCAAGGCGAATAAGACGCGGGCACTCGCCGTCCCTGCCTTCTACAAGGGTTGCGGTTACTTTCCAATCGGCCTCGCGCAGTTTGACTGCCATTTCTTTGAGGCAATCCAGGTCAACAGCAAAATCAACGATCCCGTGAACGCGCGTGAGTTCTCTTTTCAGGCGCTCGAGGTCGCTCAGGTTGTCTTCCAGATTTGGGGCCGTCATTTCGACGTAGAGCCTGCGGGTTGCCGGCTCGAGTTCGAACTCGCCAAACAGCTCGCTTAAGTCTTTGCTCGTAAGAACAGACCCGTGAGTAACCGAACGGTGTTCGCGCTCAAGGGCCGCCCTACCATCGCCCATTTGGGACTCGACCGGTATGCGCACCTCCGCGTCGCCCAGCACCTTTGTTGTACATGCTAACGTATAGCCTTTTGCAATCGCGTCATCGGAAAGCTTTGCCGTTGGTTGTTTTTCTACGTCCCCTTCTTCTACTACAACCCGGCACTTGCCACACGTGCCGCTTCCGCCGCAAGAGGCGTTAACGTGAACACCGGCCAGCATAGCTGCCCGGAGCAGGTTTTCTCCTTTTTCTACTTCTACTTCCCTATTGTCGGGGTAAAAGCGAATCTTTGGCATTCTTAAACCATCCCGACTTTCCTTACAATTTAGATATTTTCAAAGTTTTAAGTCTCTTTAGAACAATCTAGAACAATCCGCTTACTTCGCCGGTGTTTACATCGACGTCGACTCTTCTGTAAGCCGGATCGGATGCCGTACCCGGCATCAAGCTGATTTCTCCCGCCATCGGGCAGAGGAACTTGGCACCGCTGTAGACCAGAACGTCGCGGATCGGCAGCTGCCAGCCCTTCGGCACACCCTTCATCGTCGGGTCGTGCGTGAGGCTCAAGTGAGTCTTAACCATCATGGTTTGGAAGTCGGCAAACGCCGGATCGGACTCGAACCTCTTTGCTTTGGCCTCGGCAACCGGCGACCACTGTACGCCGTCCGCGCCGTAAACTTCCTTGGCGACCATCTCTACGCGCTGGCGCAGAGGCATCTCTAATGGATAGAGCGGCTTGTAGTTGGACGGCTCGTTGGCGGCATCCATAACGGTATCGGCCAGCTCGGCAGCGCCCTCGCCACCGTACATCCAGTGCTCGGAAACCGCAACGCGAACGCCAATCTCGGCGCAAAGCTTGCGGACGAGGTCATGCTCGGCCTTGGTATCGGTGTAGAACGCATTGATAGCAACAACCGGGACGATACCGGATTTTTTGACAATATTCACCATGTGGCGCAGATTCTCAAAGCCCTTCTCGACAAGGCCGAGGTTCTCTTTTGTGTATTCTTCTGAAAGCGGGCGTCCGGGAGCAACGGTCGGGCCGCCACCGTGCATCTTCATAGCCCTGATGGTGGCAACGATAACCGATACGTTCGGTACATTACCGGAGAGTCTGCATTTGACATTCCAGAATTTTTCGAAACCGATGTCGGCGGCGAAGCCGGACTCGGTCACGGCGTAATCGCAAAGTTTTAGAACCAAGCGGTCGGCAATGATCGAGTTCTGACCGATAGCGATGTTAGCGAACGGACCTGCGTGGACTAGAACCGGCTGGCCCTCTACCGAGTAGCACAGGGTCGGGTTAATCGTATTGCGCATCCAGGCGGTCATGGCGCCGGCCACATCCAGGTCGGATGTTGTAATCGGCTTGCCGGTGCGGTCGTAGGCAACGGTGACCTTGCCAAGGCGATCCCTGAGATCGGCGAGATCCTTGGAAACAGCGAGAATCGCCATCAACTCGGAACCAACGGCGATACCGAAACGGGACGCCATCGGGTAGCCGTCTTTCTTGCCGCCAAGGCCGATCATGATGTTACGGAGCGACTGGGCGCAGAAATCGATGACCCAACCCATCTCAACGTTTTTCGGGTCGATATCAAGGCGCCTGAGGCCACGCCTGGTAAGCTCTTCATCGGTGTAGTTACACTCATGCTGGTAGCGCGAGGTAAGGGCAACCATGGCGAGGTTGTGCGCGTTCATGATGTCGTTGATATCACCGGTAAGGCCCAATGAGAACTCTGTCATAGGGATAAGAAGCGCGTTTCCGCCACCGGCAGCCGTACCCTTGACGTTCATGGTCGGTCCGCCTGATGGCTGGCGTAAT
>PFFU01000132.1:0-2486 GCA_002783345.1 Candidatus Aquicultor secundus
CTCCTTCAGAATGACATCTAATCGCTGTTCACTGTTTGCTAATCGCTCCTTCAGAATGACATCGCTGTTCACTGTTTGCTAATCGCTCCTTCAGAATGACATCGCCGTTCACTATTTGCTAATCGCTCCCTCAGAATGACAGGCATGTCCGCAATTTATAATTCGACACCCCTATGGGCCTTTAAGTAATGGTTTAGTTCGGTATAATTAGTTTAGGCCATGGGTGACAAATCTCTCCCTGGCAACGAATCGCAGTAGCAGAGTCAGCTTCGGTTTACTGTTTTAGTTTGAGCAAGGAGCCGCATTGTCAGATTTCATTCATCTTCATACACACTCGGAATATTCTTTGTTAGATGGCGCATCAAGATTAAAAGACCTGGTTGCAAAGGCCAAAGAGCTGGGGATGCCCGCAATTGCGCTTACCGATCACGGTGTCATGTACGGCATCATAGAATTCTACGAACAGGCGAAGAAGCAGGGCATAAAGCCGATTATCGGCTGCGAGGTATATGTCGCGCCGGGCAGTCGTTTCGATAAAGCTAGAGGCGACGAATCTTACACTCACCTCGTTTTGCTGGCGGAAAACAACCAGGGCTATCGTAATTTAATGAAGCTCGTCACGCTTAGCTTTTTTGATGGTTTTTACTATAAACCCAGGGTCGATAAGGAAATCCTGGAGCAGTACCACGAGGGGTTAATCGCAAGCAGCGCATGCCTGGCGGGGCAAGTCGCCCGGCACCTTATGCAGGACAATTACGAAGCGGCCAAAGAAGAAGCACTCTATTTCAATACCCTCTTTGGGAGGGGGAGCTTTTTTCTGGAGGTGCAGGACCACGGTATTCCCGAGCAGAAGAAGGTCAACGAGGGGATGTTCAAGCTTTCCGAAGATACCGGTACCCCAATTATCGCCACGAACGATATCCACTACACCAACAGGGACGATGCTCCGGCCCACGATGTGCTCCTTTGCATCCAGACCGGCTCGACGCTTGCCGACACCACAAGGATGAAATTCAATAGCGACAACTTCTACTTAAAGTCGGGCGAGGAGATGGCAGCGCTGTTCCCCGGCAGGCCGGGCGTACTGGAAAACACCTTAAAAATAGCCGAACGCTGTAATGTTGAGATAAAATTCGGCGAATATTTGCTTCCAAACTATGACATCCCCGAGGGCTATACCGCCGACGAGTATTTTGAAAAACTATGCCATGAGGGTTTTGAAAAGCGCTATCCCAACGCCGGCGACCAGTACAAAGAGCGCCTGGAATATGAGATAGGCGTTATCAAGCAGATGGGCTTTCCGGGATACTTCCTGGTCGTTCAGGATTTCGTGCGGTATGCGAAGTCGCAGGGGATTAAGGTGGGGCCGGGCCGTGGATCGGCCGCCGGGAGCATGGTCGCCTTCTGTCTTGAGATCACCAACGTCGACCCCATGAAGTACGATCTTCTTTTTGAAAGGTTCTTAAATCCAGAGCGAATAAGCATGCCCGATATCGATATAGACTTCTGCTTCGAACGGCGCCCCGAGGTTATCGAGTACGTTACGCAAAAGTACGGCGAGGACAAGGTCGCCCAAATCATCACCTTTGGCACGATGGCCGCCCGCGCCGCCATCCGCGATGCGGGCCGGGTTTTTGATATCCCTTACGGCAGGGTGGACAAGATCGCCAAGATGATCCCCGAGGGATTCAACGAGGGTAGGCCCTGGACGATAGATGCCGCGATCGAGCATGTCCCCGAGCTAAAGGACGCTTACGAGAACGACCCCGAGGTAACGCGCCAGATCCTTGATATGGCCAAGAACCTTGAGGGCCTGGTCAGACAGGACTCCATCCACGCGGCCGGCGTCGTTATCTCCGACCAGGAGCTTACCAACCGCACGCCGGTACAACGAAAAGGCGAGGCCGAGATCGTCACACAATACAGCATGGGCTCGATTGAGAAGATCGGCCTACTGAAGATAGATTTTCTCGGACTTCGTACGCTCACCGTTATTGATAACGCGGTGAAGAACATTAATAAAAAGCATGGGGTGGACATCGATATCGACACCATCCCCGATGATGATAAGACGACCTACGAACTGCTGCAAAAGGGTGAGACCACCGGTGTGTTTCAGCTAGAAAGCACGGGTATGCGTTCGCTACTAAGGGATTTGCAGCCGACAGCGTTTACCGACATCATCGCCCTCTTGGCGCTGTACCGGCCGGGTCCGCTCGGCTCGGGTATGGTGAAAGACTTCGTCGAGCGCAAGCACGGGCAAAAATCAATAAGTTATCCACACGAAATGCTTGAGCCGATCCTTAAAGAGACCTACGGCGTCATGGTCTACCAGGAACAGGTCATGCGCATCGCCTCTACCATGGCCGGCTTCTCAATGGGCCAGGCCGATACCTTGCGAAAAGCCATGGGAAAGAAGCTCCCCGAAGTCCTGACCAAGCTTCGCCGGCAATTCGTGGAAGGCTCCGTCGAAAATGGCGTTGAAG
>PFFU01000132.1:2508-4103 GCA_002783345.1 Candidatus Aquicultor secundus
TCGATTTAATCGTACATTTTGCTGGTTATGGATTTAATAAATGCGTAATTGGCTCAACTGAGATTGTGGATGCCGACACCGGCGATATTGTAACAGTCGAAGAATTATATACATCCAGGCGAAACATCAACACGTTAAGCTGCGATAGCGATTATAAGATAGTTAAACGTCCTGTTATCGATTGTGTGGCTAATGGGCGCAAGCAAGTATATAAAGTTAAAACCAGACTCGGTCACGAGATTACAGTCACGGATAATCATCCATTTTTGACTATTGATGGTTGGAAAGAGCTTAGAGAGCTGGGAATAGGGCATCAGATAGCGTCTCCTCGTAGTTTGCTTGATCTCGGTCATAACAGTTGGCCGAAGCACAGATTGGTCGTTCTCGCGGGCGTACTGTCCGAGGGGAACACCTGCCACCCGAGCGGTTTTTATTATTACAGTAAAGATAATATTCAGGTCGATGATTTCATTTCCAGCGTTGAACAATTTGAAAATACCCACGTAACAGTGCGCCAGAGACGCGGGCTTTATGAAGTCTATGCGGGTACGGGGCAAGACGCACGGTTTAAGAAAGGCCAGATCCCCTGGAACAAGCTTGAGAAAGAATCAGGTCAACCGGTCAATGGGCGGAGCCCGCGTTCTGGAGCCAGGCTGTGGCTGGAGGACCTCGGCCTTATATATAAAGACGCAACTCAGAAGTTTATCCCCCCAGAAGTCTTTACCTTAGATAGGAAGTCGCTTGCATTGTTTATCGGTCGCCTTTGGGCTGGTGACGGCTTCTTAATCTCAACCGGGACAAACAGGGTTCCCTTCTATGCTACATCATCGAGGAAAATGGCGTCGCAGGTGCAGCACCTGCTCCTGAGATTTGGGATCGTCAGCAGGATTATTGATAAACTATTTAAGTACCGAGATCAAGTGCGGCCTGGCTATACAATCTACCTGCAGGGCAGGGAGAGCATCGAGCGCTTTATCAAGAGCATCGGCCACCATATCATGGGACGCGGGGAAGAACTTACAGCACTACGCGCTTACTATGAGTCAATAGGGGACGATAAGCTGAGCCGCGATGTAGTCCCCTTCGCCATAAAAAGCATTGTGCAAAAAGAGAAAGCGCGGCTCGGTGCAACCTGGCCGCAGATTGAGCAAAAAACCGGTCTCTCCATGAGGGAGTTTGTCGGAGCGATTCATTCTCGCAAGCAAGGATTTAGACGAAGTACGATTCGTAGGATGGGCGATTACTTCGGCTCTGACGAGCTAATTAAACATGCAACTTCCGATATCTATTGGGACAAAATCGTCTCGATCGAACCAATGGGTGTTGAGCAAACCTACGATCTTGAGATAGAGGGTACCCATAATTTTATTGCCAACAATCTAATAGTCCACAACTCCCACTCGACCGCTTATGCGGTTGTCTCGTGGCAAACGGCCTGGTTGAAGGCTCATTATCCGGTGGAGTTTATGGCGGCGTTGCTTACAAGCATCATGGGCAACAAGGATAAGGTTGCGCAGTATATCAACGAGTGCAGGCGGATGAACGTAGAAATTCTACCGCCGGATGTTAACGAGAGCTACCGCGACTTCACGGTT
>PFFU01000157.1:0-811 GCA_002783345.1 Candidatus Aquicultor secundus
TGTCATTCTGAACGCCAGCAACTGTCATTCTTAAGCGTTATGAAGAATCCAGACCAACAACTGTCATTCTGAAGCGTTGTGAAGAATCCAGACCAACAACTGCCATTCTGAAGCGTTGTGAAGAATCCAGACCAACAACTGCCATTCTTAAGCGTTGTGAAGAATCCAGACCAGCAACTGTCATTCTGAACGAAGTGAAGAATCTAGAGAGCACTCACAGACTTCTGTCACTGAGTTCGTCTAAGCTTTAATTCACCTTGCTAAGAAGTACCTATACTGCATTTACCAAGCATTATCAACCATCCATCTCACGCAGTTTATCTAAGCCTAGACCCTCACACTTCAAACAAACCAACTGCACCCGAGATTCTTCAGTCGCTTTGCTCCTTCAGAATGACAGTGAATTTAGCAGTCTTTTTATTGTGGCACCTATAGCAGCGCTAGATTCTTCGCTTCGCTCAGAATGACAGTGAATTTAGCAGTCTTTTTGTTGTGGCACCTATAGCAGCGCTAGATTCTTCACAACGCTTCAGAATGGCAGTTGTTGGTCTGGATTCTTCACAACGCTTAAGAATGACAGTGAATATTCTGCTATTTTACTAATCCCGCGACCATTTTAGCGGCTTCGGCCCTTGTCGCGGCGCCGTTGGGCTTGAATGTGCGGTTGGGGTATCCGGAGATGAGGCCGGCTTTTACACATGAGTTGATGTAGCCTTTTGCCCAGGACCCATTGATATCGATAAGCGAGCTTGAGCCGCCGGACAGTTTCAGCGTTTTTGTCAGGATCGAGGCGATCTCTGCCCTGGTTATG
>PFFU01000157.1:828-11867 GCA_002783345.1 Candidatus Aquicultor secundus
TTGGAAACATTCTCCTCGTACCAGGCGTTTGGCGGCACATCGTAGAAGGTGACCTCCGCGGCAACCTCGGCCAGCGCGGTCTCAAGGCTGGCCGGGGCGCTCTCGTTTCCCGCTTTATCGACCGCAGTTACGTAATAGGTATAAACAATTCCTTTGTTGGCGGTGGTGTCGTTGTATTGGGTCACGCTCACGTTGGCGAGCGGGGCAACCTTGCTCGGCTTATCGGGCCCGCCGCTGCCCATTATCCGATAGACTTTATATCCCGCCAGATCCGCCTCTTTATTCGCATCCCAGGCAAGTTGGATCAACCCTAAGTTGGATACGAGCTTTAAGCCCTGCGGCGTAGCCGGCGCTTGATCTTGCGGGCTCGAGCCTCCGCCCGAACTCGGGCTTACCCCCGATGGCGGGGTAGGTACGACGGGTTGCTTGATTACTGCAAACGGAGAAAGCGAGCTAACGCGCCCCGTTATCGTTTTGGCGACGATATCTTTTGAATAAGTAACATCGGCCCATGCATCGGCTTGCCAGTGGCGCAGCTCAAGGTTTGCTTCCTCGGCGGCCGAGATACTCGGGTCATAGGGGAAGGTTACAAGTATATCTCCCGTGAACTGCGCTGTTGTAGTTACCTCATAGAAACTTCCAACAAGCTGGAACCCGGAAGGGATGGGCGGGGCAGTGCTTGTGGCGTTGATACTTGTAATACCTTTGGTAGTTACCGTGTTGAATGTCAATGTAGCGCCGAGGCCGGGGCTGACGGTCGTATTTGCTATGCTCACGTTGATGTGGCTCTCTGTGTAATTTCCGGCGTTATCGTATGCCCCGGCTTTTAGCGTATGACCGAAATTCGAGTAGCGCGTGGTGTCGAGTGTCAGGCTATATGGCTGGCCTGTAGATGTTGCTATAAAGCTGTTGTCAACATAGAACAACACCTCGGAAACATCGCTTAACGTATCGGATGCACTTGCCGTGAACGACGGGTCCCCCGCGAGTGTGGCGCCGTTGATCGGCGCTACGATCGAGCAGCCGGGTGCGGTGGCGTCCACCTTTAACTCGAAAGTGTGTGTTGCCTCCTCGGCGTTTCCTACCGCATCTATCGAGTAGTAGTATAGTGTGCCGGATGAGGTCTCGGGTACGCTGAGCATCGCCGAGTATGTCGCCCAGGGACCGCTGCTCGACGTCCAGGAATAAAAGGTGACCCCCGGCTCGTCCCTCGTCAGGATAATTGTTGGAATGCTCTTAAACCAGCCGTTTTCGCCGTCCGGGGCAATCTGGCTGATGGCAGCGAGGCTGGTCGGCGGGATGGTATCTTTTGTTTTAGTAACCGCGTTGCAGAATGCGCTGGTGTTTCCGGCCTCATCGATTGCTTGAGCGCTTATCTTTATCTGCCCGTCTTTTAATTTAGTAAGGTTGAGTTCGGCGTTAAATGTGCCGGTCGACACAGCAGAGGTCGTGACCTCGGTGGTGTCATCGGTTGCTTTTACTAACACGATGGTCGACGTATCGGACGTTCCGCTTACCGCAACCTTGCTCACACCCGTCGCGCTTAAGGTAGAAACGGCCGTAATTATTGGGATGGTGGGCGGCACCGCGTCGACTTTAAATGTGCTGGTGCGCGTTACCTCGGTATTTCCCGCATAATCGGATGAGTAGTAGGTGATTGCATGGATGCCCTCAGGCACGGTTAAGCTTATATCGGCCTCATGGTCACCGCTGACGGACGTCTCCTCCAAATCATCCCACTTATAGTGGACGATTGCAGGTGTACTTTGCTTCTCATCGACTATAAAAGAGATTGTGGGGGCCGCAGCTTTATACCAGCCTCCGGTTCCATCCGGTGATGAGGGATTCACTTTGAGTGTCGTGGCGGGGGCGGTAACATCCCACCTGAATATCTGTGTCAACGGGCTAGCTTCTGACCCCTCGGTATTTCCCGCCTCATCAATCGTCCAATAGTAGAGATTATGGGACCCTTCGACGAGGGCGCCCTTATCTTCAGGCAGCTTTACCGGACCGGCAGTGGTTGTCTCTGGTCTGCTATCCCACCGGTAATGGAAAGTGGCCGGCTCGGTCGCGCTCAAGGTAATAGCCGGCGCGGTTACGTACCAGCCATCAGTCCCATTGGGAGATCCCGGATCGGCTGTGATCTTGGTTCTCGGTGCGATGCTATCTACCTTGATTTCCTTGCTATGCGTAGGCGTCTCAAGGTTATCAGATGTATCGATCGAATAGTAATAGAGGGTATGGATACCTTCCGGAGCCGTAATCGTAAGAGGGGCGGTTGCAGTTGCCCCTCCGCCGTCATCCCAGTAATAGTGTATGATTGCAGGCTCATTTACTGATAGTGTTACCGAAGGCCTGCTCGACTTGTACCAGTCATTTGTTCCCATGGTTCCGCTAATACTTAGTAAAGTGGTAGGCGGCACTGTATCTGTAGGAATCTCGGTCTTAAAGCTAAAGCTGTAGGCTGCGGCGGATTCAAGATTGTTGTCCGAGATATCCGTAACGGCATCCGCCGGCATGTCGACCCTGTAGTTGCTGTTATAGTTTAGTCTATCCGCCACTTTAATCGTGATGACGTTGTCCTTGATCGTCTTGGTTATGGTTGGGTTTGCACCCGACAGGTTGGTTACCCGAATGTCATCAAAGTGGATGCTTTTCTTTATTGGCTCGCTGAAAAATATCTTGATGTCCTGGCCGACCGGAGTATCCGTATCACCATTTTCCGGTGAGCTGCCGCCGATTGTCGGTTGCTTGTTATCCTTGTAGGCGTACCCCAGGTCGCCGTTTGTGACGTCGTAGTAGCTTATGTGGATGTTGTTTGACGCGTCTCTCGCGATGGATGTGTACTCGCCGACGTTGCTGGAGTCGCCGTCGACTTTCTCTATGTGCCACCCCATGGCATCTTTGTAAGCATATTTTAGATTACCGTTTGCCGTATCGTAGTAGCCGATATGAGGCATTTCCGACATATCGCAGGTTATCGAAGAATACTCGCCGACGTTAGCGGTGCTCGTATCCACGGTTTCACGCTGCCAAAAGCCGATCGGGTTCCGGTAGGCGTACCTCAGATCGCCGTTGGCTGCATCGTAGTAGCTCACGTGCGCTTTACCGGCCCCATCCAGAGTAATCGAGGTATGCTTGCCGACATCACCGGTATTATCGACGGGTTCTATGTGCCATCCCTTGCTATCCTTGTAAGCATATTTTAGATTCTGGTTGGTTGCATCGTAGTAACTGATATGGATGATGGGGGTGTCGGTCGAGGAATCTACCGCGATCGCCGAGTACTGGCCGACGCTGTCGGTGCCATCCACGGTTTCTATGTGCCACCCGTCGCTATCCTTATATGCGTATTTTAAATCCTCGTTGGTTGCGTCGTAATAGCTGATATGGGGGTATTTTAATGCGTCAACAGCTATCGACGTATACATGCCGACCGAATCGGTGCTATCCACGGATTCCGGATACCAGTTACCGGCAATGTCCCTGACGGCATATTTCAGACCGGTGGCACCGGCATCGTAGTAACTAACATGGGGGGTATCCGACGTGTCGATGGCAAGGGATGCGTATTGCCCTACATCACCGGCGTTATCAATGGTCGCAGTAGCCTCAGTACTTTTAGGATGCCAGCCATCCGAGCCCTTATATTTGTATTTAAGCGCGGTCTCGGAGGAGTCGTAGTATGCGATGCTTGGCTCGCCGGATGAGTCGAGCGCGATTGAACTGTATTGGCCCACATCTCCCGTGGCGCTCTCCAGTATCTGTGTTTGCCAGGTGCCCGCGAGAGCGATCTGAGAAAACAAAGCGATTAGCGCCAATCCGGCTATAATCATCTTAAGACCTAGGGCGACCGATCTTCGCCCCGGTGATTTCGCATTTTTAGACATTGCATCCCCCTCAAGAAAATTTAGCCTTTATTTCTTATAATCCAACATCGAGACAATCATTTTGCATGCTTCGGCCCTGGTGGCGATGGTGCCCGGTTTGAAGGAGCCGCCACGGTATCCGCTGATAAGGTTTGCTTTTACGCAGGCTTCGATATAGTTCTTCGCCCAGGAATACCGGGTATCCCAGAACTTGGTACTGCTGGCTTCAACAACAGGCAGATCCAGGGTAAGCACCATGATCTTTGAAATCTCCGCCCTGGTGATATAATCGTTCGGCCTGAAGGTGCCGTCATTGTAGCCGCCGATAGTTCCGTGCTTTATCGCCGTCGCCACGTACTGGTACTGCCAGCTTCCGCGCGCCACATCGTTGAAAGCCTGTTTTGTCGGGCTATCCAGTTGCCAGCCCATCGCAAGGCACAGCACCTTAGTAAACTCGGCTCTCGTGATGGCCACGTTTGGCCTGAATGCCCCGTCGGGATATCCGGTGATCGCTTTCTTGTTTGCCAGGGTCTCGACATATGTCCTGAACCAGGCGTCCGCCGGCACGTCGTTGTAGATGACCATGCCCGCAACAACACCTAACGAGGACCTCACTACGTTTGAACCGGCGCTCTCTAATGCATCAGAGCCTACCGCGACCACGTAATAGGCATAGACCACGCCTGTTATAGCGGTCGCGTCAACATAAGTGGTACCGGTGAGGTAACCGGTATTGAGGCGCCCGTAGCCACTTGTACCTTGTTGCCGGTAGATGACATATGATACGGCCCCATCGGCTGCGTCCCACGTGAGGGTAATCGCTGAAGCCGAGCCGCTGGCTTTAAGATTGGCCGGCGCTTTCGCCGTGCCCGATACCTGCGTTGTGAAACTGAACGAGTAGGCGGTCGCAAGGGAGTTGCCCTCGCTATCTTTAACTGCGCTTGCCGGAATCGAGACCGTGTAGCTCGTGCCAAACCCTAAGTTGGTGGAAGGCTTAATACTAAGTGTAGCTCCGCTAACACTGATGGCCGTGCCTATGGAAGTGGCGCCGTTCTTTAGCGAGATGCTCGAGTAAGCGCTGCCGGACTGAATGGCCTCGTTAAACGTAATAGTAATAGTCTTATTCACCGGAACACCCGACGCACTACCGGCCGGATCGGTGCTTTGGATAATCGGCGGAGCGTTCCCGTTTGTAGTAAAATCAAACGTATAGGCGTTTACGAGCGGATTGTTCGTCATATCCTTAATGGCGCCCGTCGGGCCTGCCGGAATGTTTACCTTATATTTTGTCCCATATCCCAGGTTGCTTGTCGGGTTAATAACCAGGATATTTTTATATGTACCATCAACGATTCCGTTCACTATAGTGACCGATGCGGGTATTGCCGTGCCGGTTGCATCCTTAAGCGTTATCCCGCTAAAGTTGGAACCCGCCTGGATATCCTCGCTGAAGTAAACATTTATGGTCTTATCTATTGGGATACCGGCAGCGCCGTTGGACGGGTCGGTGCCGGTTATCATGGGCGGCACATCCGGCTGCGCCGTAAACCCAAAGGTGTATTTGGCGGCCAGCGAATTATTGCCTGAGGCGTCTTTAACCGAACCCGCCTCAATTGTGACCGTATAACTTGTGTTGTAGTTAAAGTCGTTGACAGGGTCGATGGTAAGGGTCTTATCACTGGCGTTGTTTACCGTGGTCAAGATGTTGTTCTTGTTATCCTTAAGCGTAATCCCGGTTAATATTGTGCCGGGTTGCAGGTTTTCGTTAAAGGTTACGGTGATCGTCCTATTTAGCCCAATAGCGGTGGCGTTGTTGGCCGGATCGGTAGAGGCAACGAGAGGGGCGTCTTTATATGCGTACTTGAGATCGCTGCTGGCGGCATCATAATAGCTGATGTGCGCGCATCCGTTAGTATCGACAGCAATGGATGAGTACTGGCCTTTATCGACGGTATCGGCACTCTCCATAAGCCAGATGTTATTGGTATCCCTGTAAGCGTACTTAAGCACTTTGTTATTTGCATCGTAGTAGCTGATATGCGGATTATTATTGCTGTCGACCGCAATGGATGTGTAAAGCCCGGTGTTACTGCTGCTACTATCCGGGACATCCGTTATCTGCCAGCTTGCGCCCGATTTATACGCATATTTAAGGTGACCTTTGGTGATGTCATAGTAACTGATGTGGGGGTTGTTGTTTTTGTCGATGGCGATGGAGGTATATAAACCCTGGTCGCCAGTGTTATCTACTGTGTCCCAGTGCCAACCGCTGCCATCCTTATATGCATACTTGAGGTTGCGATTCGTCGCATCGTAGTAGCTGATACGCGGGTTTCCTGCGGAATCAAGTGCCAAAGACGAGTACATCCCCACATTATCCGTGCTGTCCGTCGGCTCTACCGACCCGCTATGCCAACCGCCGCCATCCTTATATGCATATCTGAGGTTGTGATTTGTGGCGTCATAATAGCTGATATGCGGTTTCCCGGAGGCGTCGATTGCCAGCGACGAGTATTGGCCCACGTCGTTATCGGCGTCTACGATTTCCGCATGCCACCCCGTAGCGTCTTTATATGCATATCTGAGGTTGTCATCAGTATCGTCATAATAGCTGATGCAGGGCTTATCGGAAGGACCCAACGCCAGTGAGGAGTGTTTGCCGATGTCGTTACCGGAGCCCGGCTCGACGGATTTACTTACCCAGCTGGTACCATTCTTGTATGCATATCTAAGTTTATGGTTCGTCGCATCATAATAGCTGATTTGTGGCTGTCCCGAGGAATCAAGGGCGATTGACGTGTACTGGCCTACGTCGCCTGTTGTACTCTCTACAATTTGCCACTGCCAGTTTGCCGCAAGCGCCGCCTGTACAAAAACTACCGAAACCAGCAGACCCACCAGTACTATCCCAAGCGCGAAGGTGGTGTGTTTGCCCGGTTTTTTTATCTGAAATACCCTCATACGTCCTCCTTTAAAGCCCCGGCTCTTCCAACCAATAAAAAAACTCTGCTGGGGGCAGAGTTGGTTTGAGCTATGTGTGCATCCCGTGCTGTTGTCCGCAAAAAAGGCGGTCTCATTTGTTGTTAATAATGTGTAATAGTTATGACTTTATACTATCATCAGCATGCTCAATTGGCAATGACTTACAATTCAATTATTACCGCTGTAACGGTTTACCCGGATACCTTTTGCTTGCACGCTCTGGAGTGGAGCAAGAACATAATAGTTCCCGGTCTCAAGATTGACATACGCTTTGAGGAGTTATACCTTTAAAACAAGACAAAACCGCATTTATGAACACTCATTTATGAACACTAAGTCACGACTAATCGAACAACTAAAAAGCGTGCCCGCCGACCCCGGTGTCTATATTTACCGGGATGCCGAGGGCAGGGTTATCTATGTCGGCAAGGCCAAATCCTTGCGCAACAGGATGCGCTCCTACTTCCAAAGCGGTAACCACGCGCCAAAGACCAGGGCGCTTGTCGAGCGAATCGCCGATTTTGAGTTTTACGTAACCGGCAGCGAACTCGAGGCGCTGGTGCTCGAGTGCAACCTCATCAAGAAGTACCGCCCGGCGTTTAACGTATCCTACCGGGACGATAAGAGCTACCCGTATATTGCCATCACCTGGCAGGACGCCTTTCCAAGGATATTGATAACCAGGGAAAATCACCGGCGCGGCACCGGGTATTACGGGCCGTACACCAGTGTGGCGGCGGTGCGCGAGACGTTTGATACGCTGCGCAAGATATTCCTGTTCAGGACGTGTAAGCGCGGCAAGCCGGGCAAATCGACCGGCTCACCGTGCCTCAACCAGCATATAAAACGTTGTCTGGGGCCGTGTATCGAGGCGGTCTCAAAAGAGGACTACCGTGCGATGATTGAAAAGATCGAGCTTTTCCTGGAGGGCCACCCCGAGCCGGTAATCGACCAGCTTGAGGCCGAGATGAGCCGGGCGGCGGCGGGTCTAAAGTTCGAGCAGGCGGCCCGCATCCGCGATCGCCTGGACGCCGCACGCGTCGTTCTGCAAAAGCAGAAGATCGTCTCCGAGACGGGGGAAGACTTCGATGTGGTGGGTTTAAGCTTTGACGGCTCGCTCGGATGCATCAACCTGTCGATCGTGCGTGACGGCAAGCTTATCGGCAGCAAGAACTTTATCCTGGATAGGGGAGAGTCGGATGAAGATGTCTTAAGCGCGTTTATCAAGCAAAACTACATCAATTCCACGTCGGTCCCGCCGCAGGTGCTTGTGCCGCTTAGGCTTGAGGATACACATATTATCGAGGAACTACTAAGCCGGCAGCGGGGAACCGACGTTTCATTTAAAATCCCTCAGAGGGGCGATAAGCGCGACCTGATCGACATGGCAGCGGCAAACGCCCAGCATGCACTTAATATGTCGGTCATCAAGCACTCATGGGAGAAAGAGAATTCGAGCCGGGTTCTTGGGTCTCTGGCCCAAGCGCTCGGTTTATCCGGGCCTCCGGAACGTATAGAATGCTTCGATATCTCGACCATCCAGGGCAGCAACTCTGTGGGCTCGATGGTCGTCTTCAAGCAGGGTCGCCCGGCGAAGGATGAGTACAGGAAGTTCAAGATACGGTACGATGCCGGCATCAACGACTACGCGATGATGCACGAGGTGATACACCGCAGGTTCACGCATGCGGATGCCAAGTTCGACCCATCGTTTTCCGACGAGCCGGATCTCGTTATCGTAGATGGAGGAAAACCTCAGCTCTCAGCCGCTCTTTTAGCGATGAGAGAGGTCGGATGCGAAGACGTCCCTGTTGTCGGGCTTGCAAAGCGCGAAGAGGAAATCTTTGTACAGGGTTGTTCCGACCCGGTACGACTTGATCGCGGCAGCGATGCTTTAAAGCTAATGCAGCGGATACGGGACGAGGCGCACCGCTTTGCGATCGCGTACCATAGGAACTTACGCGGTAAGGCAATGGTCGAATCGACCTTGGATAAGATCCCGGGGGTGGGCGAGGGACGGAAGAAGCTTTTACTTAAGCACTTCGGCTCCCCAGGCGAAATCGCGGATGCAAGCCTTGAGGCACTAAACAGCGTTCCCGGTTTGCCAAGCGTTATCGCCGAACGGGTCTATCGCCATTTCAACGGTTATCAGGATTATTAGGGTAACTGGTTATTTTCAGGGTAGATTGTAGTGGAGTACTAAAATGGCAGGCTTAGAATTAAAGGGATTTAACGTTTATGCGACCCAATGGGGTATGGGGGCGGCGGTCTTTAGCAAAAAAGGCCTTGCGGGCATCATTTTCCCCCAGGATAACGAACGCTTGCTAAAAGAAGAAATCGCCGGGCGATATGACCGGCTACAACACGATAAGACATTAGGATTAGAATTAACCTCAACTCTAGGTAGATACTTTAATGGAGAGAAGGTACAATTCGTCTACCAGCTGGATTACGGGCAAGCAACAGAGTTTGAGTGCAAGATATACGATACTCTAAAGTCTGTATCATACGGTGAGACTTTGACATACAAAGAATTAGCGCAATGCTGCGGACGGCCTAAGGCGGCACGGGCCGTGGGGAATGCGATGGCAAAGAATCCTGTCCCCATAGTGGTGCCGTGTCATAGGGTACTGAAGAGCGATGGCAGTATAGGCGGATGGAGCGGCAAGCGCGGGTGGAAAGAACGCCTTCTGGCGCTTGAAGGAATACTGCCGTAAAATAATTTAAGGGGACGTTGTTTCCTGTGCGTCCTAACACAACAAGTTTACACAGGAAACAACGTCCCCTTCGTGTAGAATAAGAAATTAGACAAGAGCTGAAAAAAAACAGAGGCGAGCGGACACGTAGCGGGGGCTGTGAGCGCGTGCTTACGTCGTGCAATAGTTATAAGTGAGGCGGTTGTTAATTGAATCAGAATATTGAATTTGCGGTTATCACGGGTTTATCGGGAGCGGGGAAATCAGAGGCTATCAAGTGTTTTGAAGACATGGGCTTCTTCTGTATCGATAACCTGCCGCCTTCGCTGATCCCAAAAATGGCCGAACTGTGCACTCTTCCGGGGAGCAAGGTGCGGCAGGTCGCTGTAGTGTGCGATGTGAGGGGTCGCGAGTTTTTCGACACGCTCTTTGAAGAGCTGCAAAAACTAAAGCTTCTCGGGATAAAGTACCAGATACTCTACCTCGAGGCCTCGGACGAGGCCCTGGTAAAGCGCTTTAAAGAGACAAGGCGCAGGCATCCGCTTTCCGAGGAAGGCGCGATAACGGATGGTATTCAGCAAGAGCGCCACATAATGGAGCAGCTTCGCGGCGAGGCCGACCTCGTAATCGACACAAGCAACCTCGCGCCATTTGAGCTAAAAGATCAGATCAGAACCGCCATCCTACAGAAAGATAAGCAAAAAAAGGGCATCATGATAACCGTGATGTCGTTCGGGTACAAGTATGGCATGCCCCTTGATGCGGACCTGGTAATGGATGTGCGATTCTTGCCGAATCCGCACTATATCGAGTCGCTGAAGCACTTCGATGGGACGAACGAGAACGTTTGCGAATTCGTCCTGAACAGATCGGAGAGCAAAACATTCTTGCGGAAATTTAAGGGACTCCTGGCATTTCTTCTGCCGCGCTACGTTTCCGAGGGAAAGACTCATTTTACAGTAGCCATAGGCTGTACGGGCGGTACGCATCGCTCGGTTGCAATTGCAAATGAAACGGCCGGGTTTCTGCAAGAAAAAGGCTATAACGTCGTGGCCCGGCATAGGGACATGGGGCGGATATGGGAAACAAAGGGCAATAAGGACAGTAAGACCGGTAAGATCGGTAAGGCGGGTAAGGATTAAAGGCGGCATATATGTCTGGTATAAAGTCGGTGGCAATAGGCGGGGGTACCGGGCTGCCGGTAGCGCTGAGGAGCATGAGGCGGTACGCGGATAAGGTGACCGCCATCGTGAGCGTGGCCGATGACGGGGGAAGCTCGGGGCGGCTGCGCAGGGATATCGGGATACTTCCGCCGGGAGATATACGAAACTGTCTGGTAGCTCTGGCCGAGGATAAGGGGATGGCCGACCTTTTTACCTACCGTTTTCGGCAGGGTGACGGTATCGCAGGGCACAACCTCGGCAATCTTATCATAGCCGCGCTTACCGACCTTTATGGGAGCTTTGACGAGGGGGTTCGCATGGCCTCCGAG
>PFFU01000157.1:11889-12361 GCA_002783345.1 Candidatus Aquicultor secundus
GGTGGTAATCGGCCCCGGCAGCGTGTTTACAAGCATTCTGCCGAATCTGATCGTTCCGGGAATCGGCCAGGCAATGGCGGAGTCCAAGGCCATTAAGATATACGTGTGCAACGTCATGACGCAACCGGGAGAAACGGATTTATTTACCGCGTGCGATCATGTCAGCGCAATCATCAACCATGGATCGCCCGGTTGGATTGACGTGGTTATTATAAACAACCATCCGATCCCCGATGACAAGCTCATCGGCTATGCAGAGAGCAGGCGGTACCCGGTTTCCGTGGTAGCCGAAAACATCCAGGCGCTCGGTCTCAACGTGGTCCTCGCCAACGTTCTCGACGAGCAAAACCCATCCTGCCACGACGTCGATAAGCTGGCCGTGGTATTGCGAGAGCTTGTCTAATCAGATAAGTGGGTGAATCGGTGAATAGACGAAATGATCAGGTAAATTAGACGTCATTCATCGGTGAAC
>PFFU01000163.1:0-2467 GCA_002783345.1 Candidatus Aquicultor secundus
GGCTCTTTATCTATAAGGATTCGCTTATTTTGCAAAATTCTACCGGCAAGACTTGTTGGTGCCGTATTAAGAATTACCAGATCAAGCTCACTTAGAACAGAAGGATTAGCCATGAAGAAACCAATCGATGTAAGTGAAGCCAAAGCTAACTGCTATGAGGGCTATAAGACAGGGACCGAGCCCGTAAGAAGGATGTTTAATCAAGCTTTTATCAAAAAGGTCTACATAAAAGGCAAAAAGGCCAGCAATTATGAATTCGCTGAGCCCTATTGCTGCCCTAAGTGGACGCTATTCAAACTTTGAGTTGTTGGAGAAGTTGGCGAAGCATATTTCTGAGCTGGGATAAACGACTAACACACCGTTATTTCGGAAGTAACTAAGGGCATTGATTAAATCAACGCCCTTAGTTAGGTAATCCATGCAAGGCATAAAATCAGGAAAGTTTCGCAAAAGAACCTAAAAAAATGAAGGCAGGTTCCCTATCAATATTTCCTAATTTTTACTAGCACTTGCTTGGGGGAGTTCTTTAAAAAAGGCGTCTGGCCAATCAACTGGGCCGGTTGACATACCAAGAAGTTCCCCGGTCTTTGCATCATACTTCAACATTTCCCATTTAGCGGGTGGGAAGTTGCTATCGCCAGGACTGCTACGCCATGTTTGTTCAAATTCACCGCCTAAGACAACCACCCAAATTTCTTTATCGTCATCAAGCTCAAGATTCTTAACGGGTCTACCCATTAGCATTGCTTGGCGACGCCTAAACTCGCCCTCGGTCATTAGAACTGCTTCTTCATGTCCAGATAGCTTATCATTCTTTCCAAGTGCTTTTGCTGCTGTAGCTTTGTCAAGTATCCCTTCTTTCGACATGTATGGGCCACCGGTTGCCATACGCGGATTTGCGGGTGGTGTAGCTTTCGCCGCAATCTCTGCTGGATCGTGCTTTAGCTCACTCACAACTGTTATGTCACCGACAGCTTTTTGAGGATGTGCGTTTAATGCTATTAAAACCCCTGCTGATAAAGCGCCCATGATTACCAAGATCACTAAACCTGACAGGACTTTCCTAGAAATTTTCATATTAACCCCCATGGTTTCATCAACTGATAGGCTTCTAGTAGTAGTTTCGCTTTAAATTATCGCCAATCATCACCGAGGTAGTATACATTGTTACGCCAGGCCCAACTATATGGGCTGTTTGATTCTTTACGAATGGCACCATATGACCATCTAAGCCAATTTCCCGAAGATTTATACTCCATATAGGACGGATAGGTATGGCCCAATGCCTGATCGTTCCTACTTGATTCTAAGCCAACTTGCATTTTCTTTGAAGGCCAAGCCTGTTGAAACTGAAATACTTGAGTAGAGTCAATATAGCCATAGTATCCTTGATAGCCACTTACATAATCTGGAACCACCTCAAAGCTGTGATTCGTCCCATTCGATCCAGGCGCAACAGAAGTGACTTTGCCTATATCCCACCAGTTATCCTTTGTCATTCTTTCCCAGTAAAAACCGTTCCAATCTTCACCTTTTAGATATCCGTGCCAGTAACCTACTCCTACAAATGCTAAATTAGGATATGAATAGCCGTTGGTACCGTCAGTCCAAAACCATAACGTGTGATTATTATGGTTTCCACTCAACGAACCAGGATCTGGGTACCAGAGCTGTGCCCATTCTACGTAACCACCACCGAAACTATCGCTTGCATTTACATAACCGGCTGCATGGTAAGAAGCAAATGCTGTTCCTACTTGCACTGTTGCGATCATAACTAAGATAAGCACTAACAACACTATTTTCCTCATTAATCCTCCTCTTTTTGATAACGTAGTGGTCTGTGGCATCACTATTGGTACTATTCCTAAGTCACAGTTCACCTCCTTGCTCTCCGAGTATGTTATTTATTTTATGTGTACTCTATTAATATAACAAGTACTCTTGTTAATATTTATTTATAGTATTATCGTCGAGTTCACTGAAAGTTATTTTGAGAAATAGCGGACGTTCCGGTTGCTCAATTTATAAGGTCTAAGAAATAATTGTCCAACGGTTACTTAGCCCACATTTACCATCTTTCTCCTCCAAAACCACTTTTTGCCCCCATTAAAAGCTAAAAGCCCAGTTGGTTGTGAGTGGTATGGTGAAAGTCGCTTGTGTAGTGCCATAATGTTGGTTTTACTACGGATATTAGAAACTGAGCATGCCCCCACCGTAGTTGAAATTTGAACCGCCCCGGGTATAATGGAGGCTCCTAAGCTACCAAAAGGAGAGTTATGCCAACACCAAACAAGTACCCGAAAGAGTTCCGAGAAAGAGCCGTACGGATGGTTGCCGAGTTAGATGAACCAGGAGCGCTTCGACGCGTTAGCGAGAAGCTCGGCGTTAACCGGGAGACCGTCAGATATTGGGTCAAAAACGCCCCGGCAAGCAGAGGCGGCAAGCGCGGCCTGTCGGACGAAGA
>PFFU01000163.1:2479-3252 GCA_002783345.1 Candidatus Aquicultor secundus
TCCTCAAGTCGGCGTCTGTTTTTTTTGCCAAGGAGCTCGACCGTCCCCGGACGAGATGACCAGTTACGTGGATACATACCGCGGTCAACACGGGGTCGAGCCCATATGCCGGGTCCTCAATTTTGCACCCTCTACCTACTGGGCCAGGCGCGTGCGTCCGCCATCGGATCGAGCGCTCCAAAGATAAAGTGGCTCAGTAGTGAGATCGAACGAGTCTTTGAGGCCAACTACGGTGTCTACGGAGCGCGCAAGGTCTGCAAAGCAGCTTAACCGGGAGAGCATAACCGTTGCCAGATGCACTGCTTAAGCGCCTGATGCATATACGCGGGCTTGAAGGCGTAAGGCGAGGTAAGAAGTACAAGACGACGATTCCCGATGACGCTGCCGCGCGTCCCGCCGATCTAGTCGACCGCAAATTCACGGCCACCCGACCAAATCAATTGTGGGTGGCCGATCTGACCTATGTTCGAACGTGGGCCGGTCGCTGCTGCATGGCCCTTGTCATCGACGTGTATAGCCGCTTCATTGTCGGCTGGGCGCTTGCGACACACCTCAAAACGGAACTTGCGCTCGGAAGTTCCTAGAGATGGCGATCTGGCGGCGTGACGCCGCCTTAGATGGCTTGGTACATCATTCGGACAGAGGCTCGCAGTACACGTCTATCTGCTATACTTAAGCGCTTGGACGACGCCGGCATCGCCCCTTCGGTCGGATCGGTGGGCGACGCATACGACAACGCTCTGGCCGAGACGACGATCGGGCTATACAAGACA
>PFFU01000163.1:3287-3872 GCA_002783345.1 Candidatus Aquicultor secundus
CTTTGGAAATTGTAGGTTGAAAGCCTCTACGAAACCCGGGGCTTTACAGATATCTCATCAAATGATTTTGCGCGATCGATGGGAAAATAGTGCTTGCGCACCATTTCCGCGGCATCTTTTAAAAAATCCACCTGGGTATTAAAACTTACAAGAGTATAGAAATAGTAAGAGCGGCAGAACTTCTTTATATCGTTTAAGAATGAATACGGTTAAATAGTTACAATCTTTTTAAGTATGAGATAACCGCTTCTTTAAATTTATCAAAATCGCCAAGATGTTTCCTTAAGATACTGATTACAATCTCAGCATCTACCTGCTCGTACTGATGGACAACAACGTTTCTAAACTTTGCCATTTTCTCCATAATACCGGACAGTTCTTCGCTAATGACACCATTTTCAAACAAAACCCTAAACGTATCCGCATAGCTTGTTGGCGGCCTCGTACTGGTTGCAGAAATTATATGGTTAGCAATATCAGAACAAGTCTCAATCATTATTTGCAGGGTTCTCTCAACAATCCGCTGGGTTTTCCAGTCTGTTTTGTAATTTTCCAGCGTTACTGCAGAGAACTCCGTTAACTGGC
>PFFU01000025.1:0-1245 GCA_002783345.1 Candidatus Aquicultor secundus
TTACAATCGAGCAAAATGCGTAAGTTTAATTTCCGGAATACAAAATCAAGAATCCGGGTCCCGCGCCTTAGCCTGCCGGACTTGCATGGCCCACGCTCGAGGCTCCTACTAATAATCGCCGGGGTTGTAGGGTTCGCAATAATTGCTGCCGCAGGCTATGGTTTTTGGTATACTTCGCAACCTGAGTATTGCAAGTCATGCCATGAGCTTTCACCTGCTATTCAGTCCTGGCAAAAACAATCGTTGCACGCAGAGGTTGATTGCGGTGTCTGCCATTACACCGGCCCCTTGGGCTTTCTCAAACAAAAAACGGACCTTGCGGTCGAAATCTACCGTCATTACACCAATTCCTATCAGCAACCCATTAATGTAGACAGCGCGCTCAGCAAGAAAATCGACAACGACGGCTGCTTGCAGTGCCATACCCCCAAGCGAATCGTTACGCCGACCAAAGGCCTGAAGATGAACCATAACATCCACCTCAAGAAGGGAATCAACTGTACGACGTGCCACAACCGTGCCGGACATCCGGGCCTTCCCGAGTACCGGACCTTCCTCACTATGGACGGCTGCTTCCGCTGCCACGGGCTCTCGAAATCAGCGCTGGCGCCGGGAAGCTGCTTTACCTGCCATCCGCAGAAAGGGTTTGACCTGGTTCCATCCGATGGGTATTTAAATCACAAAACGGGAACCTGGCGCATACCGGATCACGGTAAAACCGCCTTGAAAAACATCGAGCCATGCTTGATGTGTCACCAGAAAACCTTCTGCCGGGGCTGTCACGGTGTGGAGGTTCCCCACACCGATAAGTTCATCAAGCAAGACCACGGCGGTATCGGCAGCCAAAACCCGCAGATATGCAAGAAATGCCACCGCCAACAGGATTTCTGTAACTCGTGCCACCACAAGGGCTTTATCGGCCCGCCGGGCTCCTGGATACCCATGCATAGATATGTTGTCGCCAAGCAAGGACCGGCGTACTGCTTTAACTGTCACGGTCCGACATTTTGCGCCTGGTGCCATGTGCGTGGACAGAAGCAACCGAACAGCGAGCGCCTAAAGCCCGACCCGGCATTTCAGACATCGCAGCAATAAAAACCTTGCCATTAAGTATCATCACAGTAGATATTAGATACAGTTGGTGAAAAAGTAATTTGAGCGAGCGAACCAATGACATCGAACCGTTATCCGTAGGTGCACGTTTAGAAAGATGGCTCTACCTCGGCCTTTTAGCGCTCGTAATCG
>PFFU01000025.1:1281-11917 GCA_002783345.1 Candidatus Aquicultor secundus
ATCAAAAAGGAGCGCCGGGTCCGCTGGAGCAAACTTGACGCACTGTTACTCCTTTTTATAATGCTCGTTACTGTATCGACGATATTCTCACTTCAGCCCTCTCTATCAATCCTTGGAAAATACCGGCGTTTTGAAGGTCTGTTGACCTTTATCAACTACGCGGCCATCTACTTCCTCGCCCTGCAAAGCTTTGCCTCATTTGAAAGAATCAAGGTGCTTGGCAGGTTGCTTTCACTGGTAGGCGGGGTCGTTTCGATCTACGGGCTCGCCCAGTTTACGGGCTTTGACCCTATCTCCTGGCCGGGACAGCAGTTTGAGCTATGGCGAAGCTTTTCCACGTTTGGTAACCCGGATATGTTAGGTGGCTTCTTAGCACTTGCGTTTCCCACGGCACTGGCTTCATACCTCGATGCAGAGGGCGCGAAAGACAGCACGCTCTACGGAATCGCATTTACCCTGATTACAGCATGCCTTCTGACAAGCTACACCCGGGGCGCCTGGCTGGGTGCGGTTGCAGGCATACTTGTGTTTGCCCTGTTGGTCGGCAGGTTTGTCCTTTTGAGCCCACGAAAGCTCGCCGTCATCGCGGCTGTTTTTGTCATCACCTTTGGAAGCATAGCTTTCTATTCAGGTACGCGAGCGCACAACACAAACCTGCTTGAGCGAATCTCCTCGACATCCCAAATTAGCGAAGGAAGCGCCGGCAGCAGGCTAGAGATATGGAAGGCCGCTCTACGCGCAACCGAGGAACGCCCCCTGTTAGGGTTCGGGCCGGATACGTTTAATCTCCTCTCACAACGGTATGAGACCGTGCGCTACGTGAAAATCGTTCAGGGCAACTCAACCGCAGATAACGCTCACAACTATTTTTTGCAGCTTGCCGCGACAGTTGGGATTCCCGCCGCGATATGTTTTATCGTCTTCATATGCGCAGCGCTTTTCTTTGCACGAAATTCAATCCGCTACTATGATGCGAACACAAAGCGTGTCTATGCCGGCCTTATCGCAGCGGCGGCCGGCTACATCGTCTACCTTGCCTTTGGGCTCAGCATCATCGGCAGCACACCCCTGCTATGGTTGATAATCGGGGCGATCCTTTCGCAGGCCTACTTCGTACACACCAACAAGGTTAAGGCCGTACCCGCAATCATCGCGGCATCGGCGACCACACTCACCTTCCTTATAGCTGCCTATCTTGCCGTGACTATGTATGCTGCCGATGTTCACTTTAACCGGGCGATGACGCTTGAGAATTCGGGTAACCCCGATCAGGCAATTGCAAGCTTTGACACCGCAATGCGCCTCTATAAAAACGGTCTCTACTTCGATCTCTACGGACGATACCTGCAAGATATTGGCCTCGCTAAGCATGATACGTCACTGCTCGTCAAGGCTAAAGATATCGCAGAGACGGCCGCCGACCTCGAGCCGAACGACTCGGATCACTGGATTTATCTTGCAAACGCATACGCCACTCTAACACAAGGACCGGGGACCGGGTATTTTGATTCGGCCGAAGAAGCTCTCAATAAGGCGCTCGCGATACGGCCATACTCGCCGCTTGCCCAACTGCTTTTGGCGAACGCTTATGAGGCGGAAGGCCGTTATGACGACGTCCTGAGGCTGCTTGAATTCGTCCGCGATGTAAACCCGACCTCAAAAGAAGCCTACTTGCTGACTGCTGAGGCGTATAAAAACCTCGGGAATAAAGAGCTTGCCGTAACGTACTATAAGAAGTACCAGTCCCTTAACCCGCGTGATACCAAGGTAGGCCAGATTATTCAGGGTCTGCAAGCCATACAACGTGCGCCAAAATAGCCAACGATGGAAACTTAAATAGGCGCTTTAGTACCATCCGCCTGCTATCCTAACAACAGATGCTCTGTTTATTTACTAAAGAAACCGAGTTATACTATTATCAAAACATTGTTTTTTTATTAATAAAACGCTATTTTTTGACTAAGTATATTGAAGAGCAGATGCTTTTTGGTTATAGTAGAGACAAGCTGGTGGTATATATTACCAGTTAATGCAAGTTTTATGGTTTAGTTTATGGAGTGGTTATGAGGTATCTTACTGCGATGTTAACGGTAGTCGCACTTCTCTTAATTGTTGTGGCGGGGTGTGCGACCGAACCCAGTTACCTGGCTGCACCTACGGACCTACCAAAAACCGATGCCTCCAACAACTACATGCAAATCGTTGTTTACTATCCGGATAAGGATGCGCTGGCCAAAGAGGTCCGTGAGGTACCCAGAGAAACGGATAAAGTAAAAGCGGCACTCGACATTCTTTTTGAGGGTAAGCCGAATAACGGCAATATCATGCCCGTTATGCCTGAAAACGTCAAAGTCCTCGGCACAAGGATCGACAACAACACGGTAACTATCAACTTCAACAGAAACATCCTCAACTTTAGCGGAAACAAGTCGTCTCAAGACTTGCTTCTCATGGCAATAATTTCAACAGCCCAGCAATCAAACAGCTTAAAGCAGTTCAAATTCCAGGTCGAGGGCAAGGAAAAAGGTCGGATTGACGGCAAGGATGTTGAAAAGTTTTGGGGTGGTGTAACCCTTAAAGATCAACCGTGGAAAATCTAGTTCGTTACTGCCTTGCTGAGAGATTATCCTGCACGCAAACAGTACGTTCTTTCAGCAAGTATTCCCTTCTTAAGCGGTTGAGTGATATCTTACTAGATTTAAACGCAATGAAGCAGTATGACCGGTATACGCCAAAAACAATCGGAAAGGTTGGTATGAATGAACGTTTATGCTCGCTTATTCTTTAGGGCAATAATCCTGGCTCTCATGATCGGTATTGTCGTTGTCTTGGGATTGCTGGCTAAAACTGCGGTAGTGCACCAGGCACCGGCGGTTCCAAGAACATATGTCGAGAGAGCCTACATGGATGCAGAACAAGCTGTGAAAGCCGACCCAAGAAACGCAAAAGCCAGGATTGCGCTGGCCAAGGCATATATAGCTGTTGGCAGGTTTAACAATGCGATCGAGCAAGCCTCGGTTGCGACCAGACTCGATCGCAAGAGTATGGATGCGTACATGACATTAGGTATCGCCTACAACAGGACAAACCAGCACGACGCTGCAATCTCAACGCTTAAAAAAGCGCTGATGGTGGAGCAAGGGACGGCAGAATTACAAAGCCAAGTGTACGATAACTTAGGCCAGGCCTATGAAGCAACAGGAAATATCCCTGATGCGATTAAGGCGTATGGGGCAGCATATGATTCATCCGGGCAAGACATAAACATAGGCTACTCCTATGCGAGCATGTTGGAGAAGGCCGGCAAATCACAAGAAGCCCTCACCATCTACAAGGATATAGTCGCATTCGTGCCGGATGAGAAGAAGGCACAAGACGAGCTGGTGCGGCTTAGCGCAAAGCTTCAGTCAAGCAAAAAAGGGTCGGCGCCTAAAGCTGCAACACCACCGTCGACCGCGGCGAAACGATAATGTTTGGAGGTTATGAGTTTGTCAACGGATAATTTTTACGTCCAGGACCGTTCAGCACTAAAACGATATCTCGCAATTGTCGGCTTTTTAGGCTTGGTCCTCCTTGGGATGTTGTTTCTTTACAACCTGCTGAACAAACCGCCGGAAGTTAAGGGCGATGACAACCCAAAGGGGCTTACCAGCCTGTTCTCGATCTATGGGTTTGAGGGAGATCGCCTTAATCGGCCCACCGGGGTTACCACCGATGCAAATGGCAACATCTACGTAGCCGATAGCGAAAAACACAGGATACTTATCTTTGATAGCAACGGCACCTTCATCGACCAGTTTGGCGACGCGGGGCAGAAAAAATACGAACTCTGGTACCCGAACGCGGTAGCGGTAGCGGATAACGGCCAGGTCTTCGTAGCCTGCAAGCAGTCAAACAGAATCGTTATATTTAACGCAGATCACAAGCCGATCTGGCAGATCAACGTGCCGGCTCCGCTTGCGCTCACCATCAAGAACAACCGGGTTTATTCGACTACAATGCGTGGCGTAATGATCGGTGATGTTAAAGGCAACCTCATTAACAATTTTGGCACACGCGGTCCTCGGGTAGGGCAAGTTGATTTCCCAACCGGTATTGCGGTTGATGATAAGGGAACTATTTACGTTGCGGACAGCTTGAACTACCGGATTCAGGCATTTACGCCAGAGGGCAAGAGTCTCTGGACATTCGGCAAACCAATCGACAAGAAAAACCCGCTCACGGACAGATTCCGTACATTCGGTCTTCCCGTAAGCCTGACAATCGATAAAGACAATATCCTCTACGTCGTAGATGGCCTGGGCGGAGAGATAACTGTTTTAGATACCAAGGGTAAGCAACTCGACAAGGTTGGCGATTGGGGCCATAACGAAGGCCAGTTTTATTACCCGGAAGGTATCGCGTATACCGGCAATGAAACCTTTGTTGTAGCGGACAAGTTTAATGACCGCGTACAGGTACTAAGGATCCCGAGTCCGGTTATTACGCCAATCCAGCGGGCCTCAGGGTATGGTCTGCCAATACTGGCCCTTATCCCACTACTCGCACTTATCCTATGGATGCTGCGTAGGCGTTCGTTCCGGTACGTGTTTGATGAGAGTTTCATAGAAGAGGCCCTCAGCAAAGGCTATGCCGCCTCAATTATTAGCGAGCTCGGCAAGGTATACGTAACGGGGTCGATATATGAAAAGTATAAAGACGTTGAGGAAAATGGCGTAAAGCTCGGTGCGCTGCTAAAAACAAGGCCGTTCTCGCCCGATGTGGCGAAGAAGATCACAGTGGAGCACGGTTGTACCGAAGAAGAAGCCGCCTCGATTTCCTTATCAAAAGAGCTTAAAGGGCGCATCGCGATGCTTACTGAGAACGGTAGAGTAGCGCAGATCGCAGCCGCCTACGGCATTACTGCAAAGCGGCATGACGATCTTGTGGATTCGCAATCCATGCATACGGCACATTCCCCCGCATAAGGAAGCCTATAAGGATGGGCGCTTTTTTATGCTTGCTGCACTGGCAATGGAGAAGCAATAAATGCCGGCGCATGTTAGTAATATTACGTAACTATGTAATTTGCACTACAAATTATTGTAAATCTATTTACTAATGCGTTTTCGTATGCTATGTTTACCTTAGCAATTACTCGTTTGGTTGAAAACCAAATAAACACAAGAAACAGGCACAGAACTTAGCACAAACAGATTAACAAACAAAAAGCAGACAGTATTTGAGTAAGCCCTGTAAAGCACTACTGCAATCCACTACCCAATTTTTCTCTCGACTTCAAACGAGTTGCTCAAGAACAACGGTCGAACATGGCTAGTATTTATTTAAGCGCTATTCAATACAGTGCGTCCGCAAGGATTAAGCCGGAGCCTAACGCCAACGCCGTGCACAACCGGGCAATGGAGTAAGCTTTGCGGTCCATTCGATGAAATCCTTTACTCCAACTGAAAGGAGGTGAAATTGAATGAAAAAGGCTTTGATTATCTTAATGGCTATGGCTTTCGTGCTTGGTATGTCAAGTATCGCCTTTGCAGCGCCACCGGCTGTTGTCACTACCACTCCGGTAGCTACGCCTACGGCTGGCGCATTCTATGGCAATCCCGCCACCGATACGACGTATAACAGCATCGATGGTCAGTCGAACTGGGCGTATAAAGATAACTACGATACAACCTTCCCTAACGGCAACGCCTCCAAATATGAGGGTTCATATTTGAAGTTCCAACATACTGATGGCCCCGTTACAACGGCCGACGGCAGTACGCAGACTGGTGCAGGGTATTATCAGGGTTTTGCCGACGAAGGTACAACAACCAGTACAGGCACGATGAGAGGCCCACACGGTGACTATGCCACGACTTCGAATAAGTGTAAAACTTGCCACGGAGTCCACCGTGCCGACGGTATCTACGAGTTATTGCGGTCGGATGACCCCGACAGCGCGTGCGATTACTGCCATGTAGGGTCCGCGATCCATAGCATTAGAGCAGCGTACTATCGCTCAACCTCTGGCAAATACACCAGCAACGGTCACACGATCGGTTCCGGCCCAGAGATTCCTGACAGCTCAGTTTGGCAATGGCAAGAAGTAAGAACTATCGCAAGCGCCAATGGCTCCTCGATTCAGATTAAAGCTCGTGCCTATAACCCGGCAGAGAACAAGATCTTTAAGACAGGCGGTCATGGCGGATTAAAGCGTGTAGGCCCATACCTGCTGCAGTGCCAGACCTGCCACTCCGTACACAACGGCAGCCAGTTGACCTGGAAGCCGGGTTCGGATACCAGCGGCTATATGCTCCTGAGAAACTCTCCATCGGGTTCATGCGACAGCTATACGGCTATGACCCAGTACAAGGGAGTGACCTTTACGAGCCATGGTGCTACAACGCCAAATCTCGCGCAAGTTCTTGTCCCAGAGACAACGATGACTTCCGGCAACACCGGTGGCCTAACGACTTCGACGGGCAAGGAGGGTACTAGCACGGTATTTACCCTCTGGACGCAATGGCAGGGCCCCGATACCGGCGTTAACGATGGCGCGCACCTCGCTGTATGGTGTGCCGACTGCCATAACCTCAACATCGGTTATCCGGTTAAAGATCTCGGTCAGGGTGCTAACAACACATTGTTTGGTAAGTACTCACACGTCGATCGTACCCACCCGGTACCTTACATGCAGGCGGGAACAGGCGCCAACAACGCTCCGGATTGCTACAGCTGCCACGTCACGGATATGTATCCGGCGACTGCCAGCAGGTGCGGTAACAAGTGCCATATCACGCCGAATGGCTACAAGGGTATGCGCGCGAAATCTGACTTCCCGCACTCCGGTGATGAGGGTTCGACCAAACTGCTCGGCGATATGCCGGCAGGCGCAGGTATTGCATCTTACGTAATGCCTGACGGTACCACTACGGACACACCGTTCACGTATGGTACTGACGAGTCCGGCAACCCGATTACCAGCGCGTACGACAAAACCACGGAGCAAATCGACAGTGTTTGCTTGAGGTGTCACGCAGAGGATGTCGGTGTTACCCAGTAACACGAGAAATGCACTCAATAAAGGCGCTGGCAAACACCAGCGCCTTTATTACTTTAGAGCTGCTAGCTTGACCATTTAACAAGCAGACGGTGAAGTTTTAAGAACGAGCGAGAGGTTTATTGAAAATGCAAAGTCCGGCAGCCAGGCACAAAATATCGGCAGACCACATCGTTATAGGGATTGTCTCCGCGGCAATCGTGCTCTCTCTTTTCACGGCGATATTCTACGCTGTCGGGGAGTCATCAGCGATGAGCGTCTATACGAAGGACGCATTAGAACAGCACCACTCGCCTGGTTCCATGCAGCAAAGTAGAGCTGAGAAGCCAAAACCGACTATCGAACCGCTTACCCTTGTCCCATCTAATATAAAGGATTTCAATACCAACGCGCATCACGAGACTCCGGGCGGCGACGGCCGGGCGGCGGAAGCGATTTACCAGCCCCAAGGAGACCAGTTCACGCAGATCATGCCGCTCAACAGCTACGTGTTGATCTCATATCAGGGCAGCGATGGGCAAGCCGCCCAAGAGATTAGGAAAACCCTTGATGGAAGGTTTCCTAAAGACCGCAAGGACATCCAAATCGAGACGCAACGCGCATCATCGGGATTCTCAAACGATGGCGGAAGTTATTTTACCGGTTGGGTCTACCAGGGATTTTCCGTCAAGATAATAACGACATACGTAAATGCTATTCCGGCTAACCCGGAAATAGGCCTGCAAAAAGTCGGCGACATTCTTTCACAAAGAATCAACGTATACATAAGCAATCCAAAATATAGGAAAGGTGATCAGACAAATTAGTGTGATCGCTGATATGAATTTAAAGAAAAGTACGATTGTATTTGCCGTAGTCGGCATAGTAATTGTAATCGCAAACAGTATATCCGCCCTTTCATCGCAGCCGTCGTTCTGCGGCTTATGCCATGGACATGAATATAACGCCTGGCAGAAGAGCAAGCATAGTAAACTCAACTGTAATTTCTGTCACCGCCGTCCCGATACGATAAGTTTTATCGGACAACGGCTCGATGTCGTGCGCATGGTCGTTCTCTCCCCTTCCGTCCTGCTAAACCGGCAACCGGTTGTGGCGAAAGTGCCGAGTGTCGCCTGTCGCTCATGCCATGCCGATACGAACAAGACCGTCGTCAACAAAAACATCCGCATCAATCACACAGCGATCGTTAAAGCCAATTACGCGTGCACCGAGTGCCATAGTACCGTAGTCCACGGAAAAGCCGTACCGAATCCGCGCATAAGCTCCATGGATAAATGCGTCGGTTGCCATGCCGCCGGCCGACCCGGTGCTGACTGCAAAATTTGCCATGTAGAAAATGTGGGACAAATCGACCGTACATTTAAAGGTCCCTGGCAGATCACGCATAGCAAGGAGTGGCGTAAGCTGCATGGGATGGGCGATGTTAAGAGTTGCCAGGTCTGCCATTCAAGCGATTTCTGCTTGATGTGCCACTCGGTGACCATGCCGCATCCGGACTCGTGGCTCAACATCCATGGCGACGAAGCCCGTAAATCGAGACAGGGCTGTCTAAAATGCCATCAGGAATCGCTCTGTAATAGCTGCCACCAAATCGAGATGCCGCACCCGGCAACGTTCTTAGAAGCGCACCCACGGATCGTCGGTAAAAGCGGCACCAAGGTCTGCTATAGCTGTCACCAGAAACAGGGCTGCGACCGATGCCATGCACAACATATCCATCCCGGCTTACCAAAGGATGCCTTGAAACAGTTAAGGAAGGGGATGGGCAATGGATCCGACTAACTCTTCCACGGCAGCACGGATAAGTCTTGGCGAGATGTACACGAAGATCATGAAGAGCATCGCCGATACGATCAACAGCCCGTATTCCGACCCGGCACAGACCATACTGCTGGCCGGTATCCTCCTGGTCATCCTTTGCTTCTTAGGAATAGCAGGATACTTGATCTATACGGCTATCATGGACCACAAGAAGCCGAAGTTGCCAAAGGTCGTTTTAAAACGGGAGCCCCGAGCGGCAAAAGAGCGCCTCATAAGCATGACGGTCATGACCGTATTGGTAGGTGCGGCCGTTATCTACGGGTTCAATTATCTGGATCAACCGGGCATCTGTACAAGCTGCCATCAAGATAAACAGGCCACAGAGAGCGTGGCAACAAAACATAAAGGAATGAGCTGCATCAGATGCCACGAAGGTTCCGGCATAACCGGTTACGTCGCAGGAAAGTTTGATTATGCGAGGTGGGCTATGGCGTATTTAAGCGGGGCGGGCGCCCAGCCCCAACAGGCGCAAATCTCGAACGATGCGTGTTTAAGCTGCCACCGGAACATCCCAAAAAAAACGGTAAAGCGCTTTAATATCCGCGTCAGCCATAAAGAGTTTCTCGCTATCGGTGAGTCCTGCACCAGTTGCCATGCAAGCGCACCGCACGCGCTTGTAAACAAAACCGATCGTATGAGCATGAATAAGTGTATCAACTGCCATAACAGCCAGAAAGCGAGCGCTTCGTGCACCCTCTGTCATCCAAACCAGGCCGATACCAATATACGCACCGCAAGCCGGGGGTTCTTGCGAATTGATGTGCAGCCGCTGACGAATTGTCGTGGCTGTCATCCACCCGCGATGTGGAAGGGAGAGTGCATACGGTGTCACGGGCTGGAAATGCCCCACCCCCCGGGATGGAAAGAGGGCAGTCACGCCAAGCTCGCCTTTACGAACCGGGCGCTGTGCGACAAGTGCCATCCGCAGCCGGCGGGCATGCAACCGGCCGAGTTTCCTCATCAGGGCGTAGACGGTGTTGCGAAAAGTTACTTCTGCAACAAGTGTCATGAATTCCCTGCGCCACATGGCCCAACTCAGCAGTGGATACGCCAGCACGGCCCGGCAGCCTACGCTCAGATACCGGTGCAGACAAAGGTATGTATACAGTGTCATGGCGATGGCGACCCGGTACGCAACTGTACGAACTGTCATGGAGACTTTTGCAACAAGTGCCACAGCGATAGCCGCCATGCCACAGTATCGCCATTGTTCGGCCAGGGAGGATCGATAGAACCGTCGCAGAGTGATTTCAGCCGCGGCCCATAATATGTCGGGCGATTTCGAGCGTCGAGCGACCTTAAGACCTTACCTAGTGAAGGAGGTAATGTGCGTTATTTAGTGCTAATAAGTGAGTTAAAAGATGCTCTGCCGCACCTGGTATGAACCGTGTATTCGTAAAGATTTGATAAGGAGGTATGAGATCGATGGATCTATATTTGAAGAACAACAAGACCACTATTATCATTACGGCGTTGATTTTGATTGCCGCAGTCATCTGGTTTTTAAGCATGATAAACGCCAATAACGGCGTACCACCTGTCGGTACCATTGCGGCCAGGCCGGACGTTCATAACGAAAAGAACGAACTTACCGGTGCGAAGTTAAAAGAGAAGATATCCAAAGACCTGCTGGATGATATCAAGTTGATGCAGAGCAAAAACCCGCATGACTTTACGAAGGGTTTAACGGGACGGGCGCTGCGCCAGTTCCAGACCGCATATGAAAAAGACTTTGACGGCGGCAAGATTCGGGTGCGCGTTTACAAAACCATT
>PFFU01000025.1:11935-12805 GCA_002783345.1 Candidatus Aquicultor secundus
TTCCTGAAGCCATCTACAAGTTCACCGATAACAGCTACTACATCGATACCAAAACGCGCCAACCGGTAAGCCAACCGCTTAACGTAAAACGAGAGTGGGCGCTGGGTCTGGCAAAAGATGCCGGGGGCCACTGGAAAGTATCCCTCATCATGGGCGCAGCAAGAAACAGCAAGCATCCGTAAGAGAGATAGAGGAGATATTTGCGACACGTTTACGATGCATTTATTGACCGTACTCTTACAGGCTGCTACCTTTAAGGTGATCTTAACAATCTATAATATGAGCCTGCTATAACAGCATGTTATAGCAACTGTTATAACCATGTGTTTTAACCATGTGCTATGGCAACGGCTACGGATAATCAAAGGGGCAGTTCTTGCCCGTAATACAGCATCAAACAGGAGGAAGTTTTATCATGAAGAATAGCTTTGCCAGGCTATTGCTCAGCCTAGTACTGCTGGCGTTTATTCTGCTTGCAGCAGGCTGCAGCAGTTCATCTTTAGAAAGCACCGTGAAATCCCCGGATGCCGGGGGAGGAAATGCGCTGGGCAGCAAAGATCTCAACGACATAAAAGGCATGCTCGGCCTCGAGGTAGGCGGCCATTATCCGGACAACTACGGCCTTTCGCGCGTTTACGGCACGGTGACAAACGGCAGTAAACAAAATTTGAAATCGGTTACCCTTGCGATTAGCTTCGGCAAGAGGGGCCAGGGCATAAAGGTTGGAGAGGTAGAGGTTAAAAACCTGCCGGCCGGCGAAAAGAAAAGCTTTGATATCGCGACAACGGTTAACGCATCCAACCAGGGTGAATACAGCATCAATCTTATTGGTGCGACACGGTAGCTATAGAGTTTCCAATAGAGTTCCCA
>PFFU01000025.1:12852-13209 GCA_002783345.1 Candidatus Aquicultor secundus
TTCTCGTCAACCCGCTCTCTTCGCCGGTCTTCGGGCTTCCGAAGCTTACTTTTCTTAAGCTTTTTTCGCTGGCAATCATAGCGCTCTACCTGGCGCGCTCGATTCGGACGGGAAGGTTTACATGGGCGGTATCGACTATGCGGCTTTCCTTGGCCGCATTCTTCACGCTTGCGTTTATCTCCGGTCTGCAATCGGTAAGTCCACTCACCTCCCTGCAGGGCCAATATGGCCGGTGGGAAGGGTTGTCAACGCTGGCGTGCTACCTTGTGCTCTACCTGGTTGCACATAACGTTGCAGCCAATAAAAAACTGCTAAAACCGCTGTTTTTAGCGGTAATTATCTCCTCGATACTGGTTT
>PFFU01000194.1:0-1484 GCA_002783345.1 Candidatus Aquicultor secundus
CAGGAGTCAGGAGCCAGAATCCAGAAGGATTTCGAATTAGTGAAAGTCTGGAGAGTGGGTTCTTGCCTTTATTCTGAATTCTGAATTCTGGCTCCTGGATTCTTTTTTTGGAGGTTTGTTCATGCGTAAAGAATACATGATGACGCCAGGGCCCACACCGGTTCCGGCAGAAATCTTATTGTCACAAGCACGGCCGATGTTCCATCACCGGACGCCGCAGTTCTCAGAGCTTCTCGCCGACATAGAAGATGGTCTGAAGTACATCTTTGAGACGAAGAACGACGTGCTGTTCTTTGCATCGTCGGGTACCGGCGTTATGGAGTCTTCGGTTATAAATCTTTTATCCGCAGGGGATAAGGTTATCTGCTGCTCAAACGGTAAATTCGGCGAAAGGCTCATCAAACTTAACGAGGCTTACGGCATGAATGTCGTCAAACTTGAGTATCCCTGGGATCGGGTTGTAAATCCCGAGGATATCAAGCGCGAACTTGATAACAACCCGGATACCAAAGCGGTCTACGTCGTCCAGAGCGAGACGTCGACCGGCATCTTAAACGACGTAAAGGCAATCGGTGCGATAGTTAAGAATTACGATGCGGTGTTTGTCGTCGACTCGATTACCGGCATCGGTGCGGTCGAGTGCAAGACCGACGAGTGGAATCTGGATGTCGTTATGACCGGCTCACAGAAGGGCCTCATGATGCCACCGGGTCTTGCCGCCGTATCGGTAAGCGACAAGGCATGGGCGGCGTCCGAGAAATCAACCCTGCCGAAGTTCTACTTTAGCTGGAAGAAGGCCGCGGACTCGCTGCATAAGCCTGCGCCGACAACGCCGTTCACCCCGGCCATATCGCTTATCGTCGGCCTTGGCGAGGCGATTAGATTGATGCGTCGGGAGGGGCTTGAGAACATCGCCAAGCGCCATGCGATTCTGGCGGAAGCTGCAAGAACGGGTGCCGAGGCGATGGGTCTTAAGCTGTTCGCCCCGGCAAACGGTAGGGGCAGCGCGGTAACCCCCGTCTGGGTTCCCGAAGGGGTAGACGGCGGTAAGCTGGTTAAGCTTCTTAAGGATGAGTACGGTATAACGGTTGCCGGAGGTCAGGATCACCTGAAGGGCAAGATATTCAGGATAGGACATCTGGGATATTTTGACAGATTTGATATTTTGACTACGCTCGCAGGTATAGAGATGGTTCTCGCCGAGCTGGGCCACCCGGTCACATTAGGGATGGGTATTCAGGCGGCCGAGCGAGTGTTTATGGATAACCCTTTCTAGAAAGTTGACAGCACTCAGCACTCAGCTGTCAGCTAGAGTAGTAGAGCTAGAGTAGTAGGGCTAGAGCTAGAGCTAGAGTAGTAGGGCTAGAGTGTGGGTTTAAAGAAGAGTATCTGCTGGGATGTCATTCTGAAGGAGCAAAGCGACTGAAGAATCTCGGGTGCAGAAACCTTGTTTGAAGTAAAAGGGTTTAGGCTTAGATAACCAG
>PFFU01000194.1:1497-5362 GCA_002783345.1 Candidatus Aquicultor secundus
TATGTGGGTGCGATCAAGATTCTTCGCTATCGCTTAGAATGACAGGTAGCGAAGAGTTTGTGATATATAAGTATTGTTGGAGGTGAACCACGATTAAGGTTCTTGTTAAGGAGAAAATTGCGCAAGCCGGTATCGATAAGCTCAAGGCGGCCGGGTTCAAGGTTGATGTGAAGATCGGCATGTCGGCCGATGAGCTGCTTGATGCGATCGGTGAATACGATGCCCTGATAGTGAGAAGCGCGACGCAGGTCACCGGCGAGGTTATTAACCGCGCCGATAACTTAAAGGTCGTCGGTAGGGCCGGAATCGGTGTCGACAACGTTAACCTGGAGGCGGCGACAAAGCGGGGTATTATCGTAGCAAATGCCCCCCAAAGCAATATCGTTTCCGCAGCGGAGCATACGGTCGCGCTTATGCTTGCTTGTGCACGAAATATCGCCCAGGCAAGCGCTTCCGTAAAGGCCGGAAAATGGGAGAGAAGCAAGTTCCAGGGTGTTGAGGTATACGAGAAAGTCCTCGGCATCATCGGCCTCGGACGTATCGGCACACTTGTGGCCCAGAGGGCCATCGGCCTCGGCATGAAAGTCACGGGCTACGACCCGTACGTCTCTAAAGAGAGGTTCGCCCAGCTTGGAATCGGGCGCGCCGCTACAATCGAGGATGTTCTAAAAGTTGCAGATTTCTTAACGGTTCACCTTCCAAAAACCAAAGAAACGATAGGAATGTTCGGCGATAGAGAGTTTGCCATAATGAAGGACGGCGTTAGGCTCGTCAATACAGCCCGCGGCGGCATCTACCAGATCGATCCCCTTGTGGGCGCACTTAAAAGCGGCAAAGTTGCAGCCGTAGGTATAGATGTGTTCGATGCGGAGCCGCCGGTCGGCAACCCGCTTCTTGAGTTTGAGCAGACCGTCTGCACACCGCATTTGGGCGCATCGACGGTCGAGGCCCAGGACAGGGCGGGCACGCAGATTGCCGATCAAGTAATAGCCGGTTTAAAGGGCGAGTTTGTAAGCAATGCGGTCAACATCCCGCTTATATCGGTCGAGGCGATGGAGGCCGTAAAGCCGTTCCTGTCGCTTGCCGAGAAGCTCGGAAAGCTCTTTAACAAGCTGGCGGAGGAAGGAATCCACTCGCTCGATATCGAGTATGTGGGCCCTATCTCAAAATACGATACCAAGCTTCTGACGATCGCCGTTCTCAAAGGGGTCTTTGATGGAGTCGTTGAGGAGCAGGTTAATTATGTAAACGCCCCGATATTCGCCGAGGAGCGCGGCATCGAGGTTAACGAAAGCAAGAAGCAGTCATCGCAGGATTACCTTAATGTGATCCGTGTAAGGGGTCGCGATGGCGGTAACGATGTGATGGTTGCCGGAACGCTCGTCGGCAAGAAGAACCAGGATCGGTTCGTCAACATTTACGAGTTCGACATCGATATGGTTCCGTCCAAGTACATGGCATTCTTCAGGTACGAGGACACCCCCGGCATGATCGGGAAAGTCGGTACGATTCTTGGAAAATATAATATAAACATTGCGAACATGCAGGTAGGGCGCAGGAAAATCGGCGGCGAAGCCCTAATGGGTCTTAATGTCGACATACCGATTCCTGATAATGTCATTGAGGAAATAAAAAGCTCCGCGGGCATCGCGTTTGCGAAGTTTATGGTTTTGTAGCTGTCAGCGAGAGCAGTGGGTCATAGAAAGCTATCAGCTAGAGCGGTGGGTCGAGATGCGGGTTTAGAGCAGTGGGTCATAGAAAGCTGTTAGCTATCAGCTATCAGCTATCAGCTAGAGCAGTGGGTCGTAGAAAGCTGTCAGCTATAAGCTAGAGCAGTGGGTCGAGAGAGTGGGTTTAAAGTAGGCAGAAAGCAGTGCGTGGGTTAAGGGTATGGGTTGCAAAAAAGAGCATTCCCCATGGATGTCATTCTGAACGAAGTGAAGAATCTTGAGCGCAGAGACCTTGACTAGCGGTAGATGGGTCTAAGCTTAGATAACTATATTAGAGAAGAAGGTTTAGCTGACAGCTATAATAGCTGATCGCTGACAGCTATTATAGGAATTGCTGATGCAGCCACAAAAAGGCTGCATTATGGTAAGGTATAATAATTGTTGATCGTTATTGGATCTCTAAAATTAATGTGAGGTGGTTCCCGGTGGGGCTTTAGACATGAATCAGATATATTTGTTTGACACAACATTACGAGACGGTGAGCAATCGCCCGGCATATCTTTAAGTACCAGGGAGAAGCTTGAGATAGCCGATCAACTGGCTAAACTCGGCATCGATGTTATAGAGGCCGGGTTTCCGATAACCTCTCAAGGCGATTTTGAGGCGGTACGCACTATTGCCGAGAAGGTGCGCGAGCCCATCATCGCCGCGCTTGCCAGGGCGGTTGATGCAGATATAGATAGGGCGGCCGAGGCCATAAAGAAGGCCGAGCGCCCGCGCATCCATACCTTTATCATGTCCTCGGATATGCAGATACAGAACCAGCTTCGAAAAACCAGAGAAGAAGTTCTGCGGATGGCGATTGATTCTGTAAAAAGGGCGAAGTCTTACGTTAACGACGTGGAGTTTTCGCCGATGGATGCGACCCGCTCAGATTTTGGGTTCCTTTGCAAGCTCGTGGAGGCGGCAATAGAAAACGGTGCGACTGTTGTTAATATCCCGGATACGGTGGGATATGCGACCCCCGACGAGTTCGGCAAGTTGATCGCCGATCTCTTTAAGGCCGTGCCCGCGATGAACGATGTCATCGTTAGCGTCCACTGTCATAACGATCTCGGGATGTCCACGGCAAATGCGCTGGCCGCAGTCTTAAACGGCGCCACGCAGGTCGAGGGCACGATTAACGGTTTAGGGGAACGCGCCGGTAACACAGCGCTTGAAGAAATAGCGATGATACTTGATACCAGACGCAAAACGTTTGGAAAATATACGAACATCAAGACGGAAGAGATCAGCAAAACCAGCCGCCTGGTAAGCAGTCTAACCGGCTATCAGGTGCAATTTAATAAAGCGATCGTAGGGCGTAACGCGTTTGCGCACTCGTCCGGTATTCACCAGGACGGTGTGCTTAAAGAGCGCTCCACCTTTGAGATCATAGATCCGAGACGGGTTGGAATCAGCGAGAGCTCGCTTGTCCTGGGTAAGACCTCGGGCAGGCATGCGTTTAGAAAACACCTGGAAACTTTGGGCTACCAGCTACCCGATGAGGAGCTTGAGGCCGCATTCGGCCGGTTTAAAGACCTGGCCGATAAGAAATCCGAAATCACGGATATGGATATCGAGGCCATTCTCGCCGACGAGGTTAGAACTGCCTCAGAGGTCTACGCGCTGGAGTATATCCATGTCTGCAGCGGCAGCGATACCACTCCCACAGCTACGGTTCGGCTTCGTAAGAATGGTGAGGTGATCGAAAAAACTTCATCCGGTGACGGCCAAGTAGATGCCGTCTGCAACGCCATAATCTGGGCGACCGGCGTGAAGGGCAACCTTATCAGCTATAACGTAAATTCGATTACCGGCGGCCTTGATGCGCAGGGTGACGTTACCATCCAGCTCGAGATTAAGGGCAAGCCCGTTATGGGCAGGGGCGTCAGCACCGACATTATCGAGGCCAGCGCCAAAGCCTACCTCAATGCGATTAACAAAGCTTTATGTAGCTAAGAACTAGGTAGATGTCATTCTGAACGAAGCGTAAGCGAAGTGAAGAATCTAGGGGGCGGAAACCTTTCGTTTGAGATAGAAGGGTCTAAGCTTAGACGGCGGTAAGTGGCAGAGAATGAGAAGTACCCGCTAGATTCTTCGGCTAAAGCCTCAGAATGACAACAATAAATGGTTGGGTTTTAGCTGATAACTG
>PFFU01000194.1:5394-7360 GCA_002783345.1 Candidatus Aquicultor secundus
TAGAGCTGGACCTCGTCCTCGGTAACGATATAACCGCACCGATTGCGATTAAAGAATTCAAAGAAATCGGCGTCAAAGAGGTATTTGACAAGGAGAAAGTGGTGCTTGTCCCCGACCATTTTGCGCCGAATAAAGATATCGACTCGGCCGAGCAGTGCAAGATGCTGCGTAAATTCGCTTTAGCGCAGGATATCACCAACTACTTTGAAGTGGGAAGGATGGGTATCGAGCACGCGCTCCTGCCCGAGCAGGGGTTGGTGCTGCCCGGAGACGCGGTAATCGGCGCCGACTCGCATACGTGCACGTACGGTGGTCTTGGCGCGTTTTCGACGGGTATGGGGTCGACAGACCTTGCCGCCGCAATGGCGACGGGGGAGACGTGGCTTAAAGTCCCATCATCCATAAAATTTGTTTTCAAAGGCCCGCTTAATCCATGGATTACCGGCAAAGACCTCATTCTTTACACGATCGGCCAGATAGGTGTAGACGGGGCACTGTACCAGGCCATGGAGTTTACCGGCGAGGCCATCTCGGCGCTCTCCGTAGATAGCAGGCTCTCGATGTGCAACATGGCGATCGAAGCGGGAGGAAAATCCGGCATCATCGCCCCCGATCAGAAGACTATCGATTACGTCGAGGGTCGCGCAAATCGCCCGTATACCGTCTATAAAAGCGACGAGGATGCAGAATACGCTCAGGTTTACGAATGGGATGTTTCAAACATCGAATCCCAGGTCGCATTCCCGCACTTGCCGTCGAATACGCGCGGCATAAGCGAAGTCGGCGATATTGCAATCGACCAGGTGGTTATCGGCTCCTGCACGAACGGCAGGATGGAGGATTTGAGAATTGCGGCCCAGATATTTAAGGGCCACACGGTGGATAAGAAGGTGCGTTGCATCATTATCCCCGGCACGCAGGATATCTATCGCCAGGCCATGAGGGAAGGCCTGATCGACATATTTATCGAGGCCAAAGCGGCGGTAAGCACGCCGACGTGCGGCCCGTGCCTCGGCGGGCATATGGGAGTCCTCGCCAAGGGCGAGCGCGCGCTTGCGACCACGAACCGCAACTTTGTCGGTCGCATGGGCCATCCCGAAAGCGAAGTATATTTAAGCGGACCGGCCGTAGCCGCCGCATCCGCAATAGCCGGCAGGATCGTAAGCCCGGAGCAATTGTAGGTCTAGAATGAGGGCTAGTACAGGTGCGCCAAGCGGCTTTTGAGATTGCCGAGCTTGAGCCCAGATCAATTGTAGGTCTAGAATGAGGGCTAGTAGGCAGTAGGGAGTATGCAGTAAGCAGCATGAAGGTTTAGACAGTGGGTTTAAGAAGAGTATCCACTTAGATGTCATTCTGAGGGAGCGAATAGCGACCGAAGAATCTAGGGTGCGGTTGCCTGTTTAGAAACCAAAGGGTCTAGGCTTAGATAAAGCGTCTTGAAAGATGGAGGTTTTAACCATGATATATAAAGGAAATGTGTGGAAGTTTGGGCGGGATATCGATACCGATGCGATCATACCGGCCAGGTATTTAAAGACAAGCGATCCGGTTGAACTCGGCAAGCACTGCATGGAAGATGCCGATCCGGAGTTTATGAATAAAATGAGCAAGGATGACATCATCGTAGCCGACGAGAATTTTGGCTGCGGCTCGTCAAGGGAACACGCCCCAATCGCAATCAAGGCGGCAGGTATTTCCTGCGTGATTGCCAAATCGTTTGCACGGATATTCTATCGCAACGCCATAAACATGGGGCTCGCCATCCTCGAGAGTCCCGAAGCTGTCGATGGGATCAAGGCCGGCGACGAAGTTCAGGTGGATACCGATAAAGGCGAGATCACCAATCTCACCACCGGCAACATCTACCAGGCAAAGCCGTTCCCTGAGTTTATCAGCAACATTATTAAACAAGGCGGGTTGATCAACTATACCAAAGAGAAGGTAAAAGCCCAGGCCAAGTAAGAAG
>PFFU01000194.1:7378-17993 GCA_002783345.1 Candidatus Aquicultor secundus
GGGGAAGACATTGTATAAGATCGGAGTATTGCCCGGTGATGGAACCGGTCCAGAAGTTATAAGGGAAGCCCTAAAAGTCTTGCAAGTAGCAAGCGAAGTCGAGAATTTTAACTACGAACTCGTTCACTACGATTTCGGCGGCGACAGGTATCTTAAGACAGGCGAGATCCTACCCGAATCAGCGTTTGACGAGTTTCGCAAACTCGACGCCATATTGTTCGGCGCAATCGGACACCCCGATGTAAAGCCGGGAATTCTTGAGAAAGGCGTCCTGCTTCGAATCAGGTTCGAGCTTGACCAGTACATTAACTTACGGCCGGTCAAGCTGTATCCCGGGGTCTATACTCCGATCAAAGGAAAGGGACCTAACGAGATAGATTTCGTGGTCGTTCGCGAGAACACCGAGGGCCTTTACGTGGGCGCCGGCGGTTTCTTGAAGAAGGGCACGCCGGATGAGGTCGCCGTCCAGGAGAGCATCAACACGAGAAAAGGCGTCGAGCGCTGTATCCGCTATGCCTTCAACTATACGAAAGAGCGCAACAAGGAAAACAAGCTCACGCTGTGTGGTAAGACAAACGTCTTGACCTACGCATTCGACCTCTGGGAGCGCGCATTTTACGAGGTAGCCAGGGAATATCCGGGCATTACCACCAATTACGCGCACGTCGATGCGATCTGTATGTGGTTCATTAAAAACCCGGAGTGGTTCGATGTCATCGTAACCGACAACATGTTCGGCGACATCATTACAGACCTTGGAGCGATGATTCAGGGAGGTATGGGCATTGCCGCCGGCGGAAACATCAATCCCGAAGGCGTCTCGATGTTCGAGCCGATCGGCGGCTCGGCCCCTAAATATACAGGCATGAATATAATCAACCCGCTTGCCGCAATCTCGGCCGCCCAGCTCATGCTGGAGCACCTGGGGGAACAAAAGGCGGGCAAACGTATAGAGCAGGCGGTTATGAAAGTAACCGCCGAGAAGATAAAAAGCCTCGCCGCCGGCCAGATGGGCTATAGCACATCTGAGATCGGCGATATGGTCGCAGACTTGGTGAGGGAAGGATAGAAAGAAGGGTCCAGGGTCCGGGGACCAGGGATGAAGGTCTAGAGAATGGGTTTTTAAGACGGGGACCAGGGATGAAGGTCTAGAGAATGGGTTTTTAAGAGCAGGGTATATTGTTCTGTCATTCTGAAGGAGCGAATAGCGACTGAAGAATCTCGAGTCCACTTGCCAGTAGTGTCACTGAATAGCGTCTAGGAGTAGCCAACTTTCTTGCAGAAGAAGGTTTCCCCCTAAACCCCGGACTCTGGACCCTAAAAAAACGGAGGTAGCGCGCAATGCCAATAGAAAAAGTTGAAAAAATATGGCTCAACGGTGAGTTTGTGGATTGGGATAAGGCCCAGGTGCACGTCCTGACGCACGCCCTGCATTACGGGTCGGGTGTGTTCGAGGGAATCAGGGCATACGAGACCCCCTCGGGTACGGCTGTATTTCGCCTTACCGAACACATGGAAAGGCTGATGGATTCGGCCAGGATTTACTTGATGCCGGTACCATATTCAACAGAGGAACTGATCAATGCAACAAAAGAGCTGATCAGGGTTAATAAACTGAAAAGCTGCTACATCCGCCCCATCGCATTCAGGGGATACGGCGAGATGGGGCTGAATCCATTGAACTCGCCGGTTGATGTCGCTATTGCGACCTGGTCATGGGGTACCTACCTGGGTGACGAGGGCTTAAAAAACGGTATCCGGGCTATGATCTCTTCATTTAGCAGAATCGACCCGAACTCACTCCCGCCGGCAGCGAAGGCAACCGGGCAGTATATAAACTCAATTCTCGCTAAAATGGAGGCGATCTACAGCAACTACGAAGAAGCCATCATGCTTAATTCCAGGGGATTTGTCTCCGAGGGAACGGGCGAGAATCTATTTGTCGTTAAAAACGGCGTCATCCACACGCCGTCGACGTCGGCAAGTATTTTAGAGGGCATCACGCGGGATACCGTGATAGAATTGGCGAAAGATATGGGCTACGAAGTTGTTGAGCGCGACTTGGTAAGGAGCGATCTCTTCCTGGCCGATGAGATATTTGTAACCGGCACCGCTGCCGAGATAACACCGATACGCGAAGTCGACAAGCGCGAAATCGGTAAACCCGGCCCGGTAACGACCGCCCTGCAGAACAAGTTCTTCCAGGTCGTTAAAGGCGAAGACGACACATACGCCCATTGGCTCGAACACGTATAAGATATAGGCTCACTAGATGTCATTCTGAGGGAGCAAAGCGACCGAAGAATCTCGGGGGCAGAAACCTTCTTTTCATGCATAGGGGTCTAGGTTTAGAATACCCGTGCAAAACAGAGCAATAAGGACGCGATCGATATGGCAGAAGTTAAACTATATGACACGACGCTAAGAGACGGGGCGCAGCGCGAGCGCATCTCGTTCTCGGTAGCCGACAAACTAAAAATCGTACACGAGCTGGATAAACTCGGTATCCACTACATCGAGGGCGGATGGCCGGGCTCAAATCCGAAAGACATAGAATTCTTCGAGCGCGTTAAGAATATCAAGCTAAAAAACTCAAAGATCGTCGCTTTTGGAAGCACGCGTCGCAAAGATATCAAACCCGAAGATGACCTCAACTTAAAGGCCTTGGTAGACTCAGGGACAGGTGCGGCGTGCCTCGTCGGCAAGTGCTGGCATATCCATGTCGAACGTGCCCTGAGAACGACTCTCGAAGAGAACCTCAACATGATCAGCGACTCGATCGCCTTTTTGAAACAAAAAGGACTAGAGGTCTTCTTTGACGCCGAGCATTTCTTTGACGGCTACAAAGACAAACCCGATTACGCGATTGCGGCGCTAAAAGCCGCCGAGAGCGCGGGTGCCGATTGCCTCGTTCTTTGCGATACAAACGGCGGTACGATGCCCTTTGAGATCAAAGAGATCATCGAGGCGGCACAATACAACGTGACCATGCCGCTCGGGATACATGCCCACAACGACGCCGAGTGCGCCGTTGCAAACTCAATAATTGCAGTACAGGCAGGGGTTAGCCAGGTGCAGGGGACGATCAACGGCTACGGCGAGCGCTGCGGCAACGCCAATCTCTGCTCGATAATCCCGGCGCTACAGCTTAAGCTCGGAATCGAGGTAATGCGCCCCGAGCAGCTAAAATTATTAACAGAAGCGTCGCTATTCGTTAGCGAAATCGCAAACTTAAGCCCGTACCCACAGCAGGCTTATGTCGGCCAGAGCGCGTTTGCGCATAAAGCGGGCCTGCACACCAGCGCCGTCGAGCGCGAGGAACTCGGCTATGCGCATATCGACCCAGGCCTGGTCGGCAACATCCAGCGCGTGGTGGTTTCCGAACTCGCGGGCAAGAGCACCATCATCCTCAAAGCCCAAGAACTCGGTATCGATCTCTCAAACGAGCCGCACAAAGTGACGGATATCCTCAACAGGATCAAAGGTCTCGAGCACGTTGGGTATCACTTCGAGGCGGCGGATGCGTCCCTCGAGATATTGATTAGAAAATCCCTGGGGATACAGCCCCACTACTTTACGCTCGACCGTTTCCGCGTGATTATGGAAAAGCGCGAGGACGGCAAGGTTGCAACCGAGGCGTCGATTAAATTGCAGGTCGGCGGTGAGGAAGTAATAACCGCTGCGGAAGGGAACGGTCCGATCAACGCACTGGACAGCGCGTTGAGAAAAGCCATCCAATCGGTCTATCCGGCATTGGCGGATATCGAGCTAAACGACTTTAAAGTGCGCGTGCTCGATGAGACGAAGGGTACCGGTGCCGTGACCAGGGTACTTATTGAGAGTGGTGATGGCAGGAGCACCTGGGGCACAATTGGAGTCTCAGAAAACATCATCGAGGCAAGCTGGCACGCCCTTGTTGACAGTATCGAGTACGGCCTGATGCACAAGCGTGTGCATGAAGAAAACGGTTTTAACGGTTTTGATGGAATTAATGGAATAAACGGTGTTAACGGGCACAGCACGCCGGCAGAAACTAAGAGTAGTGAGACCGGCGGAGGTTAAAGTTGAAATTTGTTCGATTTACCTACGGTGGCCCGATCGCATACGGCATCCTCGAAGGCGATGAGGTCTGCGTAATCGACGGCACGCCTTTCAAGCCGTTCACACCCACGCAGAAGAAGTATCCCCTCGATAAGATAAGGATATTAGAGCCGACAACGCCCTCCAAGGTGGTGGCGGTCGGCCTGAACTATACGGATCACGCCCGCGAACTCGGTATGGAGATGCCCGACGAACCACTCATCTTCCTCAAGCCCCCTTCGACGGTTATCGGCACCGCCGATGACATCATCTATCCGCCGATGAGCAAGTGGATCGAGCACGAGGCCGAGCTGGCAATCGTAATCAAGGAGACAACGCGGCAGGTCCCTATCACCAAGGCTATTAACTATATCCTGGGCTATACCTGCGCAAATGATGTCACCGCACGCGATCTGCAGAAAAAGGACGGCCAATGGACGAGGGCCAAAAGCTTCGATACCTTCTGCCCCATCGGCCCCTATATCGTCACACCCACGGATGTCGATCCGCGTCACCTCGATATCAAATTAACCGTAAACGGTGAGGTCAAGCAGTCTTCGAACACGATCAACATGCACTTCAAACCCGAGTACCTCGTTTCATATATCTCCCATATCATGACCCTCTGCCCCGGCGATATCATTCTCACCGGCACGCCACCAGGCGTAGGCCCGATAGTCCCCGGCGATGTTATGGAGATCACAATAGAGGGGATAGGGGTTTTAAGGAATAAAGTAATAAAGCTATAAGTAGGCAGTGTGTGGGCCGAGACAGCGGGTTTTAGTAGGCAGTAAGCAGTGCGTGGGCCGAGGGTGTGGGTTTTAGTAGGCAGTAGGAAGTATACAGTAAGCAGTGCGTGGGCCGAGGGTGTGGGTTTTAGTAGGCAGTAGGAAGTATACAGTGAGCAGTGTGTGGGCCGAGGGTGTGGGTTTTTAAGAAGAGGGTCCACTAGCTGTCATTCTGAACGATAGTGAAGAATCTCGAGTGCACTCACAGTGACTGCCACTACTTAGCGTCTAGGCGTAGGTAAACTTTTCTAAGATGAAGGTTTATTCTGCCTACTGCCTACTCCTTACTGCTTACTGTTCTTAAAAGGGGTTGATATGCCCGAGTTGATACAGGTTAACGAAGATATATACTACTTATCCGACCACCAGAACTACGGTATTATAAAGACCGCAGGCAATGAATGCGCGGTTGTGGACACGGGCATGGACGACGACAGCGCCCAGTTAATTCTTGCCGCGCTCGAAGCCGAGAAGCTAAAGCTTTCGGTGGTTATAAACACCCACTCACACGCCGACCACTATGGGGGTAACAACTACCTGGTCAAAAAAACCGGATGCAAAGTCTACGCACCGGCGTTCGAGGCGGCGATTATGACAAACCCCTCGCTCGAACCGTTCTACATTTACGGGGCCGAGGCCCCCCAGGAGCTTAAGCAGCCCTTTATGATGGCAAAAAGGTCCCCGGTCGATAAGCTTCTTGAGGAGCCCTCCATGGTGATAAGGGATAAAGAGTTCAAGGTTATTCCACTCCCCGGACACTCGCCGAATCAGATGGGCGTTATCGTTGATGACGTGTTTTTTTGTGGGGACAGCGTGTTTTCACTGAGTGCCTGGAATAAACTCATCCTGATTTACATGGTAAACGTGGGTGAAATGACCAAATCCATAGAGAGGCTAAAGCGGGTCGCCGCTAAAAGCTTTGTTCCTTCGCATGTTACCCCGACCGGCGATATAATCGAGCTTGCCGATGCGAATTTAACGAAGATCCAGGAGCGTGTCGACGACATCCTGCATGTTTTGCAGGTTCCGGCGCAAACGGCGACCGTCCTCTGGGAACTCTGCAAGAAACACGGGCTGGCGGTCACTACGCTGCAACAATATTATCTTTGCATGGATACCCTGAAAGCCTACCTGAGTTTTCTTCTCGGCGAAGGCTTGGTGACATACGATTTTGATGCCAACAGGCTGATGTGGCGAGCCGTCGAGTAGCGTAAGAACTACCTGCAAACAGTAATAACTACCCGAAAACCAATTTACTTTTTTATGGTAAAATAATAAAGAGTTACTACGTTATCAAAGCGAATTATTCCCGGAGGTAATTTAATGGCCCTTAATGAAAAGCTGCGGACAGGCCAAGTAGACGACCTCTTTGACACGATCTTAAAGATCGAAAACAGAGAGGAAGCATATAAATTCTTCGAGGACCTCTGCACCATAGCGGAGATTAAATCGATGGCCCAGCGCTGGGCCGTTGCGCGAAAGCTCGACGCAGGGGAGACCTATATCGATATCGCCACTGAAACGGGAGCAAGCACCGCCACGATCAGCCGCGTTAAGCGTTACCTGGAGTATGGGGCCGACGGCTATAGATTGCTTCTCGACCGCTCTAAGGATCGTTAAAAGTAAATCCGGTCCCCTCAAATGCCTGATCTACGGCATGTTTTTATGGTTTAAACCCCAAATTTCTTACGAAATTATCGTAAATAATAGTTGAGTTTTTGAAGGCACTGTTCGATAATCAAAATATCAACTTGTATTAGTTGAAGTCCTGATATTCAACAATATTCGGTTGATAATCCCATTTTAAACCAAATGTGATTGATGTAGTGACATATTTGGCGGTAATTGAGAAGCCGAACTAAGCCAACGGGGGATACTAATAGTGAATTACACGGTCATTACTTGCGATATTATCGAGTCGCGCACCCTTGAGCAAAGGGAGCAGGCCCAGCGGCATATCGAGGCCGCTTTCGGAGAGATAAACGCCAGGTTTGCGGCAGACATCGCCATACCGTTTCAGTTTACGCTCGGCGACGAGTTCCAGGGCGTACTGACCGACCTCGCAAAAGCCCCATATATCGCGGGGAGGCTACGCGAAGAAGTCGCCCCCGTCAAAATCCGCATTGCAATCGGCTTTGGAGAGATTACAACAGAGCTTTCAGAGGATATCCGCAAGGTCGACGGCCCGGTGTTTCATATCGCCCGCGATGTTATGGAAGGCTTAAAGCGCAAACAGAAGAAACGGGGCTTAAAGCATAAGCAACACCTGACAGGGTTTGCAAGCGAGCGTGGGTTTGATGATACCGTGGATACCGTCTACATGCTTTACGATGTTCTTATCAGCGAGCGTACCGAGAAGCAGTGGTGGGCGGCTAAAGTATATAATCTCGCGGGAACGGCAACCCGCGCCGCCGCCGTGTTCGGGACGACCTTTCAGAATATCTCAAAGCAGGTAAACGCCGCCCATCTATTCGAGACCAATCAGGCCGAGCAGTTTCTTGGGCACTATCTCGTGAGCAGCAGTAAAGGGGAGCCAATCGGCTCCCCTTTACGTGGTTCTTAAAGCTACGTGCATCAGCACAGGGTTACTTGTGCATTGCACCCTGGGCTTTGTTGGTATGGCAGAACTTGCAGCTCCATACGTGGCATGCGCCTTCGCTGCAGCGATGGTGTTTGCCGGCTGTCAAATCAGCAGCAAGGGTCGTGCCGTTGTACTTATCATGCGCTGCTAGAATGTTCTGGAACGTGTTTGTCGTGCCGTGGCACTTGAAGCAACTCATCTCACCGGATACCGGCGTTACGACATCGGCTGTCTGAAGGGCGCCACCACCACTGTCCTTCACGGTAACCGTCATCTTGCCATATGGATCCCAGGTACCGTCATCATCATAAGCGGTAACCGGGACGCCCTCTGCAACCCAACTGAGGTTCTTGGCATCGGCTACCATGGTTCCGGATAGTCTGTTGCCTGTTAGACCAACGCCCGGAGCGAGCGCTGGTCTTACTCGATACTCATCACTCCTTTTACTTGGTAACGTGGTAGTTACCATATTATTTCTGGCTTATCTGTTCTCGTAGGTTCGATGTGAAAAGCCTGTGCTTTGCATCACGCCCCCTGGCTCTACGAAACAAGATAAGCCGGATTAGTTTCTAAGCTATTCGATAATATCGAATATGTGCGCTTGTGAAATATTGCTCATAATGTCGTAAAAACTATGCTGAGTCAAAGCCTAATGGCTTAAGACACAGCTTGGATCAATGCACACGTTGAAAACTCTATACCAATACCTCTATATATAGAACGGATGAGTGCTCAAAAAATCGCGCGTATTGTTAAAAAAATTTAATATTTTGCAATCAGGCAGGTAACTACGCTAATTGATTTTAGTTTCCTTATATGTCTATAATCTAGCAGCAGGTTAACCGCAGGCCCTAAAACGTATACCTCCAGTAAGCGCAAAGGAGCGCCGTATGAACTGTAGCCTGAAAGGCGGAAGGGGACGAGTGCTCGCAATATGCCTTATTATTGTCTTTGCCTTAAGCATTTCATCTTGCGGAAGCCAAAATGCGGGGTCCACAAATGTTTCCACCGGGCAATTACAATCGGCGTTAGACGGCTATCTCAAAAAAGATGCCCGGCTTAAGCACTGGAAGTTACTCGATACCAAGGTATCCATCCTATCGCAGCGGTCTTCCGGGGAACAGCTCAAAGCGGTTTTCGATGTCGAGCGGAAGTATCGATTAGATTACGATAAAGCGGAGGATATACCGGCCCTAAAGGGAAGGCTTGCGTTTTTAAAGGATTATAGAAATCGACTTTCAAAAGAGCAGCTTAAAAGAGCTAAGAAAGATATTAATGTCTGGCGTCACGACCTGAATGAGTATATCTCCACCGACCAACGCATATTTGCAAACATCAAGGTTGTAGGGAAATCTGATTCAGGCGAGAGGCTGGTGCCCGGGTCTGCAAGGTTTTATATAGAGACAGACGGGACTATCGGCAACAGCATAGCTTATGCGCCGCTAGATATTAAAGACATCCCAACCCCCGAAGAGGTCGAGAGAAGCGCGTATGAATCGATCCGCAACACGGTCGGAATGGCTCCTTAATTAGATTTCCGAGCTGTTTGATCGTTTAATTCTTTTGCGTCGGATCTTTTGGGCTTAAGTTCGTTTAGGCCGTAGAATGGCTGCGGGCTTTCAGGGGACTTAAAGAACTCTTGTGGGCTGTAAGCGCGGTATTTCTTGCCTTTTTCATGGGTAATCCTCATCAATGTATCCTTTCCATAAAGTGTTCGGTCGTGTTGTAGAGGGTTCGTCTCTTTTTGATGCTATGGTGCTACTACTATATGTAGTAAATCGATGCAATAAAAAAGGGATACGATGCTCTTTCTTAAGAGCCCCATATCCTTCCAAGCTAAACAATGAAGCATCTCTACCTGTTAAGTATATCACACAAACCTTGTTCTGACTAAGTTCTTGGCTCCATAACGACAAATTTGTTGCCCACACAAACAAAAAAAGACCTGCTTGAGATAGCAGGTCTTTTAGTCAATTATTTTTACCTGACGACGGTAACGTTTGATGCGCGAGCGCCCTTGGCCTCCATCTGGACCTCGAACTCGACGGCATCACCCTCGGCGAGTGACTTAAAGCCCTCTCCGCTGATTGCTGAGTGATGTACGAATACATCCGGGCCGCCGTTCTCCTGGCTAATAAAGCCAAAGCCCTTGCCATCGTTAAACCACTTTACAGTACCTTTTGACAAATTTTCCACCTCCTAGCGCCTTAACACTTTTAAGCTTACGACGCTAGGTTAATGAGGTACTCAAAAAAGTTTACGACACCGACCAAAAAATAAAGACCCGTCTAATAACGGGTCCCCATTTACGAATTCACGTCTTAGCTATATTTAAGTATCGACCATAAACTAGCTTTTGTAAAGCTTTTTATGGGCAAGCCGTTGATGTCGACTTTGCCGTGTCGTCTTGAAGTCCTTTATTAACGTGCCGCTGGCATAGATTCCGTATCTAGGGTTAGACTTAAGCCTAAGATTCAAGAAAAGGGACTGAGGACCATGATGAGGGATAAGAAAACCGGTGCAGGCGAGAGGCGGGTTATTGTCGATGCGGACGCATGCCCTTCGCTGGGCGAGATAATAAAGGTAAGTGCGGCGCATAAAACCCCGGTTGTGCTTGTTGGCAACGAGACCCAGAACTTGCTGCGCTTTAGTCAGACGACCGGCGTTTCAACTACGGTAGTTCCCAGCGAGCGGGATGCGGCGGATTATGCCATCGTCGCACTGGTGCATGCAGGCGATATCGTGATCACCGCAGATATCGGTCTCGCGGCGCTCGCGCTCTCCAAAAAGGCGGCCACGATCTCACCGCGTGGCAAAGTATATAATCCCGCGACAATCGATACCGAACTATTCTTACGCCATGAAGGCCAAAAAATTCGCAGGTCGGGCGGCAGAACTAAAGGCCCCTTGCCATACACCGCCGAGGATAAGGAACGCCTGGTAGCGGTACTCAAGCGCCTTCTTGAAGAAATGTGATCTTACGCTGCTAATCGGTTACCGGATGTCATTCTGAAGCGTTGTGAAGAATCCAGCACTTGTCATTCTAAAGCGTTGTGAAGAATCCAGCACTTGTCATTCTAAACGCCGGCAATTGTCATTCTGAGCGAAGCGAAGAATCTAGCGGGCACTCACGCACTTCTGTCACTTAAGTGCGTCTAAGCTTTGA
>PFFU01000068.1:0-10724 GCA_002783345.1 Candidatus Aquicultor secundus
AGAATGACAATCAATTGCTAATCGCTCCTTCAGAATGACATGCACAGAAAGTAGGATGTCGCGGTACTAGTACAAAAAGTGCACTCTTTCGTTAGTCCAAGCTGAATCGCCTGACCGCACGGGATCACCATCGCGGGATAGGGATAGGTATTGCTGCATGAGATAGCAATGTGGGAACGCTACGGTCGCATGATATACACATGCAAGAGAGCGCATTTGGTGTGTATAAGTGCGGCGAATAACACCTGGAGACTTTACTGAAGCCTCCCTGAGCCTGGAGCCGCTAAATGATCAGACTACCTCTAGCCCATGATCATATGCATGATTTTACATAATACCGTTAAGGCTGGGCCCAAGTTTAAAGACAAAGGCTTTAGCAAAGTAACTGCTCTGCGGAAAACAAGCTGCTTGATTTTGCCGATCTCAAACGGCGAGATAAGCAGGTCGTGACAGACCGATTGTTTTTAGAGATCGCCTACACCTAAGCCTGGAACCCAGCATTTTGCCTGGGCTGAGGCATCAGCGCCGCAACAACATTACTATGGTATCGTGCCAGCAATGTCTTCACCAATATTAAGTTGTACGGAGTAGCCCGATCTATCAGGATGCCACGTCGTTGATCAGATAAACCGGGCACTTACAATTGCGTAGCATACCATCACCTCCCCAACGTGCTGTATTTTATTGCGTGAATCATCTCACCCTAATACATGCTGCCTAACAACAAAATAATGCTGGTACAACAAACGCAAATCAAACAAGTGTTACTGCAAAAAACGCTAATGAAACACTTATTACAGAAACAAACTTGCTAAAAACCTACTTCACGAACCATTCTGATTTAAAACAAGCACTTAACTGTGCCGGTAGACGCCCGATTTACCGCGTTGTATCGTGTGAAGCCCTTTGCGAGCCGCCGATAAACCGGGCACTCACATTTACTTTGTATCGCATCACCCTTCCCTCTTTTCTTTCTCTTCATGGGTTGGACATTACCTTACCTACCTACTTACTTATTTACTTACCTACCTACCTACTTATTTACTTACTTACCTACTTGCTTACTTACTTACCTATCTATCTACTTACCTACCTACTTGCTTGCTTACCTATCTATCTACTTACGTTATACCTTGTCTTTTGAATCGCCACGTCGCTTTTTTAAAAGCTCAGAACAACGGAAGCCGCCCGGTTCCACCGAAACGTAACCCCTATTTTACCTTCCGGTAAACCGGGCACATGCAATTTCTTTCATGTCATCCCTCCCTTCCTTTTTGCAAACAAGCGTAAATACTCCTATCCCCTGCTAGAGCTAACTACTCTATTCAGGGGGTATTTTCAAATAACGTAACGAAAACTCCGCGACTTTACTGAATACAGGCGCCGCAACCGAGCCCCCATAGATACTCTCCCGGGGCTCGTCGATAACGACCGAAATAACAAGCTGCGGATCTTGTATTGGCACCATTCCTATAAATGAAGCAACATACCTGCCCTTGTCATAACCACGACCGTTAACCTTAGCTTTCTGCGCGGTACCCGTCTTGCCGCCAACGCGATAATGAGCGACCTTCGCCTGCGGCCCAGTACCGTCCGTCACGGCTTTCTCCAGGATCTGCTTCATTTTCCGGCAAACCGCGACATCTATAACCTGTTTCTCCGGCATTGCGGGGGCACTAAGAATAACCCTTCCCCTCTGATCCGTCGCATCGAGTAACAAATGCGGTTTTATCGGGATACCATCATTGGCAATCGTTGCGTATGCCTTTACCATCATCAACTGTGTGGTACATATCCCCTGGCCAAATGGGATATTAGCCAGTGACATCACAGACCAGTTTTCTTTTTTGGGATAAAACCCCCGGGACTCGCCCGGATAATCCACGCCGGTTTTCCTGTCGAAACCAAATCGCGACAGGTAATCAAGAATCTTGTCCTTGCCCATCAACATACCGATTTTAACCATTCCGATGTTGCTTGACTCCTGGATGATGTTTGAGAACGTGTACATGCCGGCGGGCCGTGTGTGCGCATCCCTGATTCTTTTGTGGCCGATTTGGATAGCCGATTTTAAGTAAAATGGGGTTGAAGGGTTGCATAATCCCTCTTGCAGCGCACCGCTGGCAATAATAGCCTTCATCGTCGACCCAGGCTCATATAGATCAGTGATCGTCGTGTTTTTCTGGTTATCCTTATTAACTGTTGCAAGTTTGTTCGGATTGAAGTACGGGACATTCGCCATAGCGTAAATCTCTCCCGTTTTTGGGTTCATTACGATGACGCTGCCCCGCTTGGCCTTGTATTTCTTTACAACCGCCGCCAACCCAAGCTCGGCTTCGTACTGGATTTCTTTATCGATGCTGGTACGAATGTTTGAGCCATCGATCGCCCGCCGTGAACTCTGTACGCTCTGCGGAATCGGTCCGCCCTGACCGTCTCGCTCGGCAACGATTTTGCCCGGCTTTCCGTAAAGCATTTCATCGTAATACAGCTCAAGCCCGCTTAATCCGTGGTTGTCCATACCCGCAAAGCCGATCACGTGCGCACCGAGCGCGGCGTTGGGGTAATACCGCTTGCTCTCTTTAATAAAGCCAATGCCCTTTATATGCTCTTCTTTAACCAGTTGCTTTACTGCTTTAACGGTAGAAGGGTCGGTTTTTCTTACAAGATAGGTGAAGCCGCTTTGCTTGAGAAGTTTTTTGAGGATATCCCGCTCATCCATTTTCAGGACGGGCGCGAGTTTTTTTGCAAACCCCTCGCGATCGTCGATTAATGAGGGACTCGCGTAGATGGTGTCCATAAGGACGGATACGGCAAGCTCATCGCCGTTTCTGTCGAGGATGGTGCCCCGTTTAGGGGGCAACTCTACGATACTTAATCGTTGCTTTTCCGCAGCCGCATCGTATTTGGCGGCCGAAACCCCCTGAACGAAGACAAGCCGCCCCGATATTCCTACAACGCATAAAAATATTATGACCAGTAGAGCAGTTAACCGTGTCTCAGTGCTGCTTTTAACTCTACCCACTCGCTCCTCTTCCCTCTATTAACGTGCTAAAGCATGATAACCCAAGCGTCCACCATAGGAAGCTTCGACTCGGCCTTTGGTTATACTCTTACCGGATACATAATGTTTATCACCGGATGCACTCATAGAAGGGCTAGTGTTGCCCGTCGAGCTAATACCCCTCGATCCGTCATCAAGGATGCGAAGATAAGACACCTTCGGCGCCTTGACCATCGAGAGTTTCTCAACGGCAACTGATTCAATTCTTTGGGGCGATTGCAGTATGGCTTTATGCGCATAGAGATTATCCTGCGCCTGCTGAGCTACCTGAATTTCTTTCTTGACGGATTCGATCATGTAGCTTTGCTGGGATATAATCGCCTGCTGAGCTACGTTTATAATAATACCCGCTGTAATAACCGTAACGGACATCACAAAAACCGGAAAAGGGATCTCTGGTAATGCTAAAACCTGCCGGCTCTGCCGTCTCTTTGGTTCTACGACTTTCAGTTTCTTCTTCGGTTTCGGCTGCTCTTTATACCGTACCTGCTGCTGCTTGACCGCTAATTTTCTTGCCGCTTGTGCTATTGTTCTCACCTCTTACAGTTTTTCGGCGGCCCTCAACCGGGCGCTTTCCGCTCTTGGATTCTCTGCTATCTCTCCAGGTGTCGGCCTTACGACTTTCCTGGTTACTACACTCAGTTGAGGCATGTGCCCACACGTGCAAACCGGCAACCCCGGCGGGCAAATACAGCCTTTTGACAGGTCATTTATTACATTTTTCGCTACCCTATCTTCAAGCGAATGATAGGATAGTATAACTAGTCTTCCTCCCGGCCTAAGCCATTTTATGGCGTCCCGAAAACTCCGCTCGAGAATCTTGATCTCGCCGTTCACTTCAATTCGCAGTGCTTGAAACATTTGCTTCGCGGGATGTCCTCCCCGGCGTCTGGCAGGGGCCGGTATCGCATCCTTAATCACGTCCACAAGCTCAAACGTCGTTGCTATAGGACGATTTTGCCGCGCTTTAATAATAAACGCGGCGATTCTGTTGGCCCAGCGTTCCTCGCCATACTCTTTGATGACACACGTGAGGTCTCCCCTTGAATACGCATTCACCACATCGAACGCCGTTAATGCCTGTCTTTGATCCATACGCATATCAAGCGGAGCATCAAAGCGATAACTAAATCCTCTCTCGGCACGGTCGAACTGGACTGACGAAACCCCTAAGTCAAACAATACTCCGTCTATCGCATAAAGGCCGACCTCAGCCAGAATGCGATCCAGCTCACTAAAATTGCCTCGAACTAAAGAAAAATTTTGCTGGCTGAAGCGTGCTAATCTAACCCTTGCTGCGTCCAGTGCTGCGATGTCTTGATCGATTCCTAGTAAGAAGCCTTCCGGCGTTATTAAATCTAATATTGCCTCTGCATGTCCTGCCCCGCCCAAAGTGCAGTCGATGACTATGCTACCGTTAGTGCAACGTAATTGCTTCAAGACTTCAGCCAGCAAAACGGGTTTATGAAAATATTCCATCGTGGCCCTTTATTCCGTTGTGCTTTGCTAAACACCGATATCAGCTATCTCTTCCCCTATCTCAGAAGCTGATTTTTCAGCGTCAGCTATAAATCGTTCATATCTCTCCTTTGCCCAAATTTCTAGTTTATTTGCTACTCCAATTATTACAATGTCTCTATCGAGACCCGCAAAATCGCGAAGGTTCTGCGGGATTGAAATCCTTCCCTGGCGGCTTACTTCGTCTTCCACCGCACTTCCGATCACAAATCTCTGGTAGTTCCTTACTTCGGCTGTTGCGGGCTTCTTCGACATGATCTCGTCTACCCGCTCAAACCAGTCTTTCCTGGTGTAAACCAAAAGGCAGCTGTCAAACGATTTTGTTATGAAGAGGCCATCCGCCAGCGCATCCCTGAATTTCACGGGAAGTATAACGCGTCCTTTTTCATCTAGCGAATGGTAGTACTCTCCAAAAAACAAGTAGTTGCCCCTTTGGCGTTCTTTGTGTAATCCACTCTACTCCACTTTATTCCACTCTGCAACACATTTCTCCAAAATTTATAACTTTCCTTCCGTTTTTGAAAGAATTTTCTGTGTTTTGTGCGCTATGAATTTAACCAGATGCTGAATAAGCCCTGGATAACCATGATGCCAATGGATCGCCAATGGATTGGGGTATTTTTATATTTTTGTAGAGCCACATGGGGTTGAAGTTATGGCGCTTGCCTATTAAGGGGCTATTCGGGTAGATATAGGAAGCGTCGCAGAGAAATTATAGACGAACTATTAAATGACTTATTTGCGAAGGGTCGCTATAAGTCTCTTTGTATTGGCCAGCAGATCCAGGGCGTCTTCTGACCTATTTACAATTATGTCAGCGGCTAAAAGCGCATCCGTCGCGCATCCCTCACCGCCGATTACAACTATTCCTAACTGTGCTTTCTTAAGCATCTCGACATCGTTTGACCCATTGCCAATCGCAATACAGGCGGAAGCGCCGATTTTTTCGATGAAGGCCGCCTTCTGTAATGCTTCCCCCGGCGGATGCACGCGCTCAATAGTAGCCGCTATTTTGTCCTTCTGCGATTCGAGTTTTCCATAGGTATCAGCGGTAATTAAATACACCGTTAGGCCTTGCGACAATGTCTCAATCCTGTGTAATACCTGGTCGGGGATAATGCCGTCTACGGCAAGCGTGCCATTCATGTCGAGAACCAGGTTATGAAGTTCGTAACGTCCCCTCCCGGGGATATCAACTTTTATCATCTCTTACCCGCCAATCAGAGCTTAGGCAAAGGGGCAGAACCAAGGCCTACCCCTTCAATTTCTCTCTTAATTCTCTGTTATATCTCTATTTTATCTCTCTATTCTCTATTATATCAGACATATCGGACTCATGTCAGGCTGATATCACCTTATATCTGATTTTCGGGTAGGCTTGTTCGAACAGTTAATTTGCCGCATCCCGTGCCACAAGCGCCGCACCCAGCGCACCCGCGATTTCGGGATGTTCGTAAACCTGCACGCTATGCCCCAGTTTCTGCTGGAACAGCTCCCGGATGCACGGATTTCGCCCAACGCCGCCCGAGAGCACTATTTCGTCTACGATGCCCACCTTATGCAGCATCGAGCTTACTCTCTCTATAATAGACTGGTGAAGTCCCAGCGCGATGTTTATCGGCAGCTCTTTTTTTGCCAAAAGCGAGACCACTTCCGACTCTGCAAATACCGTGCACATGCTGTTTACGCGGACAGCCTTTTTTGCGGTAAGCGATGCCGCCCCAAATTCTTCAAGCGTAAAGCCCAGCGTTTTTGCCATAATCTCAAGAAATTTTCCGGTCCCCGCCGCACAGCGGTCGTTCATTTGAAAATCGGCCACCTTACCGCCCTCATCAAGCGATATAACCTTGCTGTCCTGCCCGCCGATATCAATAATCGTGCGGCAGCCGGAAAATATATGGCGCGCGCCTATGGCATGCGCCTTAATCTCGGTGATTACCCCGTCGGCGAAGTCTTCCCGCGCAAAATGCCGCCCGTATCCGGTCGCGATTATCTTTTTTGCACCATACGGCTTGATCAACTCAAGCGATCGCTCATATGGGCTAAACCCCGTGTCGGCGACTTTGAAATCTTCAACGCCATTGCCGTTTAAAGCAACCACCTTTATGCATCGAGACCCGATATCAATCCCGACATACACCTATCTAACAGCCCCTTCGCGGTCTCTAATGGTCTCCATAAAGGCCTCGACCCTGGTCGAAAGCTGCCCTGCATCCTCCATGCTATAATCAGTCTCAATCTTGAGAACCGGCACTCCGGCGTTTTTAAGCGCTCTCTCAACGCTGTTGTACTCGACCGTAAACGGGTCGCAGAACTGCAGCGAGTAATGAATCACACCATCAACATTATAATCATCAACAAGTTTCTTGATGTTATCGATTCGCTCCTTGTTCGGTGTAAAGCATGCGCAATCGAGCTTCATATAGCGGCTTGCAACTGCCTCCAACCCCGCATCGATATCAGCTGCGCCCTCGCTCACCATGTCCCTAAAATACCTGTGCCCAATGCAGGCTTCCTCGGCAACAATTACAGCACCGGTTGATTCTACTATATGATGGAGTTTCCAGTTCGGCACCGCCATCGGGCATCCCGAAATTAGAATTCTCGGGGCGCCTTTCTCGGCTGCACCGGCGCCGTTAGCAATTCTCTGCTCAAGCTCGGCGCTTATTTTGTTGATCATTTCGGTAAAACGGGCGGGATCATCGTAGAACGCCACCTGCTGTATTAATAGAGCATCTTTTCCGCTGATCGGAACCGGGTCGGCCTTTCTAGCATCGTTCATCCTCTTCAAGGCCGCACGCTTTGCGTTAACCGTGGCGATTCCCTTGGCGAGGGCGGCCGCATCAATTTGATTCCCGGTAAGTTCTTCCATCTTATCTTTGAATTTCTTAACTTCTTCTAACCAGAGCCTGCGGCTCGAATCATCCTTCATCTGCGGGGTATGCATAACATAGACGTTTGTATATTCCCCAAGAATCTCATAGCTTTTTTTCTTGCCGTCGCAGGTCGTCTCGCCGACGATCATGTCGCTCGACTCAAAATAAGGGCACACCTTTGCAATTTTAAACGACATAAAAGACTTGATGAGCGGGCAGAGGTTCCGTGGCAGCACCTTTTCAGCTTCTGCGCTTGGCCAATCGGCCCCGCCGCAAATGCCCACACACGCCGCCCCCGAAGCCAGCACTATTTCTTCCGGCACATAGAGACAAAACGTTCCTACTACTTTGCCTCCGGCATCCCGCAAATCGTTAAGCTCCTTAACCCTTAAGCCGTGAATCTCAGACATAACAAAGTCCAAGTATCCCATTCCTTCCGGACGATCTTTTTGGGTTAGGTAAACATCTCCGTAAATTTGCGGAATCACCGCTAGCAGTTGGTCGTGGGCTTCTAAGTCAAGCCCTAATTCTTTCCACATCTCACGATAATCCGACATACGCTTGCCTCCTTGGTGCTCTCCTGGCTGATACAAAAACAGTAGATAACTCTTTATATCCACTAATAGCTTTTATAATATATAATTATATATTAGACAAGAGGATTATTCATATTAGCTGGGGTTATAATACATGCCCTTAGGGGTTGTAGCGGTAGTGATTTTGGGGTAATACCAGGCCAATCCCGCATAAGACCTGGTATCATGGTATGCCCGGATGCATATCGCTTGATCTCGTAACAATACTAACCCTTAACTATAGCTTTAATTAAAAGTCTAGATTAAAGGTCTAACGGTAGTATACCGACGCTACTTCATTACGCCTAATCTCGGACGCACAAAAGGGCCGAGATGCGCTCGGCCCTGCTACTGCTGTTTGCCCTTTTAACCGCTCACCTATTTAGCAGGTCGTCGGTTCACTACATTAAGTCCAGCTTGGCGGCAATATCGGCAAGGGTTACTGTGCCGATGAGTTTGCCTTCCTCGATAACCGGAAGCTTTGTCAAGCGGTATCTATCCATAAGTGAGATGAGTGCGAGGATATCCATCCCCGGATTTGCGATCGGGGGGTTAAAATCCATGAACTCCCAAATCTGGTGCTCCGTCGGTGCGAAGCCCTGAGCGACTACGCTATATAATATATCCGAGTCCGTGATTATTCCGAGTAACTTATCCGAGTGCGTTACAAATAATGATGTAGTCCCCTTCTGAAGCATAACGGCGGCTGCATCGGCGATGGATGCCGATGGGCCGATGGTGACGAGATCCGAAACCATAATATCTTGGACAAACATAAAAATCCTCTTTCCAACCTAAATAACTGGCAAAATATGTAAATAGAATCGACAAAACCAGCTGCGAACTTAAGTTGTACTTGCGAGGAGATACTAACGCCTGCCGCATATGACCGTGAGTTAGGCGACTTTGGTTTCTTTAATTGAATCGATAAGACAATCGATTCTGGTAACCATCTGCTCGGATTCCTTACTTACGTGGTTATTTACTTTCTTGCCTTCACTGGCGATTGAACTCCACGTGCTCCAGTTATCCGAACCCAGTTTTTTGACTTTCGCTTTGCGCTTAAACATAAATGCACCCCCAAAAAGTCCATTCCAAAAACATGCCCTCACTCTATATCGGATAACTCTTCCCCAACTACACCTTTATTATTTCTGCCTCCACGGCGTCGTGATGCATTATTAATCATAATGGTTGTTTACCGCAGAAGCCGAAATATAAACGCAAATGAGGTGTAATCGGGTTTTGGGCTTTATATTAGCGGCTTAATCTAGTATTATTATGTAGAGGGTTGCTTGCGGCCTCTCTATTAAAGGAGGAACATTTGGGCAGATTTGTGAGCAGATCGATCGTAGCTTTCTCACTTTTGCTTTTAGTTGCAAGTGTCTACATGTATATGAACTTGAATAGAGCCCAGGTTCAACTGCAATCGCCGGCTTCCGGTATCTTCTCGACAAAAACAACAGAAAAGCCGGCACCTCAGAATAAGTATGTTATCCGAAACGGCTCAAATGAAATGCCTGCAGGTATGGGTCAGGCCGATGCGAATAAACCTGCACAGGGAATCCAACCCGGTGGAGCACCCGCGGCTGCGGGTCAAGGTTCGCCCGCACCTCAATCGCAAACAGGAATCGATGTTAACGCCGGCGGTGGTATAACGCCGGCACCTGCCAATCAATCGCAGGGCGCCGCTATACAAATGCCGGATGGCACGTCAGAAGATAAACTCTCAGAAGAGAACCTCACTACTAACCACGAGGCGAACAACAGCGCAGTACCGTAAGGCTAAGAGTCTCTTTAAAATCCACTTTCTCGACCCATACTAATCGCTCTTCGCTAATCGCTATTCTTAACCCCAACATGGAGGGCGACGGCGCCTAGGAAGAAGTTGCGGTAGGTTACATCCGTCCAGCCTGCTTCTCTCATCATCGACGCAAGTTCTTTTTGTGGCGGGAATACCTGCATACTCTCGGCAAGATACTTATAGGCCTGGTAATCGCTAGAAAATATTTTGCCTAAGAATGGAACAACGGACGTGATAAACCATGTGTATGGAGCATTTACTAATTTTACTTCAGGATGGCTGCTTTCGAGGATAACGAGACGTCCCCCCGGTTTGGTTACGCGATAAAACTCACGTAATACCGCGCGGTAGTCCGGAGTGTTTCGAAGGCCGAACCCGATCGTTATGGCATTAAATATGCCGTCTTCAAACGGCAGATCGTCGACAGATGCCCATTCAAATGTTATGTCGTTGCACGCATCGGTTTTCTTAATTTTCTCCCCGGCCAGATCCAACATATCCCGGCTGAAATCAACGCCAACTACTTTCGACCCGGTTATTGCGTTGACGGCGAGTGCAAGATCCCCGGTGCCGGTGCAGGCGTCAAGAACCAGTGAGTTCGTGTCGGCGGCCGTGCTTTTGGCGGCTATCCTACGCCAGCGCTGGTCCCGCCCCATTGTCATCAGGCGGTTCAGTAAATCGTAGCGCTTGGCGACCACATCGAACATGGATTGGACCCGTTCGGGCGGCTTGATTGCTTTCTTCGCGTAACTTTCCGTCGTTTTGCTCATAGCCTCTAATATACCAGACGGCGCGGGATTGCAAAACACTTGTCGCCACTATAGGCAGTCTAAGAGCCCTGATAACCGTAGATAAGAAAGTAGATACTTTCTTATCTCTAATCTCTA
>PFFU01000068.1:10767-12017 GCA_002783345.1 Candidatus Aquicultor secundus
CCACTACAAGCTTCTTTCCCCTGGTAATTGCGGTGTAGAGCAAGTTACGCTGCAGCATCATGTAGTGCTGGGTGTGAAGCGGGACGACAACCGCAGGGTACTCGCTCCCCTGCGATTTATGCACCGAGCACGCGTACGCCAGGATAAGCTCGTCCAGTTCGGAGTACTCATAGGTGACGGGGCGACCGTCGAAATCGACCTTCACCACTCGCTCCACCTGATCCAGAGAAGTGATTTTCCCGATGTCGCCGTTGTAGACGTCGAGGTCGTAGTTATTGCGGATCTGCATTACCCTATCCCCCACGCGAAAGATATGGGTTCCGCGCGAAAGCGCCTCACCTGAAGGATTAAGGAGCTGCTGCAGCTCTTTGTTAAGGTTCACGGCACCAAGCAGGCCCATATGCATCGGCGTTAATACCTGGATATCCTCTGCGGTAAGCTTGAAGCTTTCGGGTATCCTTCTGGCAACGAGCAGCTTGAGCGCTTTTAAGATATCCTCGGGCTCATTGCGCTCGATGAAGAAAAAGTCGCCTTTTCCTTCTTTTGCCTTGGGATACGGTGTCTGGCCTGCGTTGACACGGTGGGCGTTGACGATGATCGTGCTCTGCTGCGCCTGGCGGAATACCTGGGTGAGACGCACGACCTCTACACGGCCGGAGGATATGACGTCCTTGAGTACATTGCCGGGGCCGACCGATGGGAGCTGGTCGATATCCCCAACCAGTATGACCTGCGAGGTCGACGGCACCGCTTTGAGCAGGTTATAAAAGAGCACGATATCGACCATGGAAACCTCATCGATAATCAGAATATCGGCTTCGAGGGGATTCTCTGAGTTTCGCTCGAACCGCATGGACCGCGGACTGAATTCGAGCAACCGGTGGATGGTTTTAGCTTCAAGGCCGGTCGCCTCGCTGAGGCGTTTTGCGGCGCGCCCGGTCGGCGCCGCCAGCAGGATGTTTTTTTCTTTGCGTTTTAATATCTGGATGATTCCGTTAATGAGCGTGGTCTTGCCCGTTCCGGGACCGCCGGTTATCACCATTACTTTTTCGGCGATTGCGCTGCGAATGGCATCGCGCTGCTGCTCAGCAAGGTTTATTTTATAGTGTTGCTCGAACCACTCTAAGGCTTTTTCTATTTCTATATCTATGGGTTTGAGGTCTGTTGCAAGCAAGCACTCGATTTGTTTTACGACACCCACCTCAGACGCATACAGGGAGCGCAGGTAGATAAGTTCGTTCGTGACTAAC
>PFFU01000068.1:12038-12868 GCA_002783345.1 Candidatus Aquicultor secundus
ATCTTGCTCGATAAGAGTATCGACTGCGGTTTTCACGATTTCTTCGTCGATTTCCAGGATTTTAGCGGCCTTTTCGATTAACCGGTCGCGCGGGACGCAAACATGCCCCTCGTCGCTTAACCCCCCGAGCGCATGCAGGACGCCGGCTTCGGCGCGGCGCGGTGAGGTCGACTCGATGCCGAGGTTAACGGCGATTCTATCCGCTGTCTTAAACCCGATCCCGAAGATATCGACCGCCAGGCGATATGGGTTGTCCGCGACGATATCTATCGCCTCGTTGCCGTAGGTCTTGTATATCTTGATGGCGTAGGTCGTGGTCACACCATGCGACTGCAAGAAGAGCATGACTTCCTTGATCTCTTTTTGCTCCTGCCAGGCGTCGCAAATCCGCTCGGCCCGAACTTTGCCAATACCCTCGACCTCGGTGAGTTGTTTGGACTGGTTTTCGATGATGTCCAATGTATCCAGGCCGAAGTATTTTACCAGGCGAGATGCCATGACGGGCCCTATCCCCTTTATCATCCCCGAGCCAAGGTACTTTTCCATGCCGACAAGAGTGGCCGGTTTGATGGTCGTGTAGGATTCCACTTTAAACTGCTCGCCAAATTTGCGGTCGCTCACCCAGTACCCCTTCATCCTGATGCTTTCACCAGGCTGAACACCCAGGAGATTACCAACTGCGGTAACTAGATCGCGGTATCCTTTTACACCCACGCGCACTACACTCCACCCGTTCTCTTCATTAGAGTAGACGAAGTGCTCGAGAATTCCTTCGAGGATCGAAATTTTGTTGTTATTGAATTTGTTGAATGATAGTTGATCCTGGGTCA
>PFFU01000028.1:0-1923 GCA_002783345.1 Candidatus Aquicultor secundus
AAAAGGGCTCAAGAAGAGCCCCTTGGATTTTCACAGTCAGAAGCGGTTTATGCCGCTTTAATCTTTATCTCTTTGCCTTTTTTCTCCTCGGCGACCGGGAGATCGATGGTCAAAACACCGTCTTTGTAGGTCGCCTCGACATCCTCGGTCTTCACGGGCATCGGTAGCTCGATCACGCGCTCAAAGGAACCGTAGAACCTCTCCGACCTATAATAGTTTTCTTTCTTTGCCTCTTCGGTGTGTTTGCGTTCACCTTTAATTCTAAGCGTATTCTCGACAACCGAAACATCGATATCCTTTGGATCAACGTCTGGAAGATCCATCGTTACGATGAGCTTGTTCTCCTTCTGATAGATATCGGCAGAAGGCATCCACATCGCTTCCGCTTCGGGCTCAGGGCCGAAGGTCTTATGGAAGAGCCTGTTTAGGTCCTCTTGCATTCTCATGAGATCGCGCCACGGGTCGAATCTGCGCATTGCCATGTTTAACACCTCCTCTTCATTTTTACATATTGTATGTACCCGGCTCCATACATCTTTACCGGTATAAAATAAGTTATCGTGACGGGTCAAGGCGAGCAGCGATCGCGCCCGCTTTTGCTCTCTGCATTTACCCATCTCATGGCCATATCTGGTACAGTTGGTAGTACAGGGATACAATAATAAGGTAAAGATCAATTGGGTTAGGAGACCGCATGATTGCAAAACGTGCCCTCGATATGCCGCCTTTCATCGTTATGGAGATAAACGAGAAAGCACAAGAACTGGAGAGACAGGGCAAAAACGTTATCCATATGGAGATCGGGGAGCCCGATTTTACCACGCCGCAGGTTATAAAAAATGCGGGCTGCAGGGCAATAAAAGATGATAAGACGCGGTACACGCACAGCCTCGGCCTCCTGGAGCTTCGTGAGGCGATCGTAGAGCATTACCATGATAAGTACGGGGTTGCTCTCTCCCCTGAGCAGGTCATCGTGACCTCGGGCACATCGCCGGCCATGCTTTTGGTCTTTGCGGCGCTTTTAAACCCCGGCGAAAAGGTAATCCTCTCAAACCCGGGATATGCCTGTTACCCCAATTTTATACGATTCGCCGACGGCGAGCCCTCCTTTATCAATGTTCACGAAGAGGACGGCTTTCAGTACCGCCCTGAGGCGATCGAGTCCACGCTTGATGACATGACCAAAGCGATCTTAATAAACTCCCCTTCCAACCCGACCGGCACCATTCTTTCAGAGCCGGCAATGCGCAGGATCGCAGAGATAGTAGGAGAAAAGGAAGATGCGAGCGAGAAGCCTTATATCGTTTCCGATGAGATATATCACGGCCTTTCCTACGAGGGGAAAGAGCACTCCATCCTGGAATTTACGGACAGGGCGTTCGTGCTAAACGGCTTCTCGAAGCTTTATGCGATGACCGGCTGGCGCCTGGGATATGCGATCGCGCCCAAGGAGTTCATCCGTCCCATGCAAAAAGTGCAGCAAAACCTGTTTATTTCTGCGAACAGTTTCGTGCAGTGGGCCGGCATCACCGCGCTAAAAGAAACCGCCGGAGATATCGACCGGATGGTTCGCACCTATAATGAACGGCGAAAATTTCTTATCCCCCGTTTACGGGAAATCGGCTTTGGCATTGCCGTCGAGCCGACCGGCGCGTTTTACGTGCTTGCCAACGCAAAAAAATTCGGGGCGGATTCGTACAAACTCGCCCTCGATATCCTTAACAACGCCCTGGTAGCGGTAACTCCCGGAATCGACTTTGGCAGCAACGCCGAGGGATACCTGCGCTTCTCCTACGCCAACTCGCTTGAGAATATTGTTGAGGCTTGTGATAGACTCGCGAGATTTATACGCGAATAAAGGTGTTAGTGGTTCTACGTTATTCCGGTACGCACCAAGTGTCGCCGTACCTTCCCGCTTTTAAG
>PFFU01000028.1:1962-4185 GCA_002783345.1 Candidatus Aquicultor secundus
TGAGACTAGCGGCGCCCAGAGGTTCTCGATCTTTCCGTTTATGGCAAACCACAGCAGGATATATGGGAGGATGCGCAACAAAAGATTATGAACGGCTGGGATAACACCGCTCGTTATGAATAAATTATTTGAGACCGGTTGCGTACGTACAACAATTACAGCTAATCCGCTTGCGACAGTTAGGATATCAAAAAAACAATATGAGACAAAGCCGATGGCTGCCCATCTCAACTTGCGCTTTAGCTCTAAACCGCTCGCCGCCAGCAACGCAGAGATAAATGGAATTAGATAGTAGACGCTTTTAACTTTAGCTGACACGACTGGGCTAGCCAAAAAGAGCTTCCTTAAAAAGGTCGCGCTACCTGCGATGATCCATTCATAGCCAACGGCAACTTGTGCGTATAGAAGAAAGAGCAGCGCTGATAGTGCAATGGTCTTAATTACGAAGAGAGACTTGGCCTTCACGCTGCACCACCTTATCGATCCAGATAAGCCAGAGCACGATAATAAAAACGACAAATAATGTTTGCCAAACGTAATCATGAAAACTAGTAAACAAATTCGGACTGTATGTTGCGACAATTGCTATCGCAAATAGCCTCAAAATATTGGCAACAAAAATAAGTGGAATTCCAGCTGCTAGCCCGATTAGTTTATTCTTATAATCAGATGGAAAAGCTAAAACAAAAGCGGCAAAGATAATCATAAGATAGATGGCCGTACATTCAAGATTTACGGCGAGAACTTTCTTAGGAAGGATGATTAGATCATCACTACTCCCCTGTAAATTACCGGCCTTAACAGCAAAACCTGTTATTTTTATAAACCAAGTCGCAACGAGGGTTGTCAGCTTAACTATCCAACCCGTCGAAGCAGTCGCAACCGGATTTGGAATAACGACAAATAGCACACCGACAAGAGCACATAAAAAGAATTTTACTCCTATCGCTAGGTTTTCTTTTAGATGTTCATCGGTCGCAAAGCGTTTACTAATGATATTCACTGTACCTATGCCGCTCTAAGTGAGGTAATCAACTTGCCAAACTTACGTCTCTGCCATAGCAACACCGCTATACCACCTAAACCGAGCATCAGGATAGACCACTTGGAAGTCGCAGGAACTGGAGCTGGCTCTCCCCCGATACCATATATGCTGAAGTGGGTTGTTTGGAAAGTCACCTGTTGATTTTCCGCATCAACGATAGCTCCTGATACCAGCGACCAGGTATTCGTCTCTGGATTATATAGATAAGGTCTAGGATTTCTTATCCCAGGAACCGAGGCATAGCTGAGACTTACAGTAACTGGATTGGCAAAGTCCTCACCGTGCGGACCGAGGATATAAGATTTCATGATTTGACCATTATCTGAGGTCATCTGCCCGATATAATCTGGAACGTAGCCCGGCAGCGCACAACCACCAAACCAGGTAGCTGCCGTTACATCGCCTGCGGAGACAACAATTGTGCCATCAGTACCCATTGCCAGGCTTCCACCACTCGGGCCTATTGATTCCTTATAATACGCGAGGGCCTGCGTTTCTTCGGTTGTCCAGGGGCTATCTTCGTTTGCTCGCTTCTGCTTAAAAATTGTCTTACTGTACGGGCATTGCCCCGCGGTTCCGGAATCTTCGTAAGTTATCCAAGCAGTTATTATATGTTTAAGTTTTTCGCTAAAATTGTAATCCGTATAGCCTTCTTCTATCTCGATATCAAATTCCCCCGAGAAGTTCCCGGGTTGAATGGCGGTAGAAGTGCTGTTTGCCGTCCAGTGTACATCGTAATAAGGTGGTTGAGCTATTGGCTTACCGTTCCCGTCTGTTCCCTGCGCGCTCCATCCATTGGGGGTACTTATCGATATAATTTTTGCGCCATCGATTTTTATATGAAAGTCCATGATTCTTACATTCTCGTTGTTCTTTACTTTGAAATAGACTTTATCCTTGTTAATAACGTCTGCAGTCTTTTCAATTGTACTTGCGCCACCAATATTGGCATAGGCGATAGGTACAAGAGCTGCACTGCACATAAAGAGCGCTATCAGCAAGATAATAAAAAACAACCTCTTTGACATCATACTCACTCCTCTTTCCAATAAGTAATATTTCAGGAAAAAACAAAAACCGACCTCTATCTAAAGGGTCGGTTTTGCTATTAGCTTATTCCAACCTAAGCGACCAGGTTGCTGGTTGGAGGTCATCGCTACCCTGTTGTTCAATAATTG
>PFFU01000057.1 GCA_002783345.1 Candidatus Aquicultor secundus
AATGTGTACCGGTTTTGTCTTAATTGAAAAGGAGAAATCGTATAATTGTCATTTTCTATGGAAGTTAAGAGCGAGCTTGCCAAGCTGCAGCCGAAACGTGTGTGCTGCCAGCGGGCGGAGGCTTCGGCGATCATCCACATGGATGGAAGCCTCCATATCCTCGGCAACGAGCGCTTTGCCCTTGACGTCTCAACAGAGAACGCGGCGGTCGCACGCCTTTTATATAAATACTTAACCGATACGTTTCCTCTCAAAGTCGAATCCATCGTTCGAAGAAGCGTTCTTCACAAAGTAAACAACTACCTCATCCACATCCCGGACCAGCCCGCGACCGGCCAGGTCTTAAACGAACTCGGCATTCTGGACGACCATATGGTCATGGCGCCGGGAATTCTGCAGAGGGTCGTTAAAAAAGATTGCTGTGCGGTGGCGTATCTTCGCGGGGCGTTCCTGGGCGGGGGCTTTGTCAGTAACCCGAAAAGCGATTATCATTTTGAGTTGACGACCGACAATGCCGAGTTTGCCGAGGATTTGCGCGATCTGGTGCGCCGCGTCGGGCTTAACGCTAAAATCAGCACCCGCAAGAAAAACTTTGCGGTCTATAATTATGCGGTTTACATAAAAGACAGTGAAGAGATACTGCAGTATTTAGCGCTCATCGGCGCCTACAACGCCCTTTTGCAATGGGAGGACGAGCGCATCGTAAAAGAGATACGCGCGCAGGTAAATCGCCTGGTCAATTGCGATACGGCCAACTTAAACAAGGTCGTCAACGCCGCAGCGGAGCAAATTAAAGATATAGAAATCGTGGACTCTAAGCTCGGACTTGAAAATTTACCAAATAGTTTGCAGGAGTTTGCCGGGGTACGTGTCGAATATCCATATGTTAGCCTAAAAGAGCTAGGAGAGCTATTTAACCCACCTCTTAGCAAATCAGCAGTGTATCATCGGGCCCGGCGCATGTCTCAGTTGGCAAAAAGCCTTCTTAAGGTTTCGCGCTAATCCCGATAGGGAAAAGTTATGACAACTTGCAGGAAAGAGGAGGAGTAAAACGTATGGCAGTTAAAGTAGGCATCAACGGGTTTGGGAGAATAGGTAGGAACGTATTTAGAGCAGCATTCGATGATCCTGATATCGAAATCGTCGCGGTAAACGACCTAACTGATGCCAAGACCCTTGCGCATCTGCTCCAGTACGACTCGACGTTTGGAATTTTTGAGGCGGATGTCGAACCAACCGAAAACGGTATTGAAGTCGACGGTAAAGAGCTGAGAGTAACCGCCGAGAGAGACCCCGCAAACCTTCCGTGGGGCGAGATGGGCGTGGATATCGTAATCGAGTCCACCGGTCGTTTCACAAAAGCTGATGATGCAAAGAAGCATCTCACCGCAGGCGCTAAAAAAGTCATTATTTCCGCACCGGCAAAAGGTGAGGATATTACGGTGGTTATTGGCGTGAATGACGAGAAGTTAAAGCCCGAGCACAAGATTATTTCAAACGCTTCGTGCACGACCAATTGTCTTGCACCGGTTGCAAAAGTTTTACTTGATAACTTTGGAATCGAGAGGGCCTTCATGACGACCGTTCACGCGTATACCAACGACCAGGCTCTGCTTGATATGCCGCATAAAGACCTGAGAAGGGCAAGGTCTGCGGCGGTATCGATTATCCCGACATCCACCGGCGCCGCAAAAGCCATCGGCCTTGTCATTCCCGACCTGGTAGGCAAGATGGACGGCATGGCCCTTAGGGTACCCGTTCCTGACGGCTCCCTTATCGACCTCACCGTCGAGCTTTCAAAAGAAGCATCGGTCGACGACATCAACAATGCGATGGCCGAGGCCGCCGAGTCGGACAAGATGATGGACATCCTGGCCTATACCGAGGACCCGATCGTATCAATCGATATAGTCGGCGACCCGAGGTCGTCAATCTTTGATGGCTTGTCGACCATGTCTTCCGGTAAAATCGCCAAGGTTCTGTCCTGGTACGATAACGAGTGGGGTTACTCGAACAGGATCGTCGATCTCGTAAAGATTATCTCTGAATAAAAGCAGTTATCAGTGAATTTGAGATAGCGGGGAATCGATGAAGTGCTCGGCGTTGAAGTTACCGGGCGAATAAAAACAGTTATCAGTGAATTTGAGATAGCAGGTGCCGACCGGTATCTTTATACCATACCGGTCGCCATCTGCTATTGGTATGCCCGAAGAACGAGGGTCGAGAATGAAAGAAGAAGCCAAAAGGACAGAATCCAGTAGTCAGAAGCCATAATCCATAATCCAGGAGTCAGGAGCCATAATCCAGAAGAATGTGGGTCTAGCGAGTGGGTGCTAGTAGGCAGTATGGGTTTAAAGAAGAATTTTC
>PFFU01000178.1 GCA_002783345.1 Candidatus Aquicultor secundus
TATATTTCTCGGCCTTCAGATACTCTTTAAGGTCTTTATTGTTTAAAGTTGTTACCGCTTTGTTATTAAGCGCGACAGACAGGTCGTACCTGAACAGCTTGATCTTTGTTATGACCCGGATAGTAAAGTCCTGCTTCGCATTCCCTACATCGAACTGCGCGTACCGATTGTCCCCCAGATCAAATACCTTTGTCGGTTTTACATTAAAATCCGTGCTTAGTACCTTCTGCTTACCCTCCACCGTTTTTGGGATCAGCGTCGTCATAACGACCTTTGAATGCCCATTCCAACCCGACGTTCCCCCCGCATCCGCTTGGCCATGAGCTGTTACCTTGTACGACGTGGTCAATGTCACAATATCCGAATCGGCTACCGAAGCCGGATCAAACGGTTCTTGCGAGGCCTCATTCACCAAGGTCACCGGCTTCGGCTCACCCCTGCTCGAGATAGCTTTCTTTACATCAGGTTTTTTATTAGAAAAGTTTAACGCCTCTACCCGCTTTTTGGCCTCAAACACAAGCTGCCTCGGGGCCGAAGAACACCCGGCGACAAACAACACAATACCGGCCATCATAATCAGTGCCATATGTAATGATGTTTTCCTGTTCGAATTCTTCAAAATAATATACTCCCTTCTCTAGTATAAAATGCTGGGGGTGGGTTGACTATCCATAGACGAGATTTACCTAAAATAAGCCCTGTGCACACAGCCTACGTCGGGTTCCTCATGACGTATGTTTAACCTTACCCTCCTCTAGATTTGCGTTTATTTAAGCTTTTGGGAGTAACTTTTAGGGGCGGTTTATAATCGTGCGGTTTGAATTGAGAGGATGCGGGGTAACCACGGGTTAGCTCTCTCGATGCCTATAAGATGATGCGTAAAATTAGGGAGGCTAAGGCCATTAGCTGCATAAATGCTAGATTTATTGGTTTGATTAAACAAGAATAATTAGTTCGATTAGACAAGAATAGTGCTTGGTTTATTGCTCTTGGGCCTTAGCCCCCGGTGGTTCCTCTTCATTATATTGATACGCGGGCTCCTCATCCTATACCTCCCCAGGCATAAATCACGTAATACTTTTTTAGCATAGAAACAATGGCTCTCAGGCCAAGCTAATCAACTTCTTTACCTGGTATATCTCTTTTCAAGAATGCGTGAGGATGCGGAATAATTTTTTTTAGCCATACTATTAGTAACGTTCGGCGTGTTGGCAAGAACGAGTCCCGGAGCTATCTCCGCTTGGTTCTCCCGGAGACACGGCGTGGGAATGTCCCCTTTGTTAACAACCGGAACGCGAATTATGTGGTGTTCTTCCAAGATTTTTGCTGTTAGCTAGGCTTCCGCTGAATCGTGTTGTTGGGTGGCAGCAAAGAACCTTGCAAGCCTCAGTGCGGCGTCTGCGGTAATGCTTCGCTTGCCGAGGACTGTCACCGCCCGCTGGAGTGATTTGTTAGGCGCTTTGTTGATAATTTAAAGCATGCGATCAATACGTAACAAATCATCACGTCGGCCTGTAGTTATGCGTCTTTCCCAAGCATTTTTATAATATGTCTGGCAAGGCTTTCGTTGATTTCTCGATGTCTTGGGATAGGCTGGGAAATTTTAGTCTCGGGATTTTGGTACCAATCGTGATTTCCACCGCGTCTTATAAATGCACATCCCATTTCCTCGATTTTCTTAATTAAGTCTTTTCGTTTCACGAGACTTTCAGCTCAGCAACTTTACGAACTGACGGAATCGAACTACTGGTTAATTCCTTATATATATCTTTTAAGTTTTCTTTTAATTCATCAAGGGTTCCCCCTTGGGTCATATAATCAGGATATTCGGCTAGATAACCAAGCCACATTCCCTCGTCTTCCCAATAAACATATTTTATTGTTTTCATTATCTTTTCACCTCAAATAATTTATCAATTATCCTTTGCTATTTAATAATGTAGTCTTGTTTGCGAAAAATCAAGATTTTCTATTATAATTTTTCAGACGCATAACGGGGCCGCGGATGAGCCGTGCTGGTTCGTTCGCCGCAGGCGGGCGGACGAACAATGTTTATACTAATCCGCATAATACTCCAAAATTGCTGCTTGTGCCCGTATAAGACGCCTCTAGAAATACATCGCTTGTTGCTATAACCAGTGCTAAATGAACCTGTTTTAACTAAACGCTGTTTTACTATGGTGTCTTATACGGATCGGTATATAATCCTCTCTAAACTGCCTTATTTAACCTTACAACATATCGATTGGGCTGCGAACCCCAGCCGGTCCACGGTTGAGGACATGTGTGTAAATCATGGTTGTTTTTACGTCTTTGTGACCCAGGAGTTCCTGGACCGTTCGAATATCATAACCGCCTTCCAAT
>PFFU01000211.1:0-2094 GCA_002783345.1 Candidatus Aquicultor secundus
TTTTGGGGATGCCAAAAACTTGAACCCTGGAAGGATTCGAACCGCTGCTTTCACAACTGTAATCACAACGGCACACTTTTAGATTATTCTGAGTCACATTAATAAGCAACGGATTCATGCAATGCTGGACACCGAAATCAGGACAGAGGCAAGGGCAGGGAGATCTTTCTAGATTAAAAGAATCCGTGAAATCCATAGCTACATTCCTTGATTACAATCCATGAGTGCGCTTTGAATATTACCAAGCAAGCTTACTGTGGTATCATGGCAACCCCGTATGATAATATATTTAAATAAGCGTTCAAGGGGTTGTCTTTCATGGATAGGGAACGATTATTCCAGTTACCTGATGAATACAGGCATCTATTTCAGTTCTTTTTTGTATTTAGGGTGATAGCACTTGCGTTTGGTTTGATCTGGCTGCTTTTTAAAATTAGCCAAGGAGCTAATTATACATTCGGGCTCTTTATCTGGTTAGGCATACTTCTCTATACCATAGCAATTTACATAAAGCGACATGAAATGTACGCCCTTCTCCTTAAGCATCCAACAAGCCTTGGATTTGACATTTTTGTAAGCGTAGCACTTTTGTTTGCATATAGTGCAGGGGATTCCCCATTTTATTACTACTCCATTTCACCGGTTATACCAGCGGCAATGATGTTTCGCTTTAAGGGTGCAGTTTATTCAAGCGGTATTCTTTCCTTAAGTCAGCTAGCTTCCGTTTTCGTTCACGGTGCTACCATGAATGAGTTTTTCTCCCTTGGACACTTTCCGCTTTTTTTGGGTCAGATAACAGCCTATTTTACAGTTGGCTTTATGCTAGTTTATCCGGCAGGTCTACTTGATGAGGTCATAAGACAGCGCTCAATAATTAAGGAAAAAACCGAAAAAGAGGCCGTATCCGAAGAAAGAGCAAGGCTTGCCCGAGAACTTCACGATAATCTTGCTCAGTTACTTTCGGTAACTAAGAGCAAAACCAACACCTTATATGAAGAACTAAGCGGAAAAATGGCTGACCAGGCCTTTGATGCCTGCCAGCTAATCGATCACGCCCTTCAAGATCTAAAAAACGCTATATTTGCCTTAAGACCAGAAAATATCGAACTTGGGTTAGATCAAATGCTTACCGATTTTTGTCGCCGCCTTCCTTTTCCAAACGGCTGTAAGATCGATACATATTTCAATATCGATGGCGTTAACCTCTCTGGCGAGCAGAAATTTGAAATTCTTCGTATCTGCCAGGAGGCTTTAGGCAATTCCGTTCGCCATTCAAGATCCGATACCATAAAGCTTGAGGCTATAAAAGAAAACAGAAAGCTTTTAGTCTATATAGAGGATCGTGGTACTGGTTTTGAGGCGGCGAAAATTAGCAAAGGAGTAGGCCTATTAAGCATGCGCGAACGCGCTGAAAAACTAAAGGCAGATATCGAGATTATCTCGGCTCTAGAAGCAGGTACAAAAGTAAAGCTCACAGTACCTTTAAAGGGTTAGGAGAAAGAACCGGTGGATAATAAAATAAAAGTTCTGGTTGTGGATGATACTTTGATTGCTAGAGCGGGAATCCTTAGCATACTTTCAGACTCTTCCATAGTCGAAGTAATAGGTGAAGCAGAAGACGGTAATGAGGCCGTAAGAAAAGCAGAAGAGTTCATGCCTGATGTAATCCTTATGGATTTGAAAATGTCCGGCCTTGACGGGGTTTCCGCTACCGAGCAGATCATAACCGTAAATCCTAGTGTTAAAATACTCGTCTTAACAGTATCCGAGGATAAGCAAGATCTGGTTAAAGCAGTCAAAGCAGGCGCTAGAGGGTACCTGCTAAAAGAAGTCAAGAAAAGCGATCTTGTTAAAGCAATCGAGGCGGTTCATAAAGGAGAAAGCATCATAAACCCAGCAATGGCCGCCGACCTTTTAGAAGAATTCAGAAACTTAAGCAAAGAACCGGAAAAACGACCACCCTCTTTTATTGCAAAGCTTACTGAGAGAGAACAAGAAGTGCTGAAACTTTTAGCTGAAGGTCTAGGTAATAAAGAAATCGCTAAAAAGCTGTTTGTGGGCGAGAGTACAATCAAAAAACATGTAAGCAATATG
>PFFU01000211.1:2140-2282 GCA_002783345.1 Candidatus Aquicultor secundus
CCGCTTACGAGGGTTTTGTCAAGCCCAAGGAGAAATAGTGCTACCCACCTGACCCATATAAATGAAGCGCCCCGGGTATAATGGAGGCAACTAAGCTACCAAAGGAGAGTTATGCCAACGCCAAACAAATACCCGAAAGAGT
>PFFU01000058.1:0-4286 GCA_002783345.1 Candidatus Aquicultor secundus
TTTACAATAGTAAGTAACAAAAATTTCAATGTGCATGTAAGTATAGTCATTGAACAGGGAGCATAGGTACACACAGGGGGACATTGGGGGATGTCAGGAAGTGTTATGGACCACAAGATTAAAAACCTTGCAATCATTATCTTTATCGTCTTTTTCATAATTCTGATATCGGTTGCTGCGGTTATTATCGAGCAGGGCTTAAAGATGAGAATATAGACACGGGTATTCTGCATGGGTTTGCTAATCTCAGTCTCTACCATTCCTACCGCAATTAAAATAACCTAAGGGATTGCCATATAAACTATTAATTACATCGCTAACCGATAGGCCGGAGAAATATGCTAGCTGGGGCTGGTAAAATATACCATTGTGTGGTATATTATTACGGAGACTTGTTATGTTATTTCCACCTGTGTTTTAGGTTGGGGGTGTTAAGTGAACGTATACAGCCTTAAGGGGCGCAAGAAAAGCATCTGCTCCGATTTACGGAAATGCCCGGCAAGCCACTACCACAATTGTGCCGCATACAAGAAGGGATTGAATTGCTGGGAGGAACAGGATGTGCCCTGTTGTAGAAGAAACGATAAAGGCCGCTGCTCTTCATGCACTCTTTTTTGTGCAAACCTAGTTGGAAGCACATCTCAAATATATCCGCGAACAATACGACTTTAACTTTTGATGTGTCTGCAGCATAAACCTCCTTATTTGGCGGGCCCTCTTAATTCTCTGTTCTTGTAAATGTCTTAGACTTCTTAGTTACTTGCTTACTTGCCATTCATAGTGGCTTCTGCTATGTTTTTCACCTATTAGAGGGTTTGGAGGAAAAGCTGGAACTCATCGTCATTTTTTCGACTGCGTTAGCTGTTGCGCTATCGGGAGCCATGATGCCCGGCCCGCTTCTTACTGTAACCATTGGAGAAACGGTAAAAAAAGGCCAAAAAGCGGCTTTATTGTTGATTGTCGGGCATTCGATTCTTGAGCTACTGCTGGTTATCGGCTTTTCGTTCGGTCTTTCCGCGCTGCTTAACAACCCGAGCATCATTAGGGCCATAGGCATACTTGGGGGTAGCTTTTTACTCTGGATGGGCTACGGTATGGTTGTGGATACGTATCGGGGGAGGGTCTCACTCACTCTTGAAGCGGGCCAGGACAAGGCCAGACTCGGCCCGGTCGCCCAAGGAATCGCAACCAGTGTCTCAAATCCCTACTGGACATTATGGTGGGCGACGATCGGAGCAAAACTTGTCCTGGATTCATTAAAGCACGGGTGGCCCGGCCTGACCTCGTTTTATCTAGGGCATATCCTCGGTGATTTCTTTTGGTATGGCGCGGTTGCCTACATTATCGTTACCGGGAAGAGGTTTGTAACCGATCGCATATATCGGGGCACTCTCTTTGTTTGCGGGCTATTCTTGGTTGCACTTGCGGCGACTTTTATTTTTAACCTGCCCTTTTTCTAGTTAGAGGGGGTTATCTTTATCAACCTAAACTTTGACTTATATTACTGCTCAGCGTATTATTATGGCGAAACGCAATTAACCCTGCGGTTGAATGCATATATGGCTTCGTAAGATACGTTTATCAAGCTAGATTGGCTAGGAGGCATTGTGTCAAAACGGTTATTTTCTCTCTCTTTTATCGTCATTTCTCTTATTATTATCTCTTTGGCGCTTTCTCTGTCTGGTTGCTCTAAGCCGGTACCCCCGCAAGGTGCTTTTGAGCAAACCATAAAGATAGGCCTGATTTTGCCGCTAAAGGGAGATTATGAGAAATACGGCACGCTCTGCAAAAACGGCATCGATTTAGCGATCGATGAGATCAATGCCAAAGGCGGCGTCAATGGCAAAAATCTGGAGGTAATTCCGGGTAACGACACCTCGGATGGAAGAATTGCAGCAAGCATAGCCCTGAACTATGCCGAGGTGCAGAAGGTATCCGCCATAATCGGGCCTTATACCTCCGAATCAGCCCTACTGGCGGCCCCTATCGCCAACAGGGCAGGAGTGCCGATGGTCGCTATCCGCACATCGGAAACCAGTATCACAAAAATTGGCAATTATATTTTCAGGGCCTGTTATGTGGATACGTATCAGGGGACCATACTTGGACGCTTCGCCGGGCGGGATCTTAAAGCGAAAAAGGCTGCCGTAATATATAACAGCGGCGACAATGATGCAAAAACACTCATAAACAATTTCAAGCAAGAAATCGCGAAATATGGCGGCAAAGTCGAGACTATTCAGTCATACGATAGCAAGACAACCGATTTCACATTGCTGGTGAGCGAGTTGCAGAAGGTAAAGCCGGATGTGGTATTGCTCCCGGATTTTGAAGACAAAGCCGGTCAGATTATGAAAAAAGCGGCGGAGATGGGATTTAAAACTACGTATCTTGGCACCGATTTCTGGAACGTGGAGCGGCTGGTTAAGATTGCCGGGAAAGCGGCTGTCGGCAGTTACCTCACCGATCATTTCTCGCCGGAAGACCCAAACCCGCAAACGCAAAAATTTGTGGATAGCTATGATGGAGATTATGGGATCAAGCCCGGTCCTTCAGCGGCGTTGAGTTACGATGCGGTTATGCTTGTTGCTGAAGCGATGAAGAAGGCGGACTCGGCGGATCCTGAAAAAATAAGGGCTGCTTTGACCTCGATTAAGAATTTTAAGGGTGCTGCCGGAACTTATACCTTTGATACCGATAGGAATCCGATCAAGGGCGGGGTTATCCTAAAAGTGCTGGCTGATGGCCAGACGTTCGAAAAAAGAATTGAGCCGTAAACAGCATGTGGCTCTGATATAGTGTTAAGCGTAGCCTGGTGATCGCCAGGCTACTTTTTTGGAATTGTCGTGGCATAGTTAAGCGCGGGCGTTGCTATGCGATGGGGTCGATCGAGGTCCGCAGCAGTAGAAAACTTGGCAAATAAGGTTAATGAGACTATACTTGAGATGAAGATTGAGGATTGAGCTAAGGCCCGTAAAGGGTCATTTTTTATTATGTCTAGGTGATGCAATTGATCGGTGCCTGGTTTTTCGACCGTGTTCTAACCACAATTAAAAAGTACCATATGCTCGACATGGGTGATAGTGTGCTTGTGGCGGTCTCCGGTGGTCCGGATTCGGTTGCGTTGCTTTATTTCTTAAAACACATCGAGCCGCTCTATAACCTTCGGCTTCGCATCTTTCATCTCAATCACGAAATACGTGGTGCAGAAGCTGATAAGGATGCCGAATTTGTAGCCGCACTTGCCGCCCGACTCGATATACCGGCGATGCTTGAAAGCTACGACGTACCGGCGCTGATGGAGCGGGAGAGATTGTCATTGGAAGAAGCCGCTCGTGAGGCCAGGTATAGGCTCATGGATCGGCTTGCGGTTGAGCTTAAGATTGACCGTATCGCCCTGGCTCATCACGCGGATGATCAGGTTGAAACGTTTCTGATGCGCTTGATACGGGGGGCCGGCCTGGAAGGGCTGGCAGCGATGCAGCCGGTAAGAGGCATCTATATACGACCGTTTATCGACGTGAGCAAGGAGGATATTCTGGGCTATATCCGGGACAATGAGCTTGCTTATCGAGTCGATGCCTCCAACGAGGACCTATCGATTCTGCGAAACAGAGTGCGCTCTGACCTCGTACCCCTTTTAGCAAGCTATAACCCGCAGTTTAAAGGGTCAATCCTTAAGACGATTGAGATAGTCAGGGAGGACCAATCCCACTTAAGCGAGCTGACCGATGGGGTATTTGACCTTCTGGCTGAGGTTGGCGATGGGATTGTTAGGATTCAGATACAGGCGGTTGAGGCACAGCCGGTCTCTCTTAAGCGACGTCTTATCCGTAAATGTATCAAGTGGGCAAAAGCCGATCTACGTGGCATCGAGTTCAAGCATGTAGAGGCCATATTGGATGCGTTACAAAATGTTCCTGTGCGCTTTGAACTCGAGCTGCCTGGGGGTGTTATCGTATTTACTGAATATGAGCACTTGGTTTTTGCAAGAAAACAGCTGTTTGAAGGTCCTCCATTGAAACCGGTGAGGCTAATAGTACCGGGGATTACGCCGGTTGAGCCCCTGGGGATAGAGATAGAAACGCAGTATCATAATGCCGGCGATATAGTATTCGAGGGTGATGGGGATGTAGCTCATCTGGATGCCGATAAGCTCCCTGAAGAGCTTGAAATTCGCACCCGAAAACCGGGAGACTTTTTTGTGCCGTTTGGTATGATGGGAGAGAAGAAATTGCAGGATTTCTTCGTTGATGAGAAAGTTCCGAGAAGACAACGAGACAAGG
>PFFU01000058.1:4315-14687 GCA_002783345.1 Candidatus Aquicultor secundus
CGGTAATCGACATTACTTTGGTCAAAACAAAACCTTTGGTTTTTTTCGGAGGTAATTGGTGATATAGAGTAGTAACGATTCATGCGATTGGAGGAATGATGGAGGCAAACGTAACCGATCGGGTTTTATCTGATGATATTGAAGATGTAATAGTATCAGAAGAGCAGATCAAGCTGAGGGTACGGGAACTCGGTCGGCAAATAAGCGAGGATTATAGGGGCAAAGATCTTATGCTTGTCGGTATCTTAAGGGGTGCGTTTGTGTTTCTTGCCGACCTCATAAGGGAGATGGGTATCTCAGTCGAAACCGACTTTATTGCCATATCAAGCTACGGGTCGGCCTCGACGACTTCGGGAGTAGTTAGGATACTAAAAGACCTCGACGATGATATAGCCGATAAACATGTGCTGATAGTAGAAGATATTCTTGATACCGGCCTTACACTGAATTATCTGATTAAAAACCTGAGTTCGAGACGACCGGCAAGCCTTGAGATATGTTCATTTATCGTCAAAGAAGGCAAGCAAAGGGTACCGATACGGCTGAAGTACTCGGGATTTACCGTGCCGAACACGTTTGTGGTCGGATATGGCCTCGACTATGCGCAGATGTATAGAAATCTTCCTTTTATAGGAACCTTGAAGCGTTCTGTGTATGAGGATGACGCGATACTATAAAGGTTAAAATAGAGAATATGTATAAATTGTTCAGAGTCATTAATTGTGGTAGCATTTCAGTTATGAAACAAATGAGGAGAAGCTTGTTTGAAAAGGCTTTTTAGAAGCGCCGGCTTCTGGTTTTTAATACTCTTAGTGATTGTTTTGCTGGCAACGACGGCTCTCAAGCCCACAGCGAAACCGGATCAGCTGCAATATACTGATTTCGTCAAGCAGGTTAACCAGGAGCACGTGGCCAAAGTTGTGATTTTTGATAAGGACCACAGGCTCGATGGGCAGTACAAGGCCAGTTATAATAAGGGCGGGCAATTTACGCTCTACTATCCTTCACAGGATCAGACACTGGTCACACAGATGCAAAAACATAACGTGCAGATAACCGTCGACCCACAAAAAGAGACGGTTTGGTTATCGATAGTGTTGAATTTCTTGCCGTTCGTTCTCATCCTTGGGATATGGATGTTTATGCTCCAGCAAATGCAGGGTGGCGGCAACAAGGTGATGTCGTTTGGAAAAAGCCGTGCAAAGCGCCTCACCAAAGACTCTCCGCGGGTCACGTTTAAAGACGTTGCGGGTGTCGATGAGGCGGTTGAGGAATTGCACGAGATACAGGAGTTCCTGGCCAACCCATCCAAATTTCAGGCACTTGGCGCGAAGATCCCAAAAGGTGTTCTGCTTTACGGCCCTCCGGGGTCCGGCAAGACGCTTTTGGCGCGCGCCGTTGCAGGCGAGGCCGGAGTACCGTTCTTCTCGATAAGCGGCTCTGACTTTGTCGAGATGTTCGTCGGTGTCGGCGCATCGAGGGTGCGTGACCTGTTTGAGCAGGCTAAAGCAAATTCCCCGTGTATCATCTTTATGGATGAGATCGATGCTGTCGGTAGGCACAGGGGTGCCGGTCTCGGCGGAGGCCACGACGAGCGCGAGCAGACACTTAACCAATTACTGGTTGAGATGGATGGCTTTGACATTAAGGATAACGTTATCCTTATCGCGGCGACCAACAGGCCGGATATCCTTGACCCGGCGCTACTGCGCCCGGGCAGGTTCGATCGCCAGATCGTCGTCGACAGGCCGGATCTTAATGGAAGGCTGGGGATTCTTAAAGTTCATACAAAGGGTAAGCCGCTTGCAAAGGATATCGATATCGATGTTCTCGCCCGCAGGACTCCGGGATTTACCGGCGCGGATCTTGCCAACCTGGTGAACGAGGCGGCGCTCTTGGCGGCGCGTCACGGTAAAAAAGAGATCGACATGTTGGAACTTGAGGAATCCATCGATAGAGTTATCGCGGGTCCTGAAAGAAAGACCCGCCTGATAAGCGAGAAAGAGAAGAAGATAATCGCCTATCATGAGGCCGGGCACGCGTTGGTCGCACATACGCTTGAGCATGCCGACCCGGTTCATAAGATATCGATTATCCCGCGCGGGAGGGCGCTTGGGTACACCCTGACGCTCCCGACCGAGGATAAGTTCCTGGTATCGAAATCGGAACTTACCGACAATCTCGCCGTCTTCCTTGGCGGTCGGGTTGCGGAAGAGATGGTCTTCGGCGAAGTTACGACGGGTGCGCATGACGATCTGGATAAAGCGACAAAAGTTGCCCGTCAGATGGTGTGCGAGTACGGTATGAGCGAGAAGCTCGGGCCGCTCACCCTCGGCCAGAAGCAGGACCAGGTGTTCCTGGGGCGCGACTTTGCTTCACACCCGGATTACAGCCAGGAGATCGCCTATGAGATCGATAAAGAGATCAGGCGTATGGTCGATGAGGCGTTCAAGAGGGCCAAACAAATATTAACCGAGAAGAAATTAATTCTCGATCATATTTCGCAAGGTCTTATCGATAGAGAGACGCTGGAAAAGGGCGAGTTGCAGTTGATTCTTGAAGGAAAAGAACTTCTCCCAAAAGAAGTAGCTAGCGGTGAAACGACCGGGCCCGTTAAGGAGCAGAAACCGGCGGCAAAGGGTAAGGATGTACTCGATATGCCCGGCAAATTAAGGCCGGTCGAAGGTTAAGGCCGCAAGAACTATATGTTCAAGCTTATATGATTCGAAATACAAAAGGCCACGTTTACGTGGCCTTTTGTATTTCACATATTCGCAATTTGCGTGAATTATGACATAATATTCTAGTTGATCTGCAAATTACTTGCTGAAAGAGCTTAGAGTGCACGATTTTTAGGCCTGAAAGGGGGTTTCTTGTTTGGACAGGGAGAAGATTGAACAAGGGGTTCGCCTGATACTCGAGGGAGTCGGTGAGGATCTTAATCGCGAAGGCCTGTGGGATACGCCGCGGCGCGTTGCCTCGATGTACGAGGAAATCCTAAGCGGCATGAACCAGGATGCGATCAAACTACTGGGTGTAACGTTTGGCGAGAACCATGATGAGATGATCATGGTAAAAGATATACCGATCTATTCGGTCTGCGAGCACCACCTCATGCCGTTTATCGGAAAAGCTCACGTCGCCTATATCCCGGGCGAGGATGGAAGGGTGACCGGCATTAGTAAACTCGCTCGGGTGGTGGATGTCTTTACGAAACGGCTGCAGGTTCAAGAGAGACTGACTACACAAATCGCAGATTCGATGGTGGAGGCGTTAAAGCCTAGAGGCGTTATGGTGGTCGTTGAGGCCGAGCATCTTTGTATGACGATGCGAGGCGTAAAAAAGCCCGGCTCTACTACGGTTACCTCGGCGGTCAGGGGTATTTTCAGAAGCCGTGGAGCCGCGCGTGCCGAGGCACTGTCACTCATCAAAGGTGAGTAAAAGGGGACATATAAAAGGGAGATATGGTAGTGAGGTCACGAGTTTTATGCATAGATAACCCTGAGGATGCCAGAACGATGCTTGCAGGGCTGGATGTTTCTGCCCAGGGCATCGATATCATGGCGTCTAAAGCCATCCATCGTATAATAACTATCTCGGATATCGATTCGCGTGCGGCAAATATCATCAAGCAGGAAATGCTCTCGCGCGGTGGCGAGGCCGCCGCCCCCTGGGTTCTCTATAAGATGGACCTGCGAAAAGTGGATATGATTCTCATGGGCACGCTGCGCCAGTATGATGAGCTGTGCGAAAAGCTCGTTATGCAGCCATTTGGCCTAAAAGCGCTTGTCCGACAAATTAAGGACGCGCTTAGCAACTATGACAAACAACCGCCCGTGATAGAGGCCGGCCGTTTTAGGCTTGACCTTGCGGCAAAGACCACCATTATGGGCATTCTCAATGTAACGCCGGATTCGTTTTCCGATGGCGGCCGTAATTTCGATTTCGCGGTAGCCGTCGAGCTGGCAAAGCGCATGGTTGATGATGGAGCCGGTATCATTGATATCGGCGGGGAGTCGACGCGCCCGGGAGCCGATCCGGTCGGCCTTGACGAGGAACTCAGGCGAACTATCCCGGTTATCGAGACGCTTGCGGGTGAGCTTGATGTTCCTATCTCGATCGATACTTACAAGCCCGAGGTTGCCAAGCGCGCGCTTGACGCCGGAGCTACCATTATCAACGATATCAGCGGATTGCGCGATGAAAAGATGCCGGAGCTTGCCATCGAGCGGAATGTGCCGGTAATCGTCATGCATATGAAGGGTACTCCGCGAGATATGCAGCAGAACCCGGTCTACGAAGACGTTGTTGCCGAGGTTGCCGATTGGCTCGACCGGCAAGCCGAAAATGCGATTGCAGCGGGGCTTCCCAGCGAAAAAATCCTTATCGATCCGGGAATCGGTTTTGGCAAAACCCGCGATCATAACCTTGAGATTATGAGGCGGTTCTCTGAGTTTAAGAGCCTCGGGTATCCGATTGTGCTTGGTGCCTCTCGAAAAGCGTTTATTGGGGCCGTTCTTGATCTGCCGGCGGATGAGCGTGTAGAAGGCACAATAGCAAGCGTTGTCTATGGGGTTACCCGGGGTGCTAATATCGTGCGAGTCCATGACGTGAAAGAAGTCGCGAGAGCATGCAAGCTTGCCGACGCGATTATTATGGGAGCGGAATAAGTAGTGGTTGCAAGTGGTGGTAGCAAATAGTGGTTGAAATGGCAAAGGTGTTTCTAAGCCTTGGTTCGAATCTTGGCGATCGCGTTATGCAGCTGAGACAAGCCGTTCGCGCCATCGCTGATCACGAGGCCGTCGAACTGGTGAAAAGCTCCTCGGTATACGAGACCGAACCGGTCGGGGATGTGCCGCAGCAGAATTTTTACAATATCGTTATTGAGGTTACAACCGATCTTTCGCCCCATGAGCTACTCGAGTTGGCTCACACGGTTGAAAGGAGCCTTAATAGGAAAAGAAAGCTACATTGGGGACCCAGAACCATAGACGTTGATATTCTTCTCTACAACAACTCACTAATTAATGAAGAAGACCTTGTCATACCTCACCCAGAAATGTTAAAACGCGCTTTTGTCCTCGTCCCGCTTCTCGAAATCGAGCCGGATATCGTACTTCCCCGTGGTGAAGTAGCATTAGATTATCTTCACGAAGTAGCAGGACAGAAGGCCGAAAAAATTGGCAGTTTAGTGTGATGGCGTTATAATGAGCACGGGGTACCAACAGACGCAAGCGGCGATAAAGCCGTAAAATATGTAAGAGGTGTAAGTGATTTGAGCTGCGATACGAATATGGTTAACGAGATACAGAGGTTAAAGAAGGAGCGGAACGCGATAATTCTCGCCCACAACTACCAGGTGGCCGAGGTGCAGGATATAGCCGATTTTGTCGGCGACTCGCTTCGTTTAAGCCAGCAAGCGGCCGCCACCAGTGCCGATGTGATAGTTTTCTGCGGTGTGCATTTTATGGCGGAGACTGCGGCAATCCTGTCGCCGACTAAAACCGTTCTGCTTCCCGATATCAACGCCGGCTGCCCCATGGCGGATATGGTGACGGCGGATGAACTGAGGGAATTTAAGGCTCAACACCCGGGAACGCCGGTTGTGACGTATATAAATTCAAGCGCGGAGGTGAAGGCCGAGAGTGATTATTGTTGTACCTCGGCCAACGCTGTAAAAATAATCGAGGCGATTGATGCTGATGAGATCATTTTTGTTCCCGACCAGCATCTCGGCCACTATGCGGCAACTAAGACATCAAAAAATATTATCCTTTGGAAGGGCTATTGCCCGACACACCGCAGGATTACCCCGGAGGAGCTTACAAAACAAAAAGAAGCCCACCCTAACGCAAAAGCGGTCGTTCACCCCGAGTCTTTGGCGGAGGTAATCGCGCTGGCGGATGCCGTGGCAAGCACAGAGGGCATTCTTCGCTACGCCAGAGAAACAGATGCCAAGGAGTTCATCATCGGAACCGAGGTCGGGATACTTCACCGCCTGCGTAAGGAAAACCCGGATAAGGTGTTTTATCCCGCGTTTGAACGGGCAATCTGTCCGAACATGAAGAGAACAACGCTTGAGAAAGTCCTCTTCTCGCTGCAGGACATGGAACACGTGATTACGGTACCCGAAGATATAGCAGCACTCGCGAAACGCGCAATTGATAGGATGCTGCAGATTGTTTAATAAACAATGATATGTTTAAGTTTATTTAAAGAGCTGAAAGCTAAAAAATGATTCCCAGGTATTTGGTTAACTTTAATACGGACAACATTGATAAAGTAGTAACCGACGTCGTAGTCGTAGGAAGCGGTGTGGCCGGTCTTTCTGCGGCGCTTGAGATATCCAAACAATTCGACGTGGCCCTCGTTACAAAAAGCGAGCTAAAAGAGACCGCCACCTGGTACGCCCAGGGTGGGGTTGCGACCGCCGTCAGCCCGGAGGATTCTCCGAAGCTGCATCTAAAAGACACCCTTGAAGCGGGCGCCGGCTTGTGCGATCGGGAAGCCGTCGATGTCCTCGTAAACGAGGCTTCCGATCGCATCGGTGAGCTTATCCGGCTTGGAGCAAAATTCGATTGGCAGGGCGATCACATCGGGCTCTCACGGGAGGGCGGGCACCATCTGGCCAGGATTTTGTACTCAGGGGACACCACCGGTAGCGAAATCGAGGCCACCCTGATCCGAACGGCCGAGGCGTGGAAAAGCGTCCAGGTGTTTGAGCACAGGTTCAGCCTGGATGTGCTGGTAGAGAATGGACGCTGTGCCGGGGTCGTCTGTCTGGATGAGCCTACGGGGCGGCTTGTCGTTCACTTTGCAAAGGCGGTTATCCTGGCTACGGGCGGGGCCGGACAACTGTTTTCTGTTACTACCAATCCCGTGATTTCAACCGGTGACGGCATTGCAATGGCGTATCGCGCAGGTGCGGTAGTCACCGATATGGAGTTCATACAGTTTCATCCGACAGCGCTTGACAGCGACTCCATGCCGAGGTTTCTCATCACTGAAGCTCTGCGTGGCGCGGGGGCGTACTTGAGGGATTGTAACGGTGAGCGCTTTATGGTCGGCAGGCACCCCCTGGCAGAGCTTGCGCCAAGGGATGTGGTGACCAGAGAGATGGTTCGCGTGATGCACCGTTGTAACGATAGCCCGATCTATCTCGACGCGACCCACTTGCCTAAGGAGAAACTAAAAAAGCGCTTTCCAAATATATGGGCACACTGTCGCGAGAACGGGATTACTATCTCAAAGGACTTTATCCCGGTCAGGCCGGCGGCGCATTACACAATGGCCGGCGTTAAAACGGACCTGGACGGTCGTACCAATATCCCGGGTCTTTACGCAACGGGGGAGACCGCATGCACCGGCGTGCACGGCGCGAACCGTCTTGCAAGCAACTCGCTTCTTGAGGGCCTTGTGTTTAGCAAACGGATTACCGATACCGTTATCGCGAAACTCTCGGAAGAGGGGCAGGAGACAAACCCCAACCTTCGCATCGCGTGTGATATGGATAGGGTGCAGACTGAGATCGATTTTAAGAAGGAGCGCCGGTGGCTTCAGAAACTTATGACGGATTATGTCGGGGTCGTCCGCTCAGAGAAAGGCCTTGAATACGCAATTTCTCAACTTGATTCCAAAAGCGGGCTTCTTAAGGCCGGGTTTGTCAATCCCGAAGGATTTGAACTGCAGAATATGCTCACGCTTGCCGGGCTCGTTGCAAGATCCGCGCTGGAGCGCAAAGAATCTCGCGGTGTTCATTACCGGGAGGATTATCCCGAGCCAAGCGATGAATGGCTGCGTCATATCGAGTACCGTTTAACGGAGGATGCCGTTGCGCTATAACACCTTGCCGGATAAAGAGATCGAGCAGGCGATACGCATAGCAATAGAAGAGGACTTTGGCACGTCGGGCGATGTCACCTCAAAAGCAGTCATCGGCAGCGGAATCACGATGCACGCGCAGATGCTTGCAAAAAGCCCCGGGGTAATCGCGGGCCTTACCGTCGCCGAGCAGACGTTTAAACATCTCGACCAGAATATCATTTTTACACCCCTCGTTTCCGAAGGCGATTTTGTCGAAGCCGGCGCTAGAATTGCCGAGGTTTCCGGTGATGCGCGGGCCGTCCTTGGGGCCGAGAGAACCGCACTTAATTTCGTTCAGCACCTATCAGGGATTGCGACTGAGACCCGTACCTATAAAAAAGAAATCGAAGGCTATAAAGCACAGCTTCTAGATACGAGAAAAACCACACCGGGGCTTCGCTACCTCGAAAAATATGCGGCCCGCGTCGGGGGTGCCGTTAACCACCGCTACGGTCTTTTTGACCAATTTCTTATTAAAGACAACCATATCAAGGCGGCGGGCGGTATTGGGGAGGCCGTGCGCAGGGCGCGTGGCTACAACCAAGACCTCAAAGTCGAAGTAGAGGCCGAGACCCTGGATGAGGTCAAAGAGGCTCTGGAAGCGGGCGCCGATATTATCCTGCTCGACAACATGGATATCATTCTGCTCAAGGAATCGGTTGCATTGATAGGTGACAAAGCCCTCACGGAGGCCTCCGGCGGTGTCACGCTTGCCACAATAGCCGCGGTAGCCGCGACCGGAGTAGATCGCATCTCGGTCGGCGCTATCACCCAGGCGGCAAAGCCCCTCGATATCTCGCTGGACGTCACGGACGGGTCGAAAGCCGATGAATGAGAGTCAAGTTAGTCAGGAGGCGACGTGAAGGGGCACTCGACGGAGGCGGCGGTAATAAAAGCGCTTAAAGAAAAACACGGCGACTGCGACTATATCTCGGGCGAGGATTTGGCCGGTCAATCATCCATCTCGCGTGCCGCCATCTGGAAGCATGTCAAGAGCCTGAGACAGAAGGGCTATGAGATTGAAGCCACGCCACGCCGTGGATACCGTTTGCTGTCGTCTCCCGATGCGCTTCTTGCCGAAGAGCTATTTCCTCTGCTGGCGACCACAACGTTTGGCAGAACTATCGTATACAAGGACACGATCGACTCGACAAACCGTTATGCGAAAGAACTTGCCGAGAAAGGCGCGGAGGAGGGAACCGTGGTTATAGCCAACGAGCAACGTCGGGGCAAAGGGCGCCTTGACCGCAGATGGGTATCCCCACCGGGCGGTATCTGGCTCTCAATAATTCTGCGGCCCGCCATCCCTCTGCAAGAGGCCTCAAAGTTCACCCTTCTGGCCGCTGTCGCGGCAGCCCGAGCGATTGAGACAGCCGGTCTAAATCCTGAAATAAAATGGCCCAACGATATCCTTATCGGCGGGAAGAAAGTTTGCGGGATTCTGCTCGAGATTAGCGCTCAATCCGATCGCATCGACTACCTGGTTATAGGCCTCGGGATTAACGCCAACAACGATCTTGATACTATCCCCATCGACAGCCGAGAACACGCGACGACTCTCGCTGCCGCCCTGGGCAAAAAGATAGACAGGCGCTCTCTTGTCGCGACACTGCTCCTCGAGCTAGAGAATAGGAGCAAAACCTTGCTCGCGGGGGGCTGGCAGGAAATTCTGGACGAATGGATGAAGCGTTGTCGGATGTTTGGCCGGCATATTATCTTACGTATGCTGCATGGTGAGGTCGAGGGCGAGTTTGTTGGAGTCGATCAATCCGGCGCGATACGGATACAACTGCCCGGTGGGGAGATCAAGTCGTTTGCCGCCGGGGATGTGAGCGTCAAGAAACAACGCTTGACTTAAGATAACGCTCGCCTATAATTGTAAACCATAAATAATAATATGGTTTACAATTAGAAGGAGAAGGCGCTCTCATGAATATATCCGCGATGGTAAAAGCCGCACTTCTAGCCGCACTTGCCGCTGTTGCCGCTCAAATAGCCATACCGCTCCCCTTTAGTCCCGTACCGATAACGCTACAAGTTTTCGTTCCACTGCTCGCCGGGGCGGTCTTGGGGCCCTTTTACGGGACCCTCAGTATGATTATCTATGTGTTAATGGGGGCTATAGGGCTTCCGGTGTTTGCCAAGGGCGCGGCGGGGCTTGGCGTTGTCATCGGCCCGATGGGAGGCTATCTTCTTGGATTTATAGCGGCGGCTTTTATTGTCGGGATTATCGTTACAAAAATCGGCAATACTACCGGCAAGCTCATTATAGCGATGAGCGCCGGTGTGCTGATTATCTATACGCTGGGCGTTGTTCAACTCGCCCTGATATCCAGATTAACGCCGGTCCAAGCCATCCTGGCGGGCGCTGTGCCGTTTATCATTCCCGACTTTATAAAGGCCGTTATTGCGGCTACTATCGCAAGGAGGATAGGCTTTGCGACAAGTGGGGATGATACTGATACTTAGGCTTGCAGATATCCAGATGCGAAGCGAACCTTGCAAAAGT
>PFFU01000187.1 GCA_002783345.1 Candidatus Aquicultor secundus
GTGGGTTACCACAGTTGTGCATGCAATCTTGATGGTGTTACTCGGTATCGCTATTATAAAAGCGATCCAAACGGGTAACGCCTGGCGGGGTCTGGTCATTCCTATTCCACGCAGTTTTGGGATAATCCTGGTGTATATCACAGGAGCTTTCACGCTGCTCACAGTGGCAAACCTTGCCCTACGAGGGCTAGGGGCGCCGTTTGCAATAGCACTCAGTCGCCGATTAGCGACTAATTGGTTATATGCCAGGACACGTAATCCGATGGTCTTGGGGACACTTGCATGTCTGGTAACGGTGGGTTTGTGGTTACAGTCAGCGATGTTTATAGTTTGGGTATTAGTGTTGGTCGCTCCGGCATGGATAATATTTCTCAAGGTGTATGAGGAGCAAGAATTGGAGATTCGGTTTGGCGAGGCTTATCGAGAGTATAGGGCAAAAACATCCTTTCTTTGGCCAAGAAAATCGAAGGCGTAAAACACCGCCCAACAAGCGCTTCCAGCCGACACGCTCCGCAAGCCGTTAGCCACAATAAAAATAACACGATGCCAATTCTAGCAGGTTTTCGGTATAATAATTTAAAGAGTGCATTAAATGAAGAGGGACACCAAAATGCCAACGGCGAAGCGTAGAGTTCAAGAAATCATAGAATCGCAGCCAGACGATGCAACCTACGATGAGTTAATCCGTGAGCTCGCATTTGAACGCATGATTGAGAGAGGTATTAAAGACTCCAGAAAAGAACGCGTTATATCAAATGAAGAAATGCGGCACCGGATAAAAGCATGGCAGAAATAAGGTGGACTCCCGAGTCTGAAATATGGCTTGCCGACATTTACGACTACATTGCCGAAGATGACCAAGATGCCGCGATCAAAGTTATAGAAGGCATTTATGAGAAGGCGCAAACACTCAGACAATTCCCCGACATCGGTTACATTTATCGATCTGAAAAAGAAGGAACAATCTGAATACTGCTATATGGTCATTATCGAATTGCATACTTGTACAGGGAGAAAAAGAACATCATAGACATATTGGGAGTCTTTCACGGATCGCTTGACATAGACAGATATTTAGATTTAGAGAGCTAACAAATTACTCCCACCATACCAAGATAACCCGAGGATAGGGACGACGTACCTTCCGGCATTCAAACGATGATTTACACCCACGTCCTCAATCGTGGACCCGCTGGGGTTAAAAGCCCCGTCGATATGTTGTAAGGTCAAATAAGGCGCTTACAAGAAGAGTTATATGGACACACGAAGCACCCGCGATTGTTGCAAGTGAAAACCCAATTGAGCTGGAACGTCTTTATCTGCTTCACGATTCTATAGGGCGTGGTCTTGGCTCCGCCCTAATGAGCGAATGCATTGAAGAATCTCGGCGCTCCGCTCGCAAATCAATGTGGCTCCAGGTATGGGAGCGAAACGAACGTGCGATTGGCTTTTACGAAAAATGGGGCTTCAAGGGCGTCGGGGTCAGATCCAAGGAGTTAGGCAACTCGACAGGCAAGGATTTGGTTATGGCCAGAGAGATATAGCAGCGGTTTCTAGATAATAGTCAAAAGGAAGCGGTCGAAGAAGTGCGCAATTTAGAAGCGGCATCCGAGAAGGAGAAAAATCATGGCTAAGGGTCAAACTGTTAAGAAAGATGTAAAAAAGAAACCAGCAAAAACACTAAAAGAGAAACAGCTTGAGAAGAAAATGAAAAAAGCAGGTAAATAATAACATCGATCTAGACGACTCCAAAAAGAGCCGCCGCCGCTGATTTCAGGCGTTATCGAATAAAAAAATCCGTGGTATGATATATAGTAATACCAGGGAGGTGTTCCGCTACGGGTAAAGCAAAGATCGCAATCACGTTAGATGAAGAATATGTTGAACAGATAGATAGATTGGTCAATGAACATATCTTCCAAAATCGTAGCCAAGCCATTCAAGAAGCCGTATCGGATAAGTTGCGGAAAGTGAAACAAGGCCGACTGTCTTTGGAATGTGCAAAACTTGATCCGACTTTCGAAAAAGCGATGGCCGAAGAAGGACTAAATGAGGATATCGCCGCATGGCCGGAATATTAAGGGGCGAAATCCGCTGGGCCGATCTTAATCCTGTCCGCGGTTACGAACAAGCGGGACTCCGGCCCGTACTGATCCTGAGTCACGATGTTTTTAACGAGTGCTCGGGCACGGTTATAGCAGTCGCAATAACGAGTAAACTGCAACGAGCCGGTTTTCCATTAACGCTTGAATTAACGAGCTCGAATTTGCCCAAGAGATATTGGATTAAGATCAGCCAGATTCGAACGCTTTCCGTGGAGCGGATTGGCAAGCTAATCAGTAGGGCCTCGCAAGAAGAAATCGCTCAAGTAATCGAAGGGCTAAATGAGATCATCGCATGACAAAGCGTTCTACCAACCGCTACCCGGCCCATCCACGTAGCGGTCGGTGAACTTAAGCGTTGGGCCTATCATGAGAAGTCAACAAACCGCAAAAGTACAAACTTGTGTTTTATTCAAACTACCCAGCGCAGATGCTATTAATAATTATTGATTTTAATAGTTAAGGTTTTTTCTTTGGATTAATCTTAATCCAGAAGCGTTCATTCTGCTGGTCAAACATAATCTTAAAGTGCTTGAAGAAATCCGCTCGGCCAAGCAAATTACTCCCCAAAACTACCTTTGTTTTTGGGTCTGATAATCTGGTCCACCGTGCATCAAGCTCAAATATAACACTACTAAATCTAACCCTCACCGGATAGCGGTAGACCTTAATACTCTTTCCATCTGCGGCTGAGCCTTCAACCAAATTTTCTTTTCTTTGTACTGGTAGTTTTAAGTGTTTAGCTATTGCAATATCGAGCAATGAAGTATGGGCGCCCGAATCAACCAGGCCCATTGTAGCGAAAGGTTTCTGTTCTGGGGCTAGAATCTCGAAATCTACTAGTGGTCCATGAATAAAGCCAGACCCAACACCCATGAACTCGTAATCATACCACATTAAAGGAGTTGTGCCCTCCTGCATTCTTAGGCAGAGGAAAGATAATGGGGCGTTTAACGTTTTTCTTGAGCTTGCTTACCTTTTTTTCTACTTCGCTGATCGAGCGGCCACAAGCTATGACAGTATGGTCTGAAACTGCGACATATTTCCCTGCGCACTTAATTAAATCTTGCTCGTATTGTTCCTTTTTAGTAGCCATGGCACTCTCCTTCTAGAAGAAATCTTACCCGTATGGATAAACACAAAACCTCGCTAAAAAGTGATCCTACATTTCCACAATAAGCATAATTACAGGTAATACGCTTAACAAATTTCAAGTGCTTGCTTAATAATTATATCGGTTGTTATAGAACTCGTTGTAAAGGTGCGCACAACACTGCATTTGCTCTTCCTACTAATATAATAAATTAATTGCTAGTCTTTGCCAATATATGACCGAGCGCTTTATGGCTACTCTTTATCATATTGTTTTTCTTTTGTTTCCTTTATTTGGCCTACTTAGGAATATCTACAGATTCGCTCTTGGCCTTATAGCCGCCATCCTTCTTCATGTGTTTGTGGATATCAGCCCGGTACTTTACCAGATGAAGATCATCTCGCCGGATGTTGCTTTTATAGCTCTAATGGTTGAAGCAGCGGTTGCTTCATTTATGTTCTTAAAGTTTGTGCGCAGGTTTGACTTAGAGAAGCAACCATTCTATGAGGCGAAAAGCGGAAGGGTTCTTTATGTTAAAGATGAAGCCAAGAAAAAAACGGCCAGACCCTCAATCAGAGTTGGCAACACCCATTCCCATTCACGAACACGAAAAGCTTAAAGTCCCTTAAGCGCCGATGGTACTGCCCTGGAGACGGGGTGGGAAGTTGGCCGCCGATTCTATAAGGCCTCCAGGCTAAAAGCCCGGAGGCCTTTCCTGTTTATAGGCAGGGTAAGCGTGAAGAACTTTCTCGTCTTCTATCCAACACAGGTTTATGTTGGAACCGAGTTTGTTAACAAACGTTTTCAATGTCTTACCTATTTCCGATATTCTGTTAATGTTATAATAAGATGAAAGATTGCCCATAAAGCGATACTGCCTATTGCATCTTTTTATAATTGAGGCATGTTAAATGATTAAATTTAAGCGCATTGAGCATGACCCCCGTGCTTTTTTTGGAGATTTGGTAGATAGATTGGCTGCCGATGAGAATGTTGTGGCCATTTATTTATTTGGTTCTTACGCAACGAACAAAGTTGGGCCTCTTAGCGATGTCGATATTGCTGTGTTGTTTGAATCTCAGCTGCCAGCCGAGGAATATTTTGACAAACAGCTCGATTTTATAGGAAGGGCAGCTCAAGCTTTGCACACCGATGAGGTAGACGTTGTTATTCTAAATCAGGCACCATCGCTTTTAGCTTACCAGGTAATTCGCGAAAGGAAAGTTTTATTTTGCCGCGATGAGGTAAGTAGAGTCACGTTTGAAGCCAAAGCTATAGATCGTTATTTAGATGAAAAACCGATGCGGGCTTTGATTTATCAGGCATTAATAAAGCGAATTAAGGAAGGTCGTTTTGCCAGCTGAACGAGAGATTGTAGAGTCCAAGTTAAAATACCTTGAAGATACACTTCGCAAATTGCAGGCACTGAGCACAGTTGGACTTGAAGAGTTTTTAAGCCGCGAAGATTTACGATGAACCCGCCATTCATCCAACGAGTTCTACCCGTTGGATGAATGGCATCCTCGCTGTGTGCATTATATAGCTGTTAATTGTATAATGTTTGTATGAACAATAACCGCTGGACGACCAGCAATAAGGCTGTATACAATCTGGGCTACCACATCATTTGGTGTCCGAAGTATCGCCGCAAGGTATTGGTAGACGACGTTGAAGCCAGGCTCAAGGAACTTTTGCACGAGAAGGCAGCTGAAATTGGGGTCGCCATTGAAACCCTTGAAGTGCTCCCTGAGCACGTTCATCTGTTCGTTAAAGCCACGCCAACTAAAGCGCCGCACTATATCGTTCAGCAGCTCAAAGGCTATACATCTCGCACATTAAGACAAGAGTTTAAAAGCTTAAGGTCAAGATTGCCGACACTGTGGACCAGAAGCTACTATGTAGAATCGGTCGGGCATATTTCTGAAGCCTCCATTAAGAAATATATCGAGGAGCAAAAGAACAAGTGAGAGTCACCTATAAGTACAAGCTCTATAATTCAAAGAAGAACAAGCACCTGCACCAGACGATTACCCTGGCCGGCAGGGCGTATAACCACGGGATAGCCCTGCACAGGCGATACTATAGGCTTTACGATAAGCATCTCAACCAGTATGCTCTAATGAAGCACTTCACCAAGCTTAAGAAACGTCCCCATTACGCATGGCTAAATGATATCCCCTCCCAGGCACTTCAAGAGATAGCGCAACGTATTGACAGGGGCTATCGGCTGTTCTTTCGTAACCTAAAAGCAGGCATCAAAACCGCTCCACCCTTATTTAAGAAAACCCGCAAGTACAAGAGCTATACCCTAAAGCAAGCTGGGTGGAAGCTGCTGGGTGACAGCCGAGCCCAAATTGGCAAACGAGTCTACAAAATGTGTCGAGACAGGACTCTCGTCGGTGATGTTAAGACGGTGACGATTAAGCGCGACGCCCTCTATGACTTGTACCTTTGTTTCTCGGTCGAGGTGGACGACCCCAAAGTGCGACCCACGTCCGGTAAAATGGCGGGGTTCGATTTTGGGCTAAAATCCTTCTTGACCGTGCATGATGGTTTCGAGTCCTACGAGATAGCCTCACCAGAGCTTTTCAAACAGAGTCTGAAAAGCGTCAAAGCGCTTTCCCGTTGCCTTTCCCGAAAGGCCGAAGGCTCGAACAACCGCCGCAAGGCGAGGGCGCGTCTAGCAAGAGCACACCGGGCTATCGCCAACAAGCGCCTTGGCTGGTTCTTTAAGCTCTCCCACGACTTAACGGAGCGCTATGACTACCTGTTCTTTGAAACACTAAATCTCAAGGGGATGCAGCGCCTTTGGGGTCGCAAGGTGAGCGACCTTGCTTTCGGTATGTTCTTAAACGTCTTGCAATATGTAGCTAACAAGAAAGGCAAGGTTGTTGCCCTTATAGACCCGTTCTTCCCTTCGAGTAGACTGTGCCCGCATTGTGGCTGTATCAATGAACATCTTGAGTTAAGTGACCGGCGTTGGCGTTGTCCTCATTGCCACGAGATTATCGAGCGAGACGTAGCCGCCGCTCTCAACATTTTAAGAGAAGGGGCATCTTCTCTTGGTGGAGGCGATGTAAGACCCGTTCTCGGGCAATCGCTGTTGATGCCAGAATCCCACGCGCTTTAGCCGTGGGAGTATGTCAGCGCCTTATTTTGCGCTTGTTTGGGGATAGTTTTGCAACAGGCTCCTAGGTGATGAACGACAATTAAATCTTGAAACTTTTCGAATTTATTGAAGGAGTTCGCTCGCTTTCCGTAGAAGGAACTAAAGTACGAAACAAGTTAGAAAACTTGTAAGCAAGTGCTGGCGATTGCCGGCAAGGGGAGTATAATTAATCTAGCCGATGCTTGCTCGGGGATAGATGATCTAGTTTTTCAAGTAAGAGTCACCGTACAAATATACCTATAAATCGCAGTAATAGTTACAACCGTGGAGGATTTCAATTAACGTCCTAATGTTGGGGTGGGAGCTGCCCCCGTATCATTCCGGTGGTCTCGGCAGGGCTTGCGAGGGCATGACTAAAGGCCTCGCACGCCGCGGTGCATCCATATCCTTTGTTCTTCCTAAAAAATTCCATGACGCGCGCTACGAATGGATGGATGTGCACGATGCTTCAACCTACGCGTTGGCCGGAATCGATCGCGATTTCCAGGATGAGCACCTGTGCATGGAGTTTGTAATGCGCCACCAGTGCTCGCTGATGCGCGGCTATGCTGCGGGCCCCGGCGAGGTCGTTTGCGGCACGTGCTTCCGCGGTTTTCAAAGCGCCGAGCATATGCACGTTAATCTTTACGCAAAAGGCGTCATGGAGGTTGCCAAGCGCGCCAACTACGGTGTGATTCACGCGCATGACTGGATGACCTTTCCCGCGGCGGTTGCCGCCCGCAAGGTCGCGGCGGCGCGGGGTAAAAAGGTACCGTTTATCGCCCAAATCCACGCCACGGAAATCGATCGCCATGACGGCTCGCAAATCTATGATGTAGAAAAGCGTGGAATGCTGGCCGCCGATCGGATTGTTGCGGTGAGTAACTACACAAAGTCCATTATCACCAAGTACTACGGCATCGACCCGCGCAAGATAAGCGTGGTTCACAACGGCATCGAGCCGCGCTCTATCGAACGTTTTCCAAAACATCCCCTTAAGCGACGCTATAAACTGGTGCTGTTCATCGGCAGGATTACCTACCAGAAGGGCCCTGATTACTACGTGCGCCTGGCGAAAAAGGTAACCGATCAATTCGCAAATGTAAAGTTTTTAATGATCGGCTCAGGGGATATGCAGGCGTCGATGGTCGAGATGGCGGCGCGCGAAGGTTTGACGGGAAAGCTTCTGTTTAGCTCATGGATAAGCGATGAAGCGATGGACTTAACTTATCAGATGGCCGATGTGTTCGTGATGCCTTCGGTCTCCGAGCCGTTTGGTATCGTGCCGCTTGAGGCTATCCAAAACGGAACGCCGGTTGTTGTCTCCAAAAACTCCGGCGTCATCGAGGTTGTTCGAAGCTGTATTGCGGTCGACTTTTGGGATATCGACAAGATGGCAACTGCTATCGTGACCCTTCTAAAAAACGAGCCCTACGCGAAGAGCATGGTGGCAAAGGCGCAGGAAGAGGTACGCGGTCTTACCTGGGATCTGGCCGCCGGCAAACTCATCGGTGTCTATAACGATACCGTAAAGGAAGCTGCTTATGCCTAGCGTGTGTTTCTACTTTCATGTGCACCAGCCCGTGCGGTTGAAGCGCTTCAGCTTATTTGACATAGGGCGCGAGCCCGGCTACTTCGACGAGAAGAAAAACGCCGAAATCCTGCGCAAAGTCGCTCAAAAATGCTACTATCCGGCAAATAACCTCATTCTGGAACTCATCGAGCGGTTCGAGGGACGCTTTAAGGTAAGCTATTCGGTCTCCGGGGTCTTCCTGGACCAGGCAATGGACTACGAGCCTAAAATAATCGAGAGCTTTCAGCGTCTGGCAAACACCGGCTGCGTGGAATTTTTAAGCGAGACCTATTACCACTCGCTCGCCTCGCTTTATTCCGAGGAGGAGTTCTTCGAGCAGGTGCTCGACCATATGCTTTTAATCGCCCGTCTATTCGGGCAAGTCCCGAACGTTTTCAGAAACACCGAACTCGTCTACTTTGATTACCTTGCGCATCTTATCAAACGGTTCCATTTCAAGGCCGTACTATGTGAGGGATGGGATGCTATCCTTGGATGGCGCAGCCCTAATTTTGTCTACGAAACCCAGGGATTTCCAGTTAAGCTACTCCTAAAGAACTATCGCCTTTCAGACGATATCGCTTTTAGGTTCTCTAATAAGGACTGGAAGGGATGGCCGCTAACCGCGGATAAGTTCGCCAACTGGGTGCACTCGATAAACGGCTCGGGACAGGTGATCAACCTGTTCATGGACTACGAGACGTTTGGAGAGCACCAATGGGAGAACACCGGCGTATTTAACTTCATGCGCCACCTGCCCGCAGCGATCCTGCGACATCCCGACGTGGATTTTGTGACCGTCTCTGAGGAGGCCGACAGGTATCACCCCGTAGGTACGCTTTCTATGCCGTATCCTGTTTCATGGGCCGATACCGAGCGTGACCTGTCCGCATGGCTTGGGAATGAAATGCAGCAGGCCACGATCAAGGCGGTCTACGCGCTCGAGGAGAAAGTGAAAGACACGCGAGACCTCGAGCTTTTAAAGACCTGGAGGCAGTTGCAGACGTCGGACCACTTCTACTATATGTGCACGAAGTGGTTTAACGATGGGGACGTGCATAAGTACTTCAATGCTTATGAGCGCCCGCACGACGCGTACATCTATTTTACGAACGTCCTGGTTGATTTTATCGATCGAGTCGAGGACTTTTTAGCAGGTATGAAGGTGGCGAACAAGCAACAGGAGGCGCCTCGCATAGTCTTTGAGGCCCCGGTTGCCGACCTAAATATTCCGGTACCTGGGATTGACCTGCCGGTACCCGGTGTGGAGTTGCCGAACGCGGTAGCCAGACAACTGGGGCAGGTGGGCAGGGCTCAGTAACCGGTTGGAGGCTTTTAAAAATGGGCGATTCACCGTATTTGTTCGAAGTTTCATGGGAAGTAGCAAACAAAGTGGGCGGTATCTACACCGTCCTCGAGTCCAAGTCCGCATTGGTCAAGGAGGAGTACGGCGATAATTATTTTCTGATCGGCCCGTACTTACCCGGCAAATCCGAAAGCCAGTTTATTGAAAGGCCGATGCCTTCGTTTCTCATTAAGGCGCAAAAGGACCTCGCGCCCGAGGGGATCGAGTTTCATTTCGGCACATGGCTTTTAGAGTCCGAGCCGCAAGTTATCCTGGTTGACTTCGGACGCGAGTTCAACAACCTGGATGCTTTTAAAGCGAGCCTTTGGGACCGCTACGGCGTTGACTCGCTGTTCTGCGGCTACGATTTCGACGAGCCGGTCGCGTTTTCGCTGGCGGTCGGCAAGCTCATCGAATCCATCAAGCGGATAGGCTTAAGGAAGGAAAACCTCATCGTTCACGCCCATGAGTGGCTGACCGGCGGCGTTATCCTTTACCTTGACAGCACCGATCTTGAGTTCTCAACCGTTTTTACGACGCACGCCACGTTCTTGGGGCGTTGCCTGGCATCGGCCGGTATCAACTTCTACGCCGAGATCGATTCAATCAACGCCGATGAGAAGGCCCGCGAGATCGGGATTACCGCCAAGCACAGCCTGGAGAAAGCCACCGCGCTTCACGCGGATGCGCTGACTACGGTTTCGGGGATCACCGGCAGGGAAGCCGAGGTGTTTTACGGGCGCAAGCCCGATGTCATCCTGCCAAACGGCCTGAACATGGCGATGTTTCCAACCGTGCAGGATATCACCTATATGCACCGCGAGTATCGCAAGTACCTGCGCAAGTTCGCGCAGTACTACTTCTTTCCGTATTACTCGTTCGATATTGAAAAGACGCTCTTCTACTTCATCCTTGGCCGCTACGAGATGCGCTGCAAGGGCATCGATCTTTTCATCGATGCGCTTGCCGAGCTTAACCAAAAGCTCAAATCAAAAGAGAGCGACAAGACGATTGTGGCCATGTTCTGCATCCCGGCGGGCAACTCGGGAGTAAAGAGCCAGTTAATAGAGGGCAAATCGCTCTATCAAAGTATTAGCCAGGCGGTAAACTACAGCCTGGATGATGTGTACGACCGCATCCGCCGCGCTTACGTCGGCGAGCATGAGTTTGATATCGAGTGGATCCTCGGCAAGG
>PFFU01000125.1 GCA_002783345.1 Candidatus Aquicultor secundus
GTTCTTCCCATGGCAACCATTCCTTTCATTACCTCGATTCTACAGGTTGCCATTCACTCTTAGCTACTGGTTCAAGCTGGCGGGCTCATATCCAAGAAAGTCAATACTTTCTAAGAAATTGATAACATTTTCTCCCAACGTCGTTATCGGGCCCCGTTTGTTTTCCATTACATAGAAGCGGGTAGTCCTCCGGTTCACTATGGTCAAAGGGGTTCATATCCCACCACACGACATCCTCGAAGTTAGAAGTTGTTAACTATCATTTTATCGATCGCAAGCCTGTGACGTGTAGGGATCGGCCAGCCGCTTGTGGACATTGCCGGCGATTATGTTGCAGGCAAATGAGGCGCAGTCACATGTAGTCATAAATGGTTAATATGAGGAATTTATCTAACAGCGAGAAAATGCTATCCTACTATTAACTAAGCGTATCATGAGTGAGTTATGTAGCTGGACTATAAGGTTGCGAAGAGTGAGCGCAAGTGAGAACTCTGTCCTGCAAAGAATCAAGCAACCTTAAACATATCAACAAGTCGCATGTCGAAAAGTACGACCATGAAAATACTAAAAAAACCATAAGATAGCAAGGCAAGAACTTAGATCAAAAAACGAAAGCAGAATACGACCAAACAATAATAAGACACATAGGGATTGAAGTAGTGCGTATTGATAAGGCTTAACGCAAGGTATTCAAGGCTTGCTATTATCCTCCTGTCTAAGTGTAGGGGAGCCCAATGCGTCCAGAAGGGAGGGGCAAAATGGAGATCATCAACAACACGACTCAAAACGATCAAGTTGGGGGTTGGCCTGCCTGTGCTTTTTTCTGCACGGCTGCTTGCGTTGTTTCACTGGTTTACACCACGGTGGCGTTAGTATCATACGCTTTATAGTCGAAGCGTTGGGCAACCTTAGTTTCTCGCTGATTTAAACATTGTTCGGAGCAATTAAAGAGGAGGTGAGAATGATGCAAATAATCAATAAAGAGGTTGCGGAAGAGCAAGTCGGAGGCGGGCTTACATGCCTTGGTTCGTGTGCATTGACATGCTTCTTCTTTGGTCCGGAAGCTTCTCTGTTTGGAGCGCTATGGTATTTCGTATAGCATGTCCTAACTATAAGCGTAGCTGATTTGGTTCTCTGGGATTTTCCCCTACACTTAGACCTTGGGATATGAGATTAAGAGATAAGCGTTAGTAAGATTGTCAGGTAAGCAAAGTGAACGTTTGACAGGTGTTTTAGCTAACGGGTTTGGGTTTATGCGTTTAGAAAGGCCGCTTTAAATTGAATTAATAGTCCCGCAACGTCCTATCATGCATCTTGCATTAGACATAGCAGTATCTTTTGGGAGAGAAGCGTTCTCTTATGAAGATATAAGCGGTAAACGGAAATCAAAAGAATGGAATCAAAGGAGGCGTAGTAATGCAAGGTGCGCAGCTCAACGCATATAGATTTTCAACCGAGAGCGGTAACCAGTATATTTTCGATAACGTTTCCGGCATGGTCATTCCCTGTCCGGATGACGTATATTACCTTATAACACATTTCAACGACCACGAAAAAAATGACATAATTGGGGAGTTGAAAACAACGTATAACCATAAAGATGCGGGGGGCTCTTATGGTTATATCGAAACTCTGATTAGGAATGGTTTTTTCTACAAAGATCCTTCAAAACGTACAAGCCCAGTAATAAATGAGCATACGGTATTACATACACCTTCCTCAGCATTAATCTTAATAGCTACGGAGAAGTGCAACCTTCGCTGTAAGTATTGCGTTTATTCTGACAGCTATCCTCTTATTAAAAGTTACTCGAATAAGCACATGACGTTTGATGTTGCTAGGAAAGCCATAGATTACTATATGGAGCTGCACAAAGAACGGGTGAAATCCGGATTCAAGAAAGCACCCGCCATAGTGTTCTATGGGGGAGAACCGTTAATGGAGTTAGGCTTAATAAAGCAAGTTGTTGATTATTGCCGCGCCAAAGATCCGAAGACGGTTTTCTATATTACAACAAACGGTACCCTGATCGACGACGAGTTCATTCGCCTCGCGATAGAGAACAGCATAATGGTAACAGTAAGCTTGGACGGTAACGAGTACGAACATGACCGTAAAAGAGTTTTTAAGAACGGCAAAGGTACGTTTAACCAAATTATAAAGAACCTGACTGATTTTCAAACCGAAAAACAAAAACAAGGCCTTGAGCAGATCATTACATTCAATAGCTGTTACGATTCATTCACCGACATATGCCAGGTGGTTGATTTCTTTGAAGAGAAAAGGGATATGTTCTCTCCCTTCAGCGTATTTCTTGGCGAGATTAATCCATTTTATACAAACTACTATGATGATTTAGATGATTTGTACTCAAGGGGTTTGCTGGAAACCGATCGTAATAGCTTGACAAATTCTATGAGCAAGATCAGAGCACGTTTCCTGGACGACATTATCAATGATAAAACTCCTTCTAGTACCATGTACTCCATCTTTCTAGGGCTATTTTTCTTGAAGAATCGGGCGAAAGGTATCCAGCCGATTTTAAACAACTCTTGCATTCCTACTAGCAAGCTTTCCGTTGATCCCGACGGCCGGTTCTATGTGTGTGAAAGGGTCAATCAACAGTTTTCTATAGGTGATATCGATCGTGGGATCGATTTCGACAAAGTCAACCGTTTAGTAAATGAATATGTGTCCTTGCTGCACGAGAACTGCGGCACCTGTGGTTTTAGCAGGCTGTGTGAGGTGTGTTTCATGCATTTCGTAAGAGATAACGAGTTGGTCTTTAACCAGGAATTCTGCGAAAAAAGGCGCACCACAATACCAAAAATACTCGAGATGGTGTACTCAACACTGGAAGCTAATCCAAGGGCGTTTGATAACTTGCTCGATTATTCATTTCATGAAGCTTATGAGGTGCTGATTAAATAGTCAAAGGGGTTGATAGTAGTGAAAAGGCATTTCAGGTTGAATGCTTATTGTTACCTGGTCGATGGCCTTTCAAAAGGCTGCATCTACAATGTCTCTACTGGAGACATGATATCGATTGATGAAGATAAGCTAAATTTATTAAATAAATGCGAGAGCAATATACCGTTAGACAGAATAACGGATACTGAACTTGGTTTCTTGGACACGCTAGTTGGTATGAGCGTAGGAATGTACTACGAAACTCCAATGTATGTGGAGAGGTTTTACGTCGGCCAGCACCCCGCTGTAGAGATGGTAGCGCCTTCGAATTATGCGGTTGGCAATGCCTTTATCGAGCTGGATACAATGTGCAATTTCGACTGCGTGTTCTGCAAAGAAGGGGATAACACACTTTTCAGAAAAACCGGATGTAAAAGATGGGCGCGTAACGAGGGTAGCACGATAAGGGATATCGATCAGTGGAAAGACATTCTCGGCCAGTTAGCCAAATTAAACTGCCAACAAGTGACATTTGTTGGAGGAGAACCTTTTTTGCAGTTCTCGCTGATGGAAAAGCTGCTGGCGCATGCGAAAGCTCAGGGCATATATAGGGTTCTAATATACACGAACGGTTCTTTATTAAACGATGAAATCTTGGAGTGCATTAAGAAGTATAACGCCGAACTTAACGTGCAAGTGTTGGGCAGTAACGATGACACGTATAGAAAAATAACCGGTGTTTCCGAAATGCACAGCAAGGTGCTTGATAATGTTTCCTTGCTCGCCTCAGACAATGTCCGGTATACGCTTACGTTCCTAGTTAATAGGCTCAACGAAAACGAGATTGAGGACGCATACGCTTTATACAGTCCTTTTACCAACCCGAACAGGATTAGATTGGAATTCCTTTATCCCCTGCCGCATAACGACTTCTACTCTACGAAATTCCTTGGGCTTATGTACGACAAAACAAGCAGCTTTGGCAAGGTTGATGTTAACAGCTTCTGCCATCATGCAAAATACCACAACTGTTACGGACACCAACTGGGGATAACCGCAGAAGGCGATATTTTACCATGCATAATGTCGCGCAAGTTAGTGCTTGGTAATGTCAGAAAGAACGACATCGTATCCATATTAAAAGATAGTGATTACGAACAGTACCAGAAGCTGACAAAGGACGAGATAGATAAGTGCAAGCAATGTTCCTACCGTTACGGTTGTTTTGATTGCCGTGCGCTGGAGATGTCTGCTACCGACTATTTGAAAGGACTCGAGTACTGTAATCTGAAATCCGCATTGAGAAGCGACGAGGTTTTGGAAGATCTCGTTTCAATCTAATGCAAGCACTATAAAAACGGAGATGAAGATGAGCACTATTAATGCTTTGCCGATTGAAAAAACTAGGATTGAGATATTTGAGCAAATATGGGATCTGGTCTATAAAAAGTATCCGCTTTTTAAAGAAAGAGATGTTGATTGGTTTGATATCAAGAACAAGTATTCAGGCAGAATCATCGGCATTGATTCTTATGACAGGTTGTATCGGTGTATCGACGACATGCTGCTGGAGCTAAAAGATCCGCACACGCGGATCTTGAGTTCGCCCTGGTTTAAGCCAATGATTTATCCCTTTCTTGTGATGGCCATAAACGATGATTGCTATATCTCGCATATTCTTGCTGAAAGCTCTGAGCTAGCGCCAGGAATGAAAATCTTAAGCGTGAACGGTATTCTAATAGAAGACCTAAAACGCACAATTTGCAATAAGTTTCTTTTTAGTTCTAAGAACATGCAGACTGTCGCCTTTGTTAACGAACTGATGGGCGGAGATTTAGGTGATAGTGTAGAGATAGAAGCGACAGACGGACAAAATGTAGTTGTAGGTAGGCTAGCAAAGCAAGATATCGGTGTAATTACCGGAGTTAACTTGGATAGCGATGATTCTTTAAGTAATGATTATAAGCGTGAAATTCTGAAACCTTGCCTGGTTAAAATCTTCGACCATGGTGTCGGCTATATTAAAATCTTAAGCTTTAGATATGAGGGTGTTGTTAAAACTTTTAAGGCAGCGCTAGAACAATGCAGAAAGGCATCATCATTAATTATTGATGTCAGGGGCAACCATGGTGGTTTAATTGCAGAAACAGTTAGGATAGCCTCGATATTTACGCCGAGAAACAAGATTATTGGATATAGATTGGCTAAGCAAGGCGAAAGAGAGAAAATCTTGGTTGAACCTGAAAGAGACATTGATCATGACTTTAGGAGAATAATGCTGTTGTGTGACGAATCTACGATGAGTTCCAGCGAATTCATCTTCCTAAACGCACTAAAAGGCGTTGATGAAAGGATAAAGCTAGTGGGGCGTCAGACCGCAGGTTTAGCTCATGAAGCAACTATCTATACTCTTTTTGACGGCACCAAGCTACAGATCACAACGTTTAAATACCTAACGCCGGAAGGCAGGGTTATGGAAGAAGCAGGGATATTGCCGGACTTAGAAGTATTGAATTCGGTTGTCCTGATAACCAAGCAAGAGGATGCGCAGTTAGATCGTGCAATTGAATTGTGTCGCAATTGATGCAAGCACACGATGTTTGCGTTCGGATAACCGTATGGCAATACATTGGGGAGGGTTTTCCTTGGGTACCGGTCAATATACGGACAGGACAAAGTTCATCTTAAACCAGGGTTTTCTATACCTGGTACTTATGACTGTTTCATTTATCATTATAAGTGCTGTTGACAAAAAGGACTTCTCTTTTCAATTTATTCTCACGCATGGTTTTATGTATAAGGTATCCGTCTGGGCCGGTGTGTCGTTGATTACCGGATTAGCCAGGGGTGCCTTTGTTTGGAGCAGGAATCAACGCAAGTTACAATAAAGGTGTGCTGTGAGAGCTGGCTTGAGTTTTAATAAGGCCTTTCACTAAATTCTTTCTACTAGTCACGACGTATCATAATAATGTAAGCTGTGCTAATATAATTAAGCTAACGCTTATTCGCAATGCTTGCTATTACTTTAAATGCCCAGGAGCATTATATTAAAGTATAGAATCATTAATATGTTCATCGATTTTTGTTTAAATAGGTTGTTATTTAAAGTAAGTTGCTACCGTACAACACGTATGAGCACGGGAGAGTGATTTGAATCAAGTGATTTCCGTGGTTAATCTTGTTCGCAAATACTCGCTTGGGAAGGAACCCTTAATAGCTCTCGACAATGTTTCTATCTCAATCAGTCAAGGCGAATTCGTCAGCATCATGGGCACTTCGGGATCTGGTAAATCGACGCTTCTCAACCTTATAGGCGGGCTCGACCGGTTTGATTCGGGCGAGATAAGCGTTGATGGGCTGGATATCGCCTCGCTTGACGAGAACCAGCTCGCCAAATACCGCCGCGAGAAGATCGGCTTTATATTTCAATCATACAACCTGGTCCCGACACTCACGGCTTTGCAAAACGTCGAGCTTCCCCTTATTTTTTCCGGAATTCCAAAAAACGATCGTTTAACCAAGGTGCAGGATATGCTAAAAACCGTGGGCTTGCAAGATAGGGTCAACCACCGGCCCACCGAGATGAGCGGCGGCGAGCAGCAAAGGGTTGCGGTGGCGCGGGCGCTGATCAATAACCCGGCCATAATCCTTGGGGATGAACCAACCGGAAACCTCGACAGTAAAACCGGCGAGGAGATCATGGATCTTCTTACCTGGATGAATAAGAACAACGGCCTTACCGTCGTCATGGTAACGCATGATGCCGAAAAGGCCCGTTACGCGGATAGGGTGGTTCATATAAAAGACGGCAGGATTATCAGGGGTGAAGGATAAATGGAAGAAGACCGGATGTTAAATTTGAGGCAAGCTATGGGGGTGCGCAGTGGTTAAAAAGATCGTTGCTTTTGTCATATCTTTATCGGTGTCATTGGTAGTTATTTCGCTGCTTATCGCGGCGCCCGCATTTGCGTCAAGCCCGGTTGTGCTGGTCAGCGCATCTATAGAGCCAAAGGATGTATCCCCGGGGGACAACTTCACCCTGAAACTTAACGTGAAAAACGATGGAAACGCGAAGGCGAAAAACCTGATGGTGACGCTTGGCGTAGACAGCGCAAGCATGTCTGATGCCGATGGAACATCACAAGGCCAGGAAGCAGGGGTGTCGTCTTCCCAATCGCTGCTTTCGGTTCTTGGCGAGAGCAATGTTCGTTACCTGGGGTCTCTTGGCTCCGATCGCCGGCAAGAGGTTGCTTTCAGGATGATCTCCGACGGCTCGGCGCGCTCCGGTACTTACAATCTCAAGGTTAAGCTCAATTATAACGGTGCACGGGCGCAAGATCAGGTGGTCGGCATTAAGATCGTCAGAAAGCCCGATCTTCGCATCAACCCGTCTTCCATGCCTTCATCCGTTGATGTGGGCAAAGAATTTAAGCTTACCGCCGAGATCGTCAATGCGGGCAACCACACCGCTAACGGTGTCTCGGCCGAGCTTTCAGCCGATGGCGCAGGCATAAAATCACCGAACTACTTCGTAGGAACGCTTGAATCCGCCGATTCCGATGTTTACGAGACGGGTGTTACGTTCGATAAACCTGGCGAAAAAACCTTAAGACTCAAAGTCGGCTATGTTGATGATTTCAACCACGCCCGCTTTATAACTAAGGACCTTAAGATAAAGGTGGAAGGGAATAGTAAGCCTAAGGATAAGCCCGAGGACTCTGGCGGTTTCTTCTCGGGCATTGCGAAATTCTTCAAGGCGCTGTTTGGTTTTGGAGAAAAAAGCGAGTAATTCATGAACAATTCAGACCTGGTATTGTTTGTTCTTCTCAATTTAAAACGCATGAAACTCAAGGTGACGCTTACCGTGCTCGGTGTTGTAGTTGGCACGACGGCGATTGTCGCTATGGTCGCTCTTGGAGTGGGCCTTCAAGATAGCCTAACCCGGCAGCTTATGTCCATAGCCGATGTCAATGAACTCACCATCGTCCCCACCAACCCAAATAGGGGGGATGCCTTTGGCGGCAGGGAAAAGGAAATACATCTTACCGAGAAGCTTGTAAAAGAAATATCCAGGATAGACGGCGTAAAATCGGTTGTTCCATCGATCGGTGTAGCTAATACCGATGTAAAAATCCAGAACCATAAAGCGTCGCAGATCAATATCGACGGATTTAGCACAGAGAATCCTATTGCGGTTTCCCAAGGGCGGGCGCCGAGGCGAGATGACGATAAAACCATCATTCTGTCCAGCAAATTTGGAAACTCGTTTGAAGATGACCATAAGGTTATGGCTGGAGAGCTTGTTGGCAAGCAAGCGTTAATCAAGGTCTCGAGAACTGCCGATGATGGGTCGACAGAGGTACGGTGTGTCCGCGCACGAATCGTAGGGATTGCGAAAGACAAGGGGGCGCAAACTGATTACAGTACCATCTATATGCCGATAGGAGCTGCAGAAGACCTCTGGATATGGCAAAAGAACACACCGAATCTGATCAAAAAAGAAGGCTATAACTCGCTAAAAGTCACCGTCGAATCGCCTGATCGTGCGGATTCGGTGCAAAAAGCGCTGGAAGCAAAGGGGCTCTTTGTTTTTTCACTCAAGCAGATCCTGGATGGCTTTAAAACGGTGTTTGGGATTCTCCAGGCGATCCTTGGCGCTATCGGTGCCGTGGCGCTTCTAGTAGCCTCGATAGGCATCGTAAACACGATGATTATGTCGATTTACGAGCGCACCCGCGAAATCGGTATAATGAAGGCGATCGGAGCAGGCAACAAGGATATCATCAAGATATTCTTAGGTGAGGCGGGGGTTATCGGCTTTATGGGAGGCGTCGGCGGCACGTTCTTGGGTTGGCTCATATCAAAAATTCTGGGCGCCATAGCATCGGTTTATTTGAAAAACCAGGGCGGCGGCGAAAGCCCGATCGCATTCATCGTCCCGGCATGGCTGGCAATCTTTGCTATCGTATTTGCAACCGCGGTTGGGCTCGTATCCGGCATCTACCCGGCTTTGCGGGCATCGCGCCTTAACCCACTGGTTGCTCTCAGGCACGAGTGATAGCGATAAATCATGATATTTAAACAGGAGGGGTTTACAAAGTGGAAGCAGTAAAGAATCTGGGTCGTGTGTTGGTCAAGCCCTCTAGCGTATTTGAGTGGGCGAAGGACAATCCGAACTTTGTCATGCCTGTAGTGCTGCTGATAGTAGTATCAATCATTTTTGGAGCAATCAGCGCGCCTCTGGCCGCCGATCTGGCGCAGAAGCAAATGCAGAACGGCACAGCCAAGTTGACTCCTGCCCAGGAAGGCCAGGCAAAGCAGATGATGAAGTTCCTCCCGATTATAGCCGCTGTAATGGGTTTGTTTAGCGTTATCTTCGCTCTATTTATTCAGGCAGCCCTTATACATCTTGGCATGTCTATGTTTGGGGGAAGCGCCAAGTTTACCGTTGGTATAGCTACCGTTGCGTATGCGCAGGTACCGATCGTGCTCCAGCAAATCATGCAATCGATCTATGTGACAGTAAGCGGGAAGGTAATAGCGCCAGGCCTATCGGCGCTGCTGCCGTTTCGACAGCAGATGGGTCCGTTAGGCGCTTTTTTAGGCCGCATCGACATTTTTGCCTTGTGGTCGATTATTCTTCTGGTAATAGGGTTCTCTATAACCTATAAGGTATCGAAAGGGAAGACGATGGCTGTCGTAGTCGGATACTGGCTCCTTGGGACCATCCTGGCCGTTTTACCTGTCTTAATAAGCGGATCTCTTAAAATGACTTTATGAGTAGAGAATTCAAAGGTAGCTCATAGACTTGATTGGGGCGGATATAGTCTCACTTAAGCGTTATCGCAAAACCTCTACGCGACCCTTAATCCTGAAGGGAGCACCACCGGCCCGAGATAAAAGGTACCATTGAGGGCAAGGCAACTTTTACGCCACGGCGCCTCCACACCCAAGCGACGGGTGAGGCATTGAAATTTCCCAAAATGGTCGTCGATGTGCAGGGCTTGTTTGTCTGCATAAAAGGCGTATATATGATTATGTTTCGAAAACATATCTGCATAATCGGCAACCACGACCTGTGCGTGCTTGAAGATATCGATACAAGCGATTTCAGCAGAGAAGCCATTGCTACGTGTGTTTGGAGCAGGGAGCGTTTGGACGAGAACCACCTCGCCTACTTGCAGGAATTGCCGACAAGGGCCGAGCCAATATCCGGCATGGCGTACGTCGAGTTTATTTCACCGGCCGACGGTCAGGTCTTTGAGTTTAATAAAGACGGTGTGAAATATCTGATCAACCCGGGTAGCGTGGGATGTGGTTTTATTGTTAGTAAAGCCCGATTCTGTGCAGGTAGGCATCCCAGGTGCCGGCAGGCTCGGACATGACTGTTACTTTATAGTGCAACCGCTTGTTTAAAAATGCTTCCAATTTGCCGGTGCTAAAGGTTACTTTCTCGCTGATATGTGGGAAGTGGCTGGTACCAT
>PFFU01000137.1 GCA_002783345.1 Candidatus Aquicultor secundus
CCCATCGGCTTATTCCGGGAGCCCCTGCCGGGTACGATCCAAGGGGCGTCGATTTTGACGCGAAGATCAAGGAGATATTCGACACCGGCTACTTTAATGAACTACCTAAGCTCGATCCGTCGCTGATCGAGGCGGCGGGGGAATGCGGGCTTCGTTCGATATATGCCCTGGCAGGCGCCTTTAACGGGCTTGAGATAAAGACAAAGGTGCTCTCGTATGAGGGACCGTTTGGTGTGGGATACATGGTTGCCGAGATATATCCGGGTGAGCCTTCACCGGAGCGAGCAAGCGATCCGGTGCGGCTTGCTATGTATAGCCTGCAGCAATACTTCAAGCTGGGACACCCCGTCGATCCCCCGGCAAACACGCCTGACGAGCTTCTTAACACAAGGGCCGGCGCCTTTGTGTGCCTGAAGGTAGACGGGGACTTACGGGGCTGTGTGGGCACCATACAGCCGACACAGGGAAACCTTGCCGAAGAGATCATGGCGAATGCTGTCCAGGCCGCCACGGCCGACCCTAGATTCTATCCCGTCATAGCAAATGAAGTGGCGCGGTTGCAATTCTCCGTCGATATTCTCGAGGAACCGGAGCCGGTTCACTCCGAATCCCAATTAGACCCCAAAGTTTACGGGATCATCGTAAAGAGCGGCTATAGGACGGGGCTGCTTTTGCCCGATATCGAAGGCGTCGATTCCGTCGATCGGCAAATCGGTATCGCGAAACAAAAAGCCGGTATCGGCCCTAGCGAGAACGTCGAACTGTACCGGTTCAGAGTTACCAGATATGAGTGATAAAGAAAAACTCATAGCCATCGTCGGGCCTACAGCCACCGGCAAGAGCGATGTCGCTATTGAGCTGGCAAAACGCATTGAGGGCGAGATTGTTTCGGCCGATTCGATGCAGATATATGCGGGGATGGATATCGGAACCGCCAAAGTTACAGCTGCAGAAATGCAGGGGGTACCGCATTATTGTATCGACATCGTCGAGCCGGCCGAACCGTATAGCGTTGCCGAGTACCAGCGGCTTGCCAGAGAGGTCATCGGCGATATATCGCGGCGGGGGAAAATCCCTATTCTTGTGGGCGGCACGGGGCTGTACGTGCGCTCGGTAATAGATAAGCTGGAGTTTCCGTCTGGGAACGTATCTTCCGAGGTTAGAAAACAACTAGAGGAGCGGGCGCGCGTTGAAGGGCCGGATGCGCTCTATAAAGAGCTGATTGAGAAAGACCCGGCGGCAGTTGAGATCGTCCATCCGAACAACGTGCGGCGGATTATCCGTGCGCTTGAGGTAATTGAGCTTACCGGCAAGCCGTTTTCAAGCTATCACGGCGAGTGGAAGAACCGTGAATCCATCTACAACCTTGAGATGTTCGGGCTTACCATGGATCGCGATTCCCTGCGCGAGCGCATTAACCGGCGGGTCGATACAATGATCGAGACCGGGTTGCTTGATGAGGTCAAGAGCCTTGTCGAACACGGATACGAGCGATTTTTGACATCACAGCAGGCCATAGGGTATAAAGAGTTAATAGGTTACCTGAACGGCGAAATCACGCTTGAAGAAGCGGTTGAAACGATTAAGGCCCGCACAAGGCAGTATGCTAAACGCCAGCTCACGTGGTTTAGGGCTGACCCCAGGGTGCAGTGGATAGATTTGACGGGCAAAACGCCCGGTGAGATCGTCGATGAGATTATGGATAAGCTAAAGCACGATGGGTTTTTAGCGGGCGGCCCAAAAAACGCGACACGCAAGGGTTAGCCTGCTTGATGCAATACAGAGAGGATTTACGGCATGCAGCTTAATTTTGCAAAATATGAAGGTATCGGAAACGACTTCATTATCATAAATAATATGGATAACTCGATCTATCTTACGCAGGAGCAGATCGCGAGGCTATGCAACCGCAATTTTGGTATAGGCTCGGACGGATTGATATTTGCGCGTAGGTCGGATGCCGCACATCTCGCCGATTTTTTAATGGATTTCTATAACTCTGACGGCACGATCGCCGAGATGTGCGGCAACGGTATCCGCTGCTACGCAAAATACCTGTTCGATGAGGGGATAACCGATAAAAGAACAATTGCCATAGAAACCAGGGCTGGGATAAAATCTATTGAACTTGTGTTTAATAATGGCAAGGTGACCGGCGCTAGCGTAGACATGGGCGAGCCGGTCCTGGAGTCGAGAAAAGTACCTGTTTCCGCCAACTCGGAAACCTTTATCGATCGGCCGCTCTCGGTGGAAGGGGTCGAGTTTCATGCGACCTGCGTGTCCATGGGGAACCCGCACTGCGTTACGTTCGTCGATGATGTGAACACGGCACCCGTAGATACGCTTGGGCCAAAGGTAGAAACCAGCGAGCATTTTCCAAATAAAACCAACGTCGAGTTCGTCCATGTTGTCGGGCGCGATGAGATAGACGCAAGGGTATGGGAGCGCGGCGGCGGCGAGACGTTGGCCTGCGGAACAGGTGCGTGTGCAACACTTATCGCATGCGCGCTGAACGACAAAACCGGGCGCTCTGCAACCGTGCACCTGCCCGGCGGGGACCTCGGGGTTACCTGGAAAGAAGACAACCATATCATCCTGGAAGGCCCTGCCACCAGGGTGTTTACCGGCACCATCGATATCATTTAAATATCGATTTTTTAATGCTTAAAGGTTTTGCTTAAAGGCAGCTATTTACCCTAATTTTCCATATATGTCTAGCATAACCAGCTAAAAATATGTTAGGTTAAACAATAACTGTCGTTGGCTAATCACCTCAGCCATTACTTACATAATTAGAGGAGGCAAAACCAATAATGAAACTTTCGAGGCGGATCGACAACCTGCCACCATATTTGTTTGCGGAGATTGACAAAAAGGTTGCCGAGAAAAGAGCACAGGGCGTTGATGTAATCAGCTTGGGTATCGGCGATCCTGTTGAGCCAACTCCGCAGAACATTATCGATAAACTATGCGAAGAGGCGAACCACCCGGCAAACCACCGGTATCCCTCGTATTACGGGCTTCCGGCGTTTAGAAGAAGCGTCGCCGATTGGTATAAAAAACGCTTTGACGTAGACCTTGATCCCGACACAGAAGTTTTGCCGCTTATCGGATCGAAGGAAGGTCTTGCGCATATCGACCTGGCGGTTCTCGACCCGGGCGATGTTACGTTGATCGCCGACCCGGGATATCCCAACTATACTACGGGCGCCATTTTGGCAGGAGTCAACCCGGTTCATGTTCCGCTGGTTGAGGAAAATGATTTCTTGCCGGACCTTGAAGCCATTGATGCCGCAACGGCCAGGGATGCCAAGATGTTCCTGCTAAACTATCCAAACAACCCGACCTCCGCAATCGCAACCGATGGGTTCTTTAACGACCTTGTAGCATGGGCCGATAAGAACCGGGTGATTGTTGGGCACGATAACCCATACTCAGAGATAACGTTCGATGGCTATGTTGCGCCGAGCTTTCTGCAATACCCGGGCGCAAAAGACGTGGGTGTCGAGTTTCATTCGCTCTCCAAAACGTATAATATGACCGGCTGGCGTATCGGTTGGGTATGCGGAAACGCCAAAGTCGTCGAAGCCCTGGGAAGGGTAAAGACCCATGTCGATTCGGGTATATTTAATGCGATCCAGTACGCTGGAATCGAGGCGCTCGAGGGGCCGCAAGATATTATTCAGCAGATGCGCGAGATTTATGCGCGTCGCCGCGATATGGTTATGGAAGCGCTCGGCAAAATAGGCTTGAGCGCTCGCACGTCGAAAGCGACTATATACGTTTGGGTAAAAGTGCCTGAAGGCTACACGTCGGCAAGTTTCGCCACGCATATCCTAAATAAAGCGGGCGTTGTCGTTTCACCAGGAAACGCATACGGCCCGTCCGGCGAAGGCTTTATCAGGATTTGCCTGAGCGTAAAGGACGACCAGCTCGCTGTGGCGCTTCAGAGAATTAAAGACTCGCTCTAATAGTTGCTCTCAGCGTCAGCGGTCTATTGTCCATTGTCTGCGGGCCTTATTTCTTATACTCTAAGAGTGCCGCACACGCGGCGCAGATTTTATCTAACATGGGAGAGCGACAGACATTATAGAAATTACCGATAACAACGCACAACATGGTGAGCGGGTTGTGGTGGTCGGCATCCAACTTGGCGCCGAGACCGAGTGGGAAGCCGAGCAGTCCCTGAACGAGCTTGAGCAACTTGTCTCAACCGCCGGTGGGGAAGTGGTAGCCCGTGAGATGCAACACCGGGATAAACCGCATATGCGTACCTACATCGGGTCTGGGAAAGCCGAGGAAATTGCCCAGACCGTGGGGGCCGAACATGCGCAGATCGTCGTTTTCGATGCCGATTTGTCCCCGTCCCAACAGCGAAATCTCGAAGACATCATCCACAAGGTTAGAATCATCGACCGCACGGGGATTATTTTGGATATTTTCGCCCTGCATGCGCATTCGGCAGAAGGCAAGCTTCAGGTTGAACTCGCGCAGCTTAACTACCTGTTGCCCAGATTGCGCGGCATGTGGGCGCATCTGGAGCGTCAGGGGGTCGGTGGCGTCGGCCTGCGTGGCCCCGGCGAGACACAGCTTGAGACCGACAGGCGACTGATGCGCAAACGCATCCAGCATCTTACCAAAGAGCTTGAAGAAGTCAAAAAGAACCGCTATGTCCAGCGCAAGAAACGCGCAAAACAAGGCATCTACAATGTCGCCCTCATCGGCTATACCAACGCGGGCAAGTCAACTTTGCTGAACGCGCTCACGGGCTCGGATGTGCTGGTAGAGGACAAGCTCTTTGCAACGCTTGATTCGACAACCAGAAGGCTCAACGTGGACCATAAGAAAGAGATCGTCATCTCGGACACCGTCGGTTTTATTAAGAAGCTCCCGCATCAGCTCATTGCGGCATTCAGGTCGACTCTTGATGAGCTGCGCATGGCCGACCTTCTGCTGCATGTAGTGGATGCAAGCCATCCCCAAATGGAGGCTCAGATTGCGGCGGTCGAGGATGTCCTTAAAGAGCTTGAGGTCGATTCAAAGCCGCAACTGCTTGTATTTAATAAAACAGACCTCATCAGCGAACTCGACCGAATGAGGCTTAAGAAGATTTATCCTGACAGCGTCGAAGCGTCGGCGGCTCAGGGAATCGGATTAGAAGAAATCCGCCAGGCGATCGATGAAAACATGCGTAAAGGCCTGATTCGGATGCACCTTAAGGTGCCTTACACCCGTGGTGACATAATACAACGGCTCTACAGCCTCTGCCTCGTCGTCTCCGAAACCCACACAGCGGATGGCACAGAGATAGTCGTCGACATCCCGGAAGCCAGCACAGAAGACTACGTGCAGTTTGCTACTTAAAACTTTCTCATCAATCCGATGACTTTACCGAGAATCGTGACATCCGAGGTTATAATCGGCTCCATGGCTTTATTCTCCGGTTTTAAGAGAATCCGGTCGCCTTTTCTGAAGAATCTCTTTACCGTCGACTCTTCGCCGAGCAACGCTACAATAATATCGCCGTTATCGGCCGCCGATTGCTGTCGCACGACAAGGTAGTCTCCGTCTAAAATACCGGCCTCTATCATGCTGTCGCCTTTTACCCTAAGCATAAAGGAGTTTTCCCCGGCAAGCTCGACGGGGAGCGCAAAGTTGTCTTCTATGTTATCCTGGGCAAGAATAGGCGCGCCGGCGGCAACCCTGCCGACTAGGGGAACGTTCTTTACTTTTTCGGGACTTATGCCTTTGTTGTTGAGGCGAAAGTCGATCACTTCAAGCGCCCTGGGCTTCGTCGGGTCGCGTTTGATAAAGCCCTTGCGCTCAAGCGCCGTGAGGTGACTATGCACGGTAGAGCTTGACGTCAATCCCACCGCTTGCCCGATTTCACGCACCGACGGCGGATATCCTTTGCGGTTAACCTCGGACAGGATAAAATCCAGTATTTGGCGCTGGCGCTGTGTAAGCGCATCTTGCTTCTGCGGCATGTCTTCCTCCTCAAGAGCATCTGTAAATATCCAAGTATGCCTAATTGGCTTAAATCTACCACAAAAGTATGTTCGCTGCAAACACCAGTTCGCTTCCAAAACTGTCCCTGTGTCCTCGATTTTGCTTGGCATGGGTCGGCAAGCAACCGCTTGAAATTTTTTACGTGTGTTATGCAGCGGTTATTCTGTTAGTGGAAAATTTTCTGACAATTTTGGTTTAACCCTACCATATGTAGTGGTATACTGAGCATGCAGACTCAATATGTTGTGGATAAACCTGTGGATAACTTGTTATTAAGGTGCAAGCGTGAGGTGTCCTTACTGCGGTTTTAACGATTCAAAGGTAGTTGATTCAAGGATTAATGAGACTAACGACGTCACCCGGAGAAGGCGGGAATGTCTTGAATGCAACAGGCGGTTTACGACTTTTGAAAAGTTAGAAGAAATACCGCTCACAATTATTAAAAAGAACGGGGAACGTGAGCCGTTCAGTAGAACCAAACTGCTTAACGGTGTATTAAGAGCGCTCGTCAAAAGGCAGGTGGCCAGAGAGCAAGTAGAACAGATTGTCGATGATATCGAGGCTAACTTACGAAATGAATTTAAGAATGAAGTAGAATCAAAGGAATTGGGCGATCGAGTCCTCAAAGTATTAAGGCAAGTAGATAAAGTAGCTTATATTCGCTTTGCCTCTGTTTACAAGGAGTTTAAAGACCTGGAAGAGTTCACGCAGGAGTTGAAGAATCTAAAATAGCCGAAGTTGAAGCAGAGGTCGAAGCCTATAATCGTAATCGCAGTAATTTCATACCGGTCATAGTATTTGTAAATCAGAGCAGCCTATCAAAGTTCAGTAGCAACATACGTATATCAAGCAGAGGCAAGGCGAGTTAAAACAACAGTAGTTAATGTAGCAGTTGGGTAAGTAGTAAGAGGAGGTTTAGGCATAGCATGTCCGATTTCATGATTGCCGCAGATTCAGAAACTGAAGTTGAAATTGAAGGAGAAAGTAAGGCCGGACCAAACAGGATCATCAACGTAGTTAGAACCTTCCGCGAGGAGGGAAACGCAACAGACATCGCTCTTATGGTCAGCACCACATCAAAGTCTGAAATCAACATCTGGGATAAGGCTAAAATCGTAAACTCGCTCATCAAGGAAACAGGCGCGGGCGAGAGTCTTGCCACAGAAATCGCAACCGCTGTCGAGAAGAAGCTCTTCGAGAGCAACTTCAGCTCGATTACGACCAGCATCATCCGCGAGCTTGTCGACCTTGAGCTGTTGCAGCGCAACCTTACAATAATGCACAAGAAGCACTCCAACCTCGGCCTGCCGATGTACGACGTCGAGGAAATCATCAAGAACGCGAACAAGGAAAACAGTAACACCACTCATAACCCGGAATCGATTAATCTAACGATTGCCGAAACTATTCTTAAAGAGTTTGCGCTTCGTAAGGTATTCAGCGAAGACGTCGCGCTCGCTCATCTCATGGGAGACATTCACCTACATGATCTAGGCTTTATAATTCGTCCTTACTGCGGCGGTCACTCGCTTGAATATATAAAGAAATACGGGTTATCCCTTCCCAATATAACCAGCACGTCAAAGCCGGCCAAACACCCGGAGGTTCTAATCGGGCACATGGTCAAGATGGCCTCAAGCCTGCAGGCGCACTACGCCGGCGCGGTCGGCTGGGAAGCCGTAAACATGTTCTTCGCCCCATACCTGATAGATAAGACTTACGAACAGATCAAGCAGCTTGCGCAGATGCTCATCTATGAGTTCAACCAGCTCGCGGGAGCGCGCGGCTCGCAGGTAACGTTTACCGATTTTAACCTGTACTGGAACATCCCGAGACATTTCGCCGAAACACCGGCAATAGGTCCGGGAGGGAAGTATACCGGCAAGACATATAGTGCGTACGAGAAAGAAGCCCAGGCGTTCGTTAAGGCGATGTTTGAGATCTACCTCGAGGGTGACGCAAACGGCAAGACGTTCGTGTTTCCTAAACCGCTTTTACATATCAACGAGGATTTCTTTAGAACCGAGGGCTGGCAGGAATTTCTTGAGCTGGCAAGCCTCGTCGCATCGAAACAGGGCATCACGTACTTCGTGTTCGACCGCGGGGATGAGGTCACCGTCAGCCAGTGCTGCCGCCTGAAGTTAAAACTCGGAGAGCAGGATCTCGACGAGGCTTTAGAACCGGAGAAGATGAGGTTCTCGGCCCTGCAGAATGTAACGATAAACCTGCCGAGGATAGCCTACAAAGCGATGGGCAACGACGAGCTGCTGTTTGCAGAGATTAATAGGACGATGGAGCTTGTCGCCAAGGCACACGTCCAAAAGAAAGCCTTTATCGGTGAGTTGATGGAGCTTGGAACAGGCGGGCCGCTTGGGATGCTCTCTCAATCCAGAGACGGCGAGCCGTACCTCAGGATGGACAGGCTGACATATCTCTGCGGCATTCTGGGCCTCAACGAGATGATCCAGACGCACAAGGGGATGCAGCTGCACGAATCCGACGAGGCGCTTAAATTCGGCCTTAAGGTTATCTCGCATATGAATCTGAAGGCCAGGCAGCTTTCCGAACAGTACGGTGTGAAGATGGTCCTCGAGGAGTCCCCGGCGGAATCGTCCGGCTACCGTCTCGCCAAACTCGATATGAAATACTACCCCGAGCAAACCAAGCGCGTGATCAAGGGCAACCTTGACACCGACGAATATTATTACACCAATAGCATCCATATCTCGGTCGAGGCCGACGTCGATTACGTAGACCGGGTGAAAAAGCAAAGCCTGTTCCACCCGCTGATAGAGGCCGGTGCCATTATACATATATGGCTGGGCGAGAAAGAGCCTTCACCGAAATCGATCGAGAACTTCGTCCTTAAGACGTTCAGAACGACGCACGCCGAGCAGATCGCGTTCAGCCCCGAGTTTACCGTTTGCGAAGCCTGCAGGCGCACCTCGCGCGGGCTTTCCGAGGCGTGCCCAACCTGCGGGTCTGAGGACGTCTACGGGATCACCAGGATCGTCGGCTACTACTCCAAGGTCACAGCCTGGAACAAGGGCAAAACCGGCGAGCTTGTGGACAGAATCAGAACCGGCCTGATCGCCGAGACAAGCGTCTCAGGCAACGGATATGGGTGTTAGAATCAATCTCCATATAGCAAGCGATATTTTAGTAGTTACAGTAATGGATAGATAACACTGGAGGAAAGCAGTAAATGGCAGAGGTAGTAAAAGTATTTTGGAAAACCGATTGTCCTAAATGTCCTGCTGCAAAAGCGGCGGTAGCCGATAGCCAAAAAGCAGAGCTTTTTAACCTTGACGATGTGGATGGACTGGCCGAGGCCGCCTTCTACGGGGTGATGTCGACGCCATCCATCATCGTAACCAATGAGAGCGGCAACGAGGTGATTTCGTGGAGGGGAGAGGTTCCGAGTAGGCAGGAGATTGAAAAATGGCTGTAATGGGGAAAACACCGGTTAGTGAATTAGGCATGAGCACGTTCGGCGTTAAGGGACTTCTACCGCTTAGTATGCTCGACTGGGAAGGCCATTTGGTGATGACGATTTTCACGGGCGGTTGCAATTTGCGCTGCCCGTTTTGTCATAACTCCGCACTGGTATTGGAACACGAGAGCCTCCCCGAAATAACCCCCGAGATGATATTGGAAGCGTTGACCTCAAAAGAAGGATGGATCGACGGTATCTGTATCACCGGCGGCGAGCCGACGATAAACCCCAATCTGGCGGATCTCATGCGCTTTATAAGGAACCTTGGGCTCAAGATAAAGCTCGATACGAATGGAACGCGACCCGCTGTTCTTAGACAGCTTTTGAGCGAGGGTCTTGTGGACGCGGTCGCAATGGATATAAAAACCGGCTTTGATAAATATCCCGCTGCGACGGCGGTACAAAACCAAGACCTCGCCGAAAAAGCCAAGGAGAGTATCGGGATCCTTTCACGGGCCGAAAAAGAAGGCGTGCTTGAGGTGGAATTTAGAACTACGGTCGTGCCGGGCTTTGTCGAGAGGGAAGATGTGCTTGCTATCGCAAACTACCTGCATGATGCGGGGGCAAGGCGCTATTTCTTACAGCAGTTCAATCCAAAAACAGTAATGGCCGCCGACGCAGGCGCTATACAACCCTACACCGGTGAGTTTCTGGCAGAGCTGGCGCAGAAGGCAACCAAGCTGGTGCCGACCTATCTGCGGGGATAAATATCGATTGCACTTATGAATTAGTAATAAGAGGCCCGTTTTAAACGGGCCTCTTATGTGTGGTGTTATGCAATTTGCAAGTAATTCCTTGTTAAGCACTTGTAAGTAGTTCCTCGTTAGCTAATTGTAAGTAATTCCTT
>PFFU01000047.1:0-147 GCA_002783345.1 Candidatus Aquicultor secundus
TGCTTAAGCAAAGAATTATTGAACGAACTGAGGTAACCCAAGAGGAAATCGCTGACCTTTTGCGGGTGGCGAGACGCGATATCAATACTGCCCAGAGAAACCTTATCGACCATGATTTAGATTGGGCGTTTGCTATCGCCTACAATT
>PFFU01000047.1:211-2007 GCA_002783345.1 Candidatus Aquicultor secundus
ACACGCCAACACCTTTATGTTTTTAGAAGAAGCGCTGCCAAAAGAGCGCCAGCCGATGATTAAACGGCTCCAGCGCATGAGACAAAAACGAAATGCAACCATCTACCGAAAAGCTGGCCTCGTGGGTGAAAAAGAAGCCCGTGACGTTATCGACTTTGCGGGAGAGTATTACAAAGAGATCGAAGCAATATTACCTGAATATATCGTCAAGCTATCATATAAAGAGGATTAGTAGCATGAACTGCCTTATTTATCTGCGCGTATCAACTAAAGAGCAAGCTGAGACCGATGAAAAAGAGGGATACTCTATCCCCGCTCAAAGAGAAGCTTGCGTTCGGTATATCAAAGAACGTGGCTGGAACTTGGTGGATGAGTATGTAGATCGTGGAGAGTCTGCCCGCTCTGCCGATAGACCCCAGCTTCAAGAAATGCTTTCTCGCGTTAAAAAAGACTTAAACGTTGATGCGGTCGTGGTTCACAAAATTGATCGTCTTGCCCGTAACATGGAAGACCATGTTGCCATTAAAGCAATTTTAAAGCGCAAGGACGTATCTTTAATCTCGGTGGTTGAGAATATCGAGGATACCGCCTCTGGTCGCTTAGTGGAAGGAATACATGCGTTAATGGCTGAGTTTTATTCAGCTAACCTGGCAAGCGAAGTTAAAAAAGGTATCGCTCAGAAGGCTAAAAACGGCGGCTGGCCCACCAAAGCTCCCTTGGGATATAAAAACGAGCGAGTAAAGATTGAAGGCCGAGATATCGCCAAAGTTGTGATCGATGAGGAAAAAGCGCCATACATAAAGAAGGCATTTAAGCTTTATGCTACCGGAGACTACTCCTTAACCGAGCTGTTAGAAATCCTCACTAAAAGCGGCTTAAGAGGAATGAGTACTAAATCCTATTCGGAAAGACCAATCAGTAAATCCCAACTTGCCACAATACTGCAAAATAAGTTCTACACCGGTATTATCCCATGGAAGAACATGGAGTTTCAGGGAAACCACGAGCCGTTAATCTCAAAGGAGTTGTTTGAAAAGGTTCAAGAGGTTTTAAGAATCAGGGATCAAGCCGGTGAGCGAAAGCGCACACATCCGCATTACTTAAAAGGAACCCTCTATTGCGGCGAATGCGGCTCTAGAATGTCTACTACCCTTGCCAAAGGCCAATACACTTACTTCTACTGCCTCGGACAAAAGAGACATAACGGCTGCAAGCAAAAATACGTCCTGGACGCTGACGTAGAAAAAGCCATCGATCAATTCTACAAAGACATCCAGCTCCCCAAAGAATGGGCTGATAAGATCATTACCAATTCTAGAAAAGAGCTGGCGGAAAAAGAGCTCTACATATTAAAAGAAAAGGAATTTCAAGAGAAGCGGGTTTCAAAGCTTAACCGAGAGCGCCAAAGGCTTTTGGATGCCTATCTAGCTGAGGCTATCGGTGTTGATCTTCTTAAAAAAGAGCAGAATAGAATTGCCGGTGAGCTATTTGAGACAGAAACGAGATTGGGTGTCCTATCTGCTAGAAATGACCACTTTGAGAAAGTAATTGAGCTGTCGATAGAGATGGCGACAAAGTGCCACTTTGCCTACACGAAGGCGCTGCCAAAAGTAAAAAGAAAGCTTAACCAAGCGTTCTTCAAAAAAGTGTTCTATAAAGACGGAAAGGCCAGCACTGATGAGTTTGCTGAGCCTTTCGATGCTTATTTCTCTTCGAGTTCGAATAAGAACTCCCTGGTCGGGGTGAGAGGATTCGAACCTCCGACCCCCGGTTCCCAAAACCGGTGCTCTAACCAA
>PFFU01000095.1 GCA_002783345.1 Candidatus Aquicultor secundus
ATCCGAAAATCGCTGCCCTCAAATCCGGCGATCGGCCCGAATTCGTCGCCGAGGACCAGCGTATCTGTGAATGGAATGTTTTTCTTCTTGGATAGCTCATCTATGACCCATTTTATTGAATCGGATTTATCGGTAAGACCGACCTCGATATGCTTTACGTCGCTCGTTAACCTGACATCTAAAAGCCCGAGATCGTGCGCATAACGGGTGCTAAGGTCAAACGCCTCTTTGATGCCGCCGGCGAAGCCGCCGTTATGAAGACGCTCCTCTGTCGCTGTTAAAAGCTCGCCGATTTGCGATTTCAGGGGGTTCTCCCACTCTGGGATAAGATCGATTTTACGGCGGTTCATGCGATTATAGACGATATCTATGGTAACGTTTGATCTGCTTTCAATATGCTCCTTTACGGCTTCGGCTGCGCGGTCGAGAAGCGTGTTCTCCTCTTCGGTCGCAACCCTCTTAAAAAGCACGACCGGCTCTGAATTCTCATCAAAGCCGTACACTTCGGAGCCCCTATTTGTGCAGATAAAAAGGTTTTTCTTGTGGGGACCGTTCACCAGCGAGGCGAACTGCCGGTTGACGTTGTCAAAGTTTGTGCCGGTGATAACCACGATATATACCCCGTATTTCATAAGCTGTTCGAGTACCTCGGTAATGGCCCGGGCATCGGCGTTACGGTTCTCGACAGCCGTTCCGTCCCAATCAAACGCAATGATCTTGTACGGATGTTTCTTTATCTTTGGAAAAGCGACTACGCAATCATTCAAGGTAAAAACTCCAATTCAATAATTTGTATTAAGCTTATCCGACACTATCTACCCAAATGCTGGTACTCTCCTATCCCCTTATTATCGGAAATTTTGTGGCGAAATTGAACCTCTCGCCTGACCCATCGTGCTACTTTGTCTTTTAAGTTTATTGTTTCCACCCGATCACCTATGGGGATTATTTGAGCAATAGCATTTTATGCAAAAAAAACCCTTTTCTTAATGTAAACAAAAAGTAAAGCGATGACAAATATTTTCGCCCACCCCACATTCTATTCACCCATTCACCAATCTCCCCCAGGCCCTTCCCCCGCTCTTTTAATTATTCATTGACCCCGAGAAATAATCCGATATAATTAAACATATGATCACATATTCATATGTATGGAGATTACCGGATGTCTATTGACGATATTTGCGGGGAGACCCGGTTCGACATGTCTAAAGTCGCTGATGTAAAAGAGCATCTGCAGCATCTAATACCGGATGTCGCGATCGAGCGACTTTCGGATACATTTAAGGTGCTATCGGACCCTACCAGGGTAAAGATAGTGTTTGCGCTGCTTCGCAGCGAGTTGTGCGTGTGTGAAATTGCCGAGGTGGTCGGGATGAGCCAATCTGCTATCTCGCATCAACTGCGAAAGCTAAAAGACCATCGCGTTGTTAAGCGCCGTAAGGCCGCTAAAATGGTGTACTACTCGCTTGACGACGAACATATTATAAAACTGCTGACTGAGGGTATTTCCCACGTCCGGGAAGAGCTGCATGACCCCATTGCCCTCCCCCTCGGCGAGAGGTTAAGGTGATGTGTTGTGGCGACTAGGGGCGTTAGCGGGGAGCGTGCAACAGAAGAAACCGTAGCCATATCGGGCCTTGATTGCCCGGACTGCGCCCTTAAGGTGCAGAAAGCCGTTCAGAAGCTACCCGGTGTCAAAGACGCTGAAGTTAACTTTACTGCATCGAATCTGCGTATTAAATATGACCCCCAGGTGAGTTCGAAGGAGACGGTCTTCTCGCTCATTAAAGACTTCGGATACGGGGTCGGCACTACTGAGGACATAAGAACGTCGATGTTTCGCATCGGTGGGCTTGATTGCCCGGATTGCTCGGCGAAATTGCAGAGAAAAATCGCGGGCCTCGACGGCGTCGACTCGGCCGAGCTGGTCTTTGAGACCGGAAAGCTTACTGTAAGCCACCATGAAGAGGTTGTTCCCGACTCAGAGGTCATAAGGATGATTGAGGCCAGTGGGTATACCGCAGTGCTTGAGGGCGCCAAGCTTGCCGAAACGCCTAAGAGATCATTCTGGCTTTCCGACAAGAGGGCGTTAACGGTGCTGATTGCCGCTGTGCCACTTGTAATCGCGGGTCTTCTTCAATTGTTGCTTGGGCAAAGTATCGTTACAATTGCATTATTTACCGCAACCGCCGTTATTGCCGGGTACAGGCCCGCCAAGGGTTCGATCTCTTCGCTGAGGTCGCGGGTGTTCGATATGAACGTCCTTATGACGGTTGCGGTTATAGGGGCGATGGGGCTCGGGCAATGGGCCGAGGCTGCAACGGTTATGTTTTTGTTTGCGCTGGGGACGATGCTTGAGGCATATACGATGGATAAGACCAGGCACGCAATTCATCGGCTGCTTGAACTTGCGCCGAGCGAGGCTACGATTAAAACCGCGGGAGGTACAACGGTCGTCCCTGTTGAGGATGTGCGCATCGGGGATATCGTGGTAGTCAAGCCCGGCGAGGGCATACCGGTAGACGGTGAAGTCGCCTCGGGCCGCTCGTCTATAAATCAATCCGCAATTACCGGGGAGTCGCTGCCTGTCGTCAAAGAGACGGACGACCAGGTCTTTGCCGGTACGCTCAACTTGGAAGGCTACCTGGAAATAAAGTGCACGAAACTATCCGGCGATACGAAAATAGCCCACATTATCCACTTGGTCGAAGACGCCCAGGCCAAGAAGGCGCCTTCACAGCGATTTATCGATAAGTTTTCCGTCTACTACACGCCGATTGTCATCGGAATCGCTCTCACCATAGCAATTATCCCTCCGCTTGCCGGGCAGCCGTTTATTACCTGGTTTTATAGAGCGCTCGTGTTGCTTGTAATCGCGTGCCCGTGTGCGTTGGTTATCTCTACGCCGGTATCAATTGCGGCCGCGATCGGCGCGGCGTCAAGAAGTGGTGTACTCGTTAAAGGCGGCGCATACCTTGAGGCCGTGGGCCAGGCATCTGCAATCGTATTCGATAAGACGGGAACACTTACCACAGGCCGGCTTTCGGTTACCGACGTGGTGCCGTTAAACGGTTATAAAGAGGACGAGATCGTAAAACTTAGCGCGGCAATGGAATCAAGGTCGGGTCACCCTCTGGCAGAAGCCATCATCAGGTATGCCGGCGAACAGGGTCTTGGTTTCAGAGAGCCCTATAACTTCGAGTCGCTCCCCGGGCGCGGCTTAAAAGCCGACTTCGGCGGCATTACCTACTATATTGGCAATCCAAGGCTTTTCGAAGAAATTTCCGAAGGGATAAATATGATCGACCCGGAAGTCGATCCCCTGATATTCGCCTTGCAGCGTGAAGGTAAAACCGTATTTATACTTGGAACCGGTGAGAAGCTTTTAGGGATCGTCGCCGTTGCGGATAGGCTGCGCGAAGATGCAAGGCAAACCGTAAAGCAGCTTAGAAGCATCGGTATCACAAATATTGTAATGCTCACCGGCGACAACGCAGATACCGCGAAGGAGATCGCCTCTCAGGTCGGTATAGACGACTACCGTTCGGAACTGTTGCCGGAGGACAAGGTTAAAGCCATCGAGTCGCTCTCCGACAAATACGGCCGTGTCGTGATGATCGGGGATGGCGTAAATGATGCGCCGGCTCTCTCGCGTGCCGACGTCGGTATCGCCATGGGCGCAATCGGATCGGATATCGCGCTTGAGACCGCGGATATCGCGCTGATGGCCGATAGGCTCCATAATGTGCCGTATACAATTAATTTAAGCAGGCGCGCGCTGCGGATTATAAAGCAAAACGTAGCCGCTTCGATTATGGTGAAGCTCGCGTTTATCTTTCTGGCCGTGATCGGTGCCGCGACGTTGTGGATGGCGGTCTTTGCAGATACCGGCATATCGCTGTTGGTAATCTTGAATGGTATGAGGTTGTTTACACGCAAAAGTTAGAATTAGTTGGAAACTAGGTCAAAATCAAGCCTTCTTCTGGCTCCTGGCTTCCAAAAGTTTTTTACAAGGAGTTTTTATTGCATGAAAAAAGCGGGTGTTGATTATAGCAAATGTCAGATTTGCAGTAAGTGCACGGCACGCAAAGCCTGCCCTACAAAAGCGCTGTTTAAGATAGATGAAGACGAGCCCGCGTCTGTGGATATCCAGCTGTGCTATGGATGCGCCAAGTGCACGATGGAGTGCCCCCATAACGCGATATACGTTCGAGAGCTTTAGCCGGGATAGCTTCCGGCTAAGGGGTCTTTGTCCGGCTTGCCTTTCTGGTTACAAGTTGCTTGATGATATCGCTGTACATCTTCATTCGCGCCTTAAACCCACCAACGGCGCCGAGCTTTTCCTCCTTCATAACCTGGGTCGCATCGGGAAACGGTACTTCTTCAACCTTGAGGTTGTTTTGTTTAGCGTGTTGCGTAATAGCTATCTCGACACCAAAACCGGTAGATTCGAGATCGGCTAACCCTGTGAGAACTTCTCTTCGCAGTGCACGTTGCCCGGATATAAACGGGACTATTGTTTGGGCGAGATCAGTCCGAAGCCGTCCGCCCGTAAATTTTCCTACCGTCATCATGAGTTCGGGGTCGTTTAAGAGGGGTTGGATAAGATCCGTTATATGCTCAGGCGTTATCCCGATCAGATCGGCATCGATGAATGCGATAATATCGGCATCCGTGGCCTCGATGCCGGTTTTCATGGCCGCGCCTTTGCCGCCGTTTGTTTCGCAATCGATTACGCGGACGTTGTAAGACCCCGCGACTTCGGATGTCCTGTCGCTTGAGCCGTCGCTAACAACCAGTATCTCGTCGATCAGGCTGACTTGCTGCAAGATATCTAAGACGCCGCCGATATGCTTTTCCTCATTATATGCCGGTACGATAACTGTGATTTTATCCGGCGTTTTCTGCATCTGGTCCTCCAGGCTGCAACATAGAGCGCATCTTCACTACCAGCTCTGATATCCTATCAACCGCATCATCCACCCGGTATTCGATCCGCTCTGCGGTCGCCCTTATTTTTACTTCAACATTGCCGCTTTTCACTGTTCGATTACCTATTACAACCTGCACCGGAAAACCTATCAAGTCCGAATCGGCGAATTTCTTGCCCGCAGACTCGATCCTATCATCCAGTATGACCTCAACCTCTTTTTTGCTAAGGCCGTCATAAATCCTGTCTGCGATCTCTTTTTGCTCGTTCTTGTCGTAGTTAAGGACGACTACCGAAACCTCGTAAGGGGCTATTGAAATCGGCCAGATAATGCCGTTTTCATCGTGGTTCTGCTCGATCGCCGCAGCAGCCGTGCGGCTTATGCCGATACCGTAGGTTCCCATAATATAAGGTTTAAGCGCTCCGTCCTCATCGATATACATCGCTTCCATCGCGGCGCTGTATTTCGTACCCAGCTGGAAGATTTGGCCGACCTCGATACCCTTTGCCGAGAGAAGCGCTCCCCCGCATGCGGGGCATTTATCCCCCGCCTTAATCGTTTTTATATCGGCCCACTCTTCGACCTGGAAATCCTCGCCCACGTTGACATTGATGAGGTGCGCATCGGGCCTATTCGCGCCGACTACGAAATTTTGCATAACCGATATCTCTTTATCCGCTATCAGGCGCACACTATTAATGCCAACCGGTCCGACAAATCCCCGGATAAGCTCGGGGTACTCCTGCCATTCGGCGCCCGCGAGAAGGTGAAAGTCCGCAGTGCCCAACGCCACGGAAAGCTTTTCGTCGTTAACGTCGCGATCGCCCCGCACGAGTATACCGGCAAGCTCCGACGCCCCGTATTTGTAGATCAATGTCTTAACGATTTTGTCCTCAGGAATATTGAGGAAGGTTGCGACCTGTTCCACACTTTTCTGCCCCGGCGTTCCGACGAGTTCGGATTGCTTGATCGCTTCTGTTGAAGGTTCGGCCAAAGGCGCGGTTGCTACTTCATCGCTCGCCGCATAGTTGCATGACTCGCAATAGAGAATCGTGCTCTCGCCCGATTCGGCAAGAACCATGAACTCCTGGGATACTTTGCCGCCGATTAGGCCGGTTGCGGCATCTACCGCTCTATAATCCAGGCCGCACCTGGAAAATATCCTGCTGTACGCATCATACATGTCGCTGTATGATTGCTGCATTTCCTCGACGGTTCTGTTAAAACTGTAAGCGTCTTTCATGATAAACTCGCGACCGCGCATCAGGCCGAACCGGGGACGAATCTCGTCCCTGAACTTTACTTGTATTTGATAGAGCGTGAGCGGCAGCTGCCGGTACGACTTAACCTCGTTTTTAACGAGGTCGGTTATCATTTCTTCGGCCGTGGGGCCGAGGGCGAATTCCCTGCCGTTCCGATCGGCCATCCGCATCATCTCGGGGCCGAACTGGTCCCAGCGCCCGGTTATCCTCCAGAGATCGGCGGGCTGCAGAACCGGCATCAGAATCTCCTGAGCACCGGCTCTGCCCATCTCTTCACGGACGATGCGCTCTATTTTCTTTATAACGTTATAGCCAAGTGGCAGGAATGTGTAAATCCCTGCCGCCACTTTTCGTATCATGCCCGCCCGCATAAGGAGCTTGTGGCTTACCACTTCAGCCTCTGAAGGGCTCTCCTTTAACGTCGGCGCTAGTAATACTGAGAATTTCACTTGTCAGCCTCTTCCTTTTCTTTCACTTCGACTATTAACTTCTCTATCTCGCCCATCAATTCCTCTACCATGTTGTCGGCCGGCACCCGGCGGACGGCTTTGCCGGCCTTGAAGAGCACCCCTTCGCGTTTGCCGCCGGCAATACCGATGTCGGCTTCTTTCGCCTCACCGGGGCCGTTTACTACGCAGCCCATGATGGCGACTTTCAGCGGTGAGCGTATTTTCATGAGCCGCTTCTCTATCTCCTCTGCAACCGGTATAACATCGATATCGCAGCGCCCGCACGTAGGACAGGATATGATTTCGGGGCCGTACGACCTCAACCCCAGCGCCTGCAATATCTGAAACGCCACCTGTATCTCATGTACCGGGTTGGCCGAGAGCGAGACACGCATGGTGTCGCCGATGCCCTCGGCAAGCAACACGCCCAAGCCTACGGACGACTTAATCGTGCCCGACATCAGCGTGCCGGATTCTGTTATGCCTAAATGCAGCGGATAATCGGTTGCCTTGGCAAGCATCCGGTATGCTTTTATCGAGTTGACGACGGATGAGGATTTTACCGAGAGCACGATATTGTGAAAGTTCATTTCTTCGCAAAATTGAACGTACTCTATGCAACTTTTAACGAGGGCTTCGGCAGGATTTTCCTCGTTTCCATATTTGGGATGGAGCGAGCCCGAGTTCACACCGATGCGAATTGCGACGCTGTTCTCGCGCGCTTTTTCGATTACTTTGGCGAAGTTTTCAAGGCCACCGATATTTCCGGGGTTGATGCGGATTTTATCGGCGCCTGCATCGATGGCGCCGATCGCGTACTCCCAATGGAAGTGAATATCCGCAATGAGCGGAATATTGATCTGTTTCTTTATCTTGGGCAGCGCATCTATCGCCTCACGGGTCGGTACCGCAACGCGGACAAGCTCGCAGCCCACGGCTTCGAGGTCTTTTATTTGCTCGACGGTCGAAGCGACGTCCTCGGTTTTTCTGTTTGTCATCGACTGAACGGCGACGGGGTTGCCGCCGCCGATCTCTAAATCGCCGATTCTAACTTTTGAAGTATTTTGCGCCATTTATCCACCCCCCGGGAACGGTGCCCCTTGAATTATTTTGAAAATATCCGAGAACACAAAGTACACCATAAGCGCTAACAGCAACGCCATTCCGGCGGCGTTGATTGCAAATACCGCCTTTTTGTTGATAGGTCCGCGTTTGATGCCTTCGATTCCAAGGATCGCCAGCCTTCCGCCATCAAGCGGCGGTATCGGCAACAGGTTGACTATCCCGATGTTGATGCTGATTAAGGCAAGCAGCCAAATATACGACCAGAAGTTTTGCTGGATTATCTTTGCCGATTCATAGACGATCCTGACAGGGCCCGCGCTATCTTTGGCCAACAAGCCGATTTTCTGCGTAATAACGACATAGAGTGTTACCGCCATGAATTTTATTATTGTCAGCGTAGTTAAGAAACCCTGGTATAGCGCTTCATGAGGAAGCGGGGTTCGAAGACGCTGGCTTATGCCTAAAAATCCCTCGCCCTTGTTATTATCCAGGACCGGTCTGAAGATTTGCGTCTTTCCGTTGCGCTCAGCGACAATCGTTATTTCCTTGCCCGGCTTTTTCTTAATAATAGTAACGGCTTGAGCCCAGTTTTTAACCTTTTTGCCTTCAACCGTTATGATCTTGTCGCCTGCATGCAAACCGGCTTTAGCCGCCGGTCCAGCTTTTACAACTTCGCCGATGACGTTTGTGCGATCGGGCACTCCCTGGAACATTAACATAATAGCAATCAAAAATATGGGGAGCACCATGTTCATAAACGGACCGGCGAACATGATGATCGCCTTTTTCCACCGTGGCTGCGTATCGTATTTCCTCTCGGGAGGCGTATCCTTATCCTCGTCGTCCTCCTCCAGCTGCAGCTCGGATTCAACGCCCGCAAACTTGACGTATCCGCCAAAGGGTAGCGCCGTGGCACCGTATTCGGTCTCCCCTACTCTAAACGAAAAGATTCTCGGGCCGGGGAGCCCGAACATGAACTCTTTAACCTTGAGCCCAATTATCTTCCCTGCAATGAAATGGCCGAATTCATGGATGAAAATAATCAGGCCCAGACCTATAAGCGCAATAAGGTAAAATATATGGATTCACTCCTTTTTCCAGTAGACACTCTAAAGAATAAGCGACGTGATTAACCGGTCGGCGTATTCTCTTGCCCTGTGTTCAGTTTCTAATACTATACCCAAATCGGTCTCATCGCCGGGCTCATGTCGCTCTATGACTTGCTTTATTATGTTGGGGATATCTGTAAACCGTATCTTTTTGCTTAAGAAAGCGGCTACCGCCTGCTCGTTTGTCGCGTTTAGAACGGCCGGATATGTTTTTCCGAGCCGTATCGCCTCGTAGGCGTACGCAAGACATGGGAAATTCCGCACATCGGGCTTTTCAAACGTGAGCTTCCCGACCTCGACAAAGTCGAGCGACGGAAGCGGCGCGGGCAACCTGTCCGGGTATGAAAGCGTGTATTGGATGGGTATTCGCATATCCGTCTGGCCGAGGTGGGCCTTAATCGAGCCGTCCTCGAACTCGACCATCGAGTGGATGATGCTTTGCGGATGCACGATCACGTCGATTTGCTCGTAAGGCAGGTCAAAAAGCCAGTGCGCCTCGATTACCTCGAGACCCTTGTTCATCAGGGTCGCCGAGTCGATAGTGATCTTCGGGCCCATCGTCCAGCGGGGATGTTTGAGTGCCTCTTCCACGGTAACCGATTCGAGTTCGCTAAAGGTTCTTCCCCTGAACGGCCCGCCGGATGCGGTGACGATAAGCCGCTTTATCTCGCGTTTCCGCTCGCCTACCATGCATTGGAATATCGCATTGTGCTCGCTGTCTACGGGAAGTATTTCGGCCCCTGTTTCTTCCCGCACTTTGGCGACTATAGCGCCGCCCGCAACCATCGATTCCTTATTTGCAAGCGCCAGGGTTTTTCCCGCCCGCAACGCGGCCAATGTCGGTCGTAGCCCAACCGAGCCTACCAGGGCGTTTAATACTAGGTCGGCCTCGGGATGCGCTGCGAGCTGCTCGAGCCCTTCGATACTCGTCAGCAGCTCCGGGATGTTTGATGTTCCCGCTATTCTCCGGCTAAGCTCTTGTGCTTTTTCTGCATCGACAACGACGACCGCCTTTGGCCGTAGCTCTTTTATTTGTTGTTCCAGTGCATCAATGCTTTTGTTTACAGCCAATCCGACTACGTTAAAAAGTTCGGGATATCGCTTAACAACATCTATTGTTTGTAGACCTATCGATCCTGACGACCCCAGGATTACTATGTTTTTCAATATGTTTAAACCTCACTATTAGAGACGAATTATGGCTGATTCTTGTCATTCTGAAGCGTTGTTAAGAATCTAAAGACCACTCACAGACTGCTG
>PFFU01000214.1 GCA_002783345.1 Candidatus Aquicultor secundus
TCTGAGGTCGGCGAGATGGTAAAAGAGCATTTCGGCGTGGGTTACTGGAAAAGCCTGTGGGAGTTAATGGAGGCGCTTGAGAAAAGCGGCTTTGAGATCCTCGACCATGAAAACATCACCCGCCATTATCAGCTAACGGTTGAGCGCTGGCTTGAAAGGCTGCAGGAAAACGAAGCCATGCTTGTAGATAACATCGTACCAGAAGAAACATATCGCGAGTTCCTGGTGTTCATGGCCGGCTACATCGTCGGGTTTGAAACCAGCCATACGCTTTGCAACCAAATCCTCTGCCGCAAGATCAGTTGCGGAGATCTACGTCCGGCCCTGCCCTTAACCAGAGAAAACATCGTCCTCCATTCCGGAAAGGGGTGCCTATGCAAGAAAGACTAACCGCCAATCATATCGCCGAGCAGGTATTTGATCATATGGTCCCCAAAATTTTAGTCGAGCAGCCCGATATCGCGCGCCGCGTTAACGCGGTTATCGGCATCGAGCTAACGGGAGAAAACGGCGGCTACTGGACGCTTGATCTAACCGATACTCCGGTAATAGAGAGGGGCAAGACAAAGGAGCCTAAGTGCACGCTCACCGCGCAGGTGGACGACTTTCGCGACCTGCTGACGAACGGCAGCGTGCGGGCGGCTCTTGATGCTTTCAAGAAAAAGCGCATCCAAGCCAGCGGCCATTTGCCGACTATTTTAAAGCTCGAGGTGCTGCTCAAGTCGCTGAGCAAACAAAACAACGTAGTCGCATAATCGGAGAAGAGCACCGCGCTTCTTGTCTGCGTTCTTCCATTATTTTTCGCCTCCTTACATTTATAGGTTTGTTTATTTTTACCCGTATATTCGCAACCGTGACAAAATGAGACCAATAGCAATGCCTCATCCCTGGAGAGCGAGGAGAAGACAAATGGAATACAAATAGCGTCCAGACTGGTAAAATAGGGAGAATCTGCTTGCAGATTTCTGGTCCTTGCACGATATCGAGAGAGTGTAAAAACCATACATTTTAAAAAGCATGTATTTAAAAAGCACACATTTTAAAAAGCATGTATAATATGGTGTTAAAGAATTTGTGAAAAATGTCGGAGGTACTTGATGATAAAAGTTATTGTAACGGGAGCTGCGGGGAAGATGGGCCGAGAGCTATGCAGGGCCGTCATGGACGACCCCGATACCGAGCTATATGCAGCTGTCGATGTCGACGATATAGGCGAAGACGTCGGAGACCTGCTTGGGCGAACACCGGTTGGAATAACTATTGACGGTCTGGATAACATCCTGGCCGATAATGAGGCCGATGTACTCGTAGATTTTACGCATGCCGGCGCGGTTATGAATAACGCTCGCGCCGCAGCGAAAAGCGGCCTTCATCTGGTCGTGGGGACAACCGGGTTATCTGAGGACGATAGAGCCGAGATTAAAAATCTCTGCGCCGAGAACAACGTCCATGCGATTCTCGCGGTCAACTTTGCCATAGGCGCGGTCTTGATGCTCAAGTTTGCCGAGATGGCCGCCCGCTATATGAACCGGGCCGAGATCATCGAGCTTCATCACGATCAGAAAAGGGACGCACCGTCAGGAACAGCGGTGCAAACCGCAAGGCTCATTGCGCCGAAGATCAAGGCGCCCAAGGTAAAGTCAAACGAGATCATCGAGGGCGCGCTGGGCGCGGAATACGAGAACGTGCACATCCACAGCGTGAGGCTACCGGGATTTGTGGCCCACCAGGAGGTAATCTTCGGAGGGGTAGGGCAGGTTCTTACCATCCGGCACGACTCGATAGACCGCGCATCATTTATGCCCGGTGTGCTGATGGCGATAAAAGCCGTCCAGGAATATCCCGGCGTTACAGTAGGCCTCGATAAAATAATGGATTTGTAATATTTCAGTGTATGAATTTTAGTTAGGAGTGATTTCTGCCGCATGGCGAAAAATAATAACAAAGCCAAACTTCGCCTGATTCCACTGGGTGGGTTAGGTGAGGTTGGCAAGAATATGTTCGTGATCGAGTATGGTGATGACATGATCGTCATCGACGCCGGGCTTATGTTTCCGGAAGATGAGATGCTCGGCATCGATTTAGTATTGCCGGATTTTACGTATTTAAAGAAAAATAGGAATAAATTGCGGGCTGTTGTTTTAACCCACGGTCACGAGGACCATGTCGGGGCGCTTCCGTATCTTCTGAAGGAGATCGACACTAAGGTTTACGGCACCCGTCTCACGCTCGGCCTTGTAAAAGTAAGGCTTGAAGAGTACCACCTTCTCGGGTCTACAAAGCTTATTGAAATTCACCCGAATAACCCCGTCAACATCGGCTGTTTCAGGCTGGAGTTTTTCAGGACGAGCCATTCCATCCCCGATGGCATCGGTATCGCAATTCACACGCCGATCGGCCTCGTGTTGCATTCCGGGGATTTTAAGCTGGACCAGACACCGATAGACGGTAACACCATAGAGTTCGATAAGCTCTCCTCCTTTCGGGAAAAGGGTATTCTTGCGCTTCTCTCAGACAGCACGAATGCCGAATCCGAGGGTTTCACGCCGTCTGAGCGGGTCGTTGGAGACGGACTACGCAGGATCTTCGACAAGGCAAAGGGCAGGATCATAGTTGCCAGCTTCGCCTCGCACATTCACCGCATCCAGCAGGTAATAGACACCGCGCACAAATATGGCCGAAAAATCGTCATCACGGGTCGCAGCATGGTGAATAACGTGGAGATAGCCGAGCAGCTCGGCTATTTAAAAGTTCCAAAAAAGATCGTCATTCATCCCGCCGAGATGAAGCGGCACTCGCCGAAACAGATATGCGTGCTTTCAACAGGTAGCCAGGGCGAACCTTTATCTGCGCTCGCAAGGATGGCTAACCACGAGCATAAATGGGTAGAGATTGAAGACGGCGACACCGTGATAATCTCCGCAAGCGCCGTCCCCGGAAACGAGAAGTCCATATTCCAGACAATCGACCGCCTGTTTAAATGCGGCGCCGATGTTTACTACGGGTCGATCTCGGGAGTTCATGTTTCGGGTCATGGGGCTCAGGAAGAGCTTAAACTCTTGATAAACCTGGCAAAGCCCAAGTATTTTGTTCCGATCCACGGCGAGTACCGGCACCTTAAACATCATGCGGCGCTCGCGCTTGAGCTTGGAATACCCAGAGACCACATCTTCATCGCAAGCAACGGCGATGTCATCGAGTTCGACGGCAACGGCTCGGCGAAGATGAAAGAGCGCGTCACGGCGGGAGTGATCCTGGTCGATGGGCTCGGCGTGGGGGATATCGGTGATGTCGTCCTGCGCGATCGCCAGCAGCTTGCAAGCGATGGTATTCTAATAGTCGTCGTAACCGTAGACAAGCAAACCGGCACTATCGTAGGCAGCCCGGATCTCGTGACGCGCGGGTTCGTCTATGTGAAGGAGTCGGGGGAGTTGCTGGATGAGGCGCGCGATAGAGTAGTCGCGACCCTTGAGAGAACAGCCGCCGATGCCATCACCGATTGGGCCGTCCTGAAAGCCGACGTCAGAAGGGCACTAAGCTCTTACATATATGATAAGATAAAACGCCGTCCGATGATCATGCCTATCATAGTTGAAGTGTAAAAAGAAAAAGAGGTACTAGTGAATGTAATCCAGGCAGCGATTCTAGGGATCATCCAGGGGCTCACCGAGTTTCTTCCGATAAGCAGCTCCGCGCATCTTGTGTTGTTTCCGCTCTACATGGGCTGGCATGTTAATCCCGAAGCCAACGTAACTTACGACGTAATCGTTCACTTCGGTACGCTGATGGCGGTGCTGACCTTTTTCTATAAAGACGTGAGCAAGCTGGCAAGCGCGCTGATCAAAAGTATTTTCGAGCGAAAAATAGGGAACGATCCTTACCGGCGCATGGCCTGGTTTTTAATCATCGGGACGATCCCTACCGGGATTGTCTACCTTTTTATTAAAAAACTGCTTGAAGATACCCTGAAAACACCTTCCTATGTCGGGATATTTCTCTTAATAACCGGGGTTTTGTTGGTCGCCGGCGAAAGAATAGGGAAAAGAGCCGAGAGCGTCAACGATCTCAAGACAACCGATGTCGTTTTCATCGGTTTCGTCCAGGGTCTGGCTATACTTCCGGGTATCTCAAGGTCGGGCAGCACGATTGCGGCGGGCCTTTTTAGGGGTCTGACCAGAGAGGAAGCCGCACGATTTTCGTTCTTGCTCTCGATTCCGGTTATTGTCGCAGCGGCGCTTGAGAAGATCAAAGAAGTCGCTTCGGCGGGCGTCCACGGCGGCGAACTCGCCATTTTAATTGCAGGATTTGTCACTGCAGCAATTACCGGCTACTTTGCAATTAAGTACTTTTTGGATTATCTTAAGAAGCATAGTTTATACGTTTTTGCCCTGTATTGTTTCGCCCTTGGAGCAACAACCATAGCCTTAACGGCACTAAAAGTATTGAAGTAGGGAGCGTCGTGGCAAGAACGAGCAAGAAGACGACCAACAACCAACCCGAGCATATCGAGGAGGTCTACGGTATCGCCATGATTACCGTCGGCGCCCTCGTATTAGTCAGCCTCTTTTCGCATTCATCCGGCATCGCAGGAAAAATGATCGAGCAAACACTTAAGTGGCTTTTTGGCATCGCACGCTACGCCATGCCGTTTGGCATGATCGGGGCCGGGTTCGGTCTTATCATGCGCAGGGTCGACCTTAAATCAGAGATGGTCGCCATTGGCGGTGCGCTGGCATTTTTAAGCTCTCTTGCACTCATTCACCTGCGCGTCCCATTATCCCAGCAATTCGCGCAAAAAAATCTCTTTGAATACGGTGGGATATTCGGCGCTTCCATCTCATACGTCGTTCGCTTCTTATTCGCAGACCTCGGGTCTTATATTATCTTCGGCGCGGGAGTGCTTATCGGCGTCGTTATGATCACCGAGTTCTCCATCGGCGCATTACTTAACAACGCGGCCGAAAAGGGCCAGGAGGTAGGCAAAAAGCTCGACGACCAAATCCGGTCTAAGAAGGATAAACTACCCAAGATTAAGCAGGTTAAAGAACAGCGAACTGAAATCGACACTCCGGTCATGATCGAGCAAGGACCAAAATACCACGAGCCAATTCAACCGGTCGTTATGGATAACTCAATGCTTAGCAAACCGACCACGCAGCTCAAGATAGATATGGATAAGCAGTTGGAGGGCGCGACCACATATCTTTTACCGTCTCCAGACCTGCTTAAGAGAACATCCGGCGGCGGCCTGAAGGCCCACAAGGGCGTCAAGGAAAACAGTCAGGCGCTGGAGCGCGTCTTAAGCGATTTTGATGTAGATGCACGGGTAACAAAGGTTATCAAAGGCCCGACGGTCACCAGGTACGAACTGCAGCTTGCATCCGGCGTTAAGGTCAACAGCATTTTAAACTTATCGGATGATATAGCGCTTGCGCTTGCAACGGCGGACGTTCGCATCCAGGCGCCTATCCCGGGAAAATCCGCCATCGGTATCGAAGTGCCGAACCAGTACCGCGAGATGGTAACGCTCGGCGACATACTCAATACGCAACAGTTTCAGGATCACAAAGCGATACTTACCATCGGTGTTGGCAAGGACATCTCGGGCCAACCGATTCTGGCCAATATCGGCGACATGCCGCACCTTTTAATTGCCGGTGCCACCGGCTCCGGCAAAAGCGTTTGCGTAAACACCATCCTCATGTCGATCATGGCCCGCGCGAAACCCGATCTGGTTAAGTTGATCCTTGTCGACCCCAAGCGCGTTGAGCTTAATCTCTACGCGGACATACCGCATCTTATAACGCCTGTCGTCATCAACCCGAAACAGGCGGCAACTGCATTGACCTGGGCGGTGGGTGAGATGGAGGACAGGTTCCAGGTATTATCGGAGGTCGGCGCGCGAAACATCGACCAGTACAATGCCATCATTTCAAAGCAAAAAAACAACGATGTCCCGCCGATGCCCTACATGCTCATAGTCATCGACGAGTTAGCGGATTTGATGATGGTCGCAGCAAGCGAGGTAGAGGACGCAATCGTTCGAATCGCCCAGCTTGCGCGAGCCGTCGGGATTCATCTCATCATCGCGACCCAACGACCGTCAACCGATATCATCACGGGTCTTATTAAAGCCAATATTACGCACCGTATCGCATTCGCCGTTTCGTCCCAGATCGATTCAAGGGTCATCCTCGACACGCCGGGTGCGGAAAAGCTGGTGGGCAAAGGCGATATGCTCTATTCAACGCCTTCGGTATCAAAACCGGTTCGCATCCAGGGCGCCTTCGTGACAGAGCAGGAGATCGAACTGGTTACGACCTACTGCAAGAAACAAGCAAAACCTGAGTACCGACGGGAGATCTTGGCGGATAAGCGCTCGCAGTATGGATTTGACTTTGACGACCCCATGCTGAACGACGCGATTAAGATAGTCGTTAATGCGGGCCAGGCCTCTGTATCGATGCTCCAGAGGAGGCTCCGGCTTGGTTACTCAAGAGCGGCGCGACTCATCGACATGATGGAGGCAAAAGGCATCGTCGGCTCATACGAGGGGAGCAAACCTCGTGCTGTAATGCTATCACTGGAGGAACTGGATGAGTTGGTGGGGAAGGGTGAACATTAACATTAGAACACTAATTAAAAAAACAACAAACTAAAAAACAAGCCTTGACGTTCAAAAATTAAGAGTTTTGTGTTAAGTTATGAGACATAGTTTGGCGTTAAAACGTTGGAGTGGGGCTTGCCTTGGGGGTCATTAATGAATAAAGAGCCAATCGGACAAGTACTATCGGAAGCCCGTATCAAGCTCGGTAAGAGCATCAAAGAAGTTGAGTTCGATACAAAAATAAGAGCAAAATATGTTGAAGCCCTCGAGCAGGATTACTTTGACTACCTCCCGGGGAGCGTCTACACGCAGGGATTCATTAAAACGTATGCGACTTACCTGGGAGTCGATCCTGAACCTCTCGTGCAACAATACAAAAGTTTGTACGAGCAGAAAAGTGCCGATGATTTGGGACACGTATCGGCAAATATGAGGGTCAGAGTAAAGACAAGGCCGCCGTGGATGATCGCCGCGGTTGTTGCGGGCGCAATCGGTGTTTTGTTTATCTCGCTGATCGCGTGGGGCGCCTGGGTGCAACATGCATCCAAAGATCCAAAAGTGGTTGTCCAGGATGTTAAGACGCGAAAACCGGTCGACACCGTCGTCGCAGCGGCAACAACGAGCACGACTGCGAAGAAAAGCCGCAATAACAATAAAACCGCCTCGGCCGATTCCGGCAGCAGTAGCTCAACTACCGACTCCGGGCAAAAAACCAGTATTGTCGTCAAGCTAACCGGCATCAATGGTGAAGGCTCATGGGCTAGAATTTCGGTCGATGGCGAAAAAAAATATGAGGGCGTCATCAATGATGGAGTAACCAAACAGTTCAAGGGCGGCGAATCTATTCGGGTACGCATAGGAAATGTTAGCGGGCTTGAAGTCATGGTAGATGGTAAGCGCCAGTCAAAAAATAAGCTAAAGACCGTTAACGGAATCTTTGATAAAACGTATAAGGCCGGAAGTACAAAAGAATCCACTGGAGAGAAATAGAGCATGGCAAAAGATAGTTCGTTTGATATAGTCTCAGAGGTAAATTTACAAGAAATCGATAATGCCGTTAACCAGGCGAATAAAGAAATCTCGACCAGGTACGATTTTAAGAACAGTAAGAGCAAGATCTCCTGGGACAAAAACGAGAACGAGATTGTCTTAGATGCGGACGATGAGTATAAATTGCGCAGCGTTCAGGATGTGTTGCACACCAAGCTGGTACGCCGTGGGATCGATCTTAAAACCCTGCAATACAAAAAACCCGAGCCCGCATCCGGTGGAGCCGTTCGACAAACGGCAACCATCCAGCAAGGCGTCGACGCCGATAAAGCCCGAGAGATCAACAAGTTTATTAAGAACTCCAAATTAAAAGTGCAGGTTGCAATCGAAGGCACAAAACTGCGTGTCAGCGCAAAAAGCAAGGACGGCCTTCAAGCCGTAATTCAGCTGGTTAAAGACCACGACTTCGGGCTCCCACTACAATTTACCAACTATAGGTAAGCGTCTGGTATCGCTAACTCGGAGTTCAATCCGAGCTGCTCAATTTGACCTTTATTGTATAGTGCTGGCTTTAAGTGGATTTTTCGCGTATACTTATAAAAGCCGCATTTATTACCTGCTAAGATGTCCTTGTATTTTGAAATCCCTAGGACCTTTCGGAGTTAACTGCGTCTAATAACTAAGTTGTGCGATTTATTACGTAGACGCACGTTAAGGAGTAGTATATGTCGTTTAAACGTTTAGGGCTGGAATCGCCCCTGGTTAATGGGGTAGAGGTGATGGGATACATCGAACCCACGCCTATCCAGCGAAAAGCTATCCCGCAGGCATTGGCCGGCAGGGATATCATCGGTTGCGCTCAGACAGGCACCGGCAAAACCGCCGCTTTTGTCCTTCCAACGCTTCAAAGGATCAGCCGCAAGCAAGGGATCAAGGCGCTGATCGTAACGCCGACCCGCGAGCTTGCCATCCAAATCGAAGAGGTAGCAACTGCCTGTACCCTTCAAACCAACCATAAAATAGCCGCCGTATTCGGTGGTGTACCATACGCACCGCAAGGCCGCAAGGTGAAGCGCGGTGTAGATATGCTGGTAGCAACGCCGGGTCGATTGCTCGATATGATGCGACGCGGCGATGTCAGCCTCTCGGGCGTTGAGGTGTTCATCCTCGACGAGGCGGACCGCATGCTTGATATGGGGTTTTGGCCCGATGTCAAGCGCATCATGAGCGCTCTTCCTAAAAAGCGCCAAAACCTGCTGTTCTCGGCAACAATATCGCCAAAGGTGCTCGATGTCGTGGGTGATACACTTGACCGACCCGTTTCAATCGAGATCGGCCCACGCTGTACACCCGTTGAGGCAATAGAGCAAATCGTCTATCCGGTGAACGCGATGCAAAAAGCCGATTTGCTCATTGAACTCGTAAAGCGGCAAAAATTAAAAAAGGTACTCGTTTTTACCAGAACAAAACGCAAGGCCGATTTCTTGTTCCGGGTGCTGTCACGCCGGAACGTCGGGGTGGCGACAATGCACTCCGATCGCAGCCAATCGCAAAGACAAGCTGCGTTAGATGGTTTCAAGGCGGGCCGCTATAATGTGCTCGTCGCCACCGATATCGTAGCGCGCGGTATCGATGTTGAGGGCATTTCACATGTCGTTAATTTTGATATCCCGTCGAATCCTGAGGATTACGTGCACCGTATCGGGCGTACAGCGCGTGCAAGTGCGCGTGGTACAGCCGTTAGTTTCCTATCGGCGGAAGAGGTTGGCAATTTGCGTGATATTGAGGCCTTAATTGGGAAAACACTGAAACAGAAAGATCTTTCAGGTTTTGAATACATGGCGCGGTTTACACCAAACCCAACTCGCACAGCCCAAGTGGCAACGCGACTGGCTTACGACGGCGGAGCTAGACGTAGCATGAAGCGCCGGACGAAACGCCGTTAGTAATAGTTCCGGCGCTGCCGGGGAAAGGAGCCTTAAATGGCAACAAAACTTTATGTAGGCAATCTTGCCTACACCACGACTGAGGACGAACTCAGGGAAAAATTTTCTCAATTTGGAGAGGTGGAATCAGTCAACGTTATTATGGACCGGGATACCGGTAGGAGCAAAGGTTTCGGTTTTGTCGAGATGGGAAGCGAAGACGCAGCCCAGGCCGCAATCGAAGCGATGAACGGCACAGAAATCGATGGAAGAACAATTAAAGTAAGCGAATCGAAACCGCAAGAGCGTCGTCCCGGCGGCGGAGGTCGCGGTGGCGGTCGCGGCGGATTCGGCGGCGGCGGCGGTCGCGGCGGCGGCGGTGGTCGCTGCAGGTATTAAATCGTAATCGACCTGTAGATTGATAGTCGATTCAAGCTTTACCCTATTTGATATTTAACAAAAAGAGTCCTTTAAAGGGCTCTTTTTGTCGTGTGCGCCCGGCATGGGCGATAGCTTGGCGGTGAAAGTCCGCTATGGGC
>PFFU01000197.1:0-10032 GCA_002783345.1 Candidatus Aquicultor secundus
CGATTAAATATCCTCATACCGCTAGAACCAAATCCTCTACATAGATATCAACGCTTGTTACGCGATCCGCCATGTCGATGCCCTCTTTATGCAGTTGCTCCCAGATTTCTGCGCGAAGTCTATTTGCCATCTCGGGAATCGTTGTTCCGGAAACGGCCAGGGCCACGTAAATATCAACCGTATAGCGACCCTCACGGTCAGGCCCGTGCACCCATACGCCCGGTACGTCCGGGCTGTATGGGTAGGACTCACCAACCGCACGCACCCGTGTGAGTAAAACACCCTTCATCTTATCCACCGCAGATTCGACTGCCAGGGCTATTAGTTTTTTGTCCTGAAAAATATTAAGCGACACGGCTTTCACTTTCCCCTTGCTGCTGCTGTTGTTGCTCCTCCTGCGGGAAATACAGGTCGTAGACCGTAATATTGACCTCTTTTACGCGAAGACCGGTCATCGACTGCACCTGGTTAATAATATTCTGCCTTACATCGTTCGTGACATCCGGGATGCTCTGTCCGTAATCAATCATCAGGCTCAGGTCAACCGCCGCTTCCTCCTGACCGACCTGGACATCGACGCCTGTCCCCTTAGCCCCGGCACCTGTAATTCTTGATATAGCCCCACTAATCGCACGCTCTGTAGGGCCGCCCAGAGCATGAACCCCCCGGACCTCCCGTGCCGCCATACCGGCGATTTTAGCAACCACCGTATCGGCAACAATGGTCTTTCCGGGTCCTTGTTGCTTAAGTTCTTGCATTTCACCTTCAGCTCTTGCCTCTGCCATAAAATTCTCTCCTCCCTTCATGCTGTCCTTCTTACCCATAAATTCGGATAATACGTCGCGCATAAAGTTAATTCCCAGTTTTTAAAAATTAACCAGTGGCGGTTTCGCAGCCGTAAGCATGTTAAAGCATCTATTTGCAGGTAAGAGAAGATGTTTAAAAGGCAGAGAGCGAGAAATAATACAAATCCAGTTTTAGCAAAGCCTGCTGTTGGTTTTGCCATCCTTGCAAGCGGTGGTGAGGAGTGTGGTTACACTAAAAATAGCCCGATTAGATATCGAGCTATTTTTACTTGCGGAGGTGCGTGGGAATCGAACCCACCAACCGAGGTTTAACCCGGCCGACTGGTTTTGAAGACCAGCTGAGCCACCAGGCCCAATCCACCTCCATGAAAAACGATAATGGCAGAACCATTATCGTTGATACCTCTATTTTGCCAGGTCTGAGCCTAAAAAACAAGTCGGGTGCGTCTGGAACCATGGCATACGCCTCTCCTTGCTTCAACCGGTGTTGACACTAGCGCACGATACGGGTTTCGCCGACGCGCTTCGTAACGCCGACCATGTCGAAGTAGTTGAGGAGCGGAATGATATATTTTCTCGATGTGTCGAGCATCTGACGCACATCGGCCGGGCTCACCTGTTTGCCGGAGAAGTTCTTCTTTATTTCCGCCTTGGCCTCCTCGATGAGTGCGGCGTCGAAGTACATGTTCGGCGCGATTCTGACCAGCTTGTGCTCGCGTACCAGCAGATCGGCTAGCGAGTTGAGCTTCTTCAGGTCCATGCCCATCTCTTTTGCGAGCCAGGTGGTCTCGGGTGGGCCGTATTTGCCATCCACGATTTTTTTCGTGATGGATGCCAGCAACTTCTCGTCCTCTTTGCCCACTGTTACCTGGGCTTTTGCGTCGGCGATCTGGGCTTTGTCGACGACTATCTTGCCCGCTTTTTGCAGGTAGACAACAAACGTGTCGAACTCCTTATCCGACATCCAGTCGAAAAGCTGTGACTTTATAATCTGCTTGCTCAACCAGGGGTTAAGGGGGTTCTTTTTGAAGTTGTCGTTTAGATACCGCTCAAAGCTCTTGATATGGGTATCAAATGTGCTTTTCAGGACATAATTATCCTGCTTATCAATAACAATCGATGTAATCTCGCCGCCATTTACAAGCGCGGTGAGGCTCTCTCTTATCTGATCTTCATCCAGCTCGGAGCGCACCCAGAGCTGTTTTGCGGTCATGAAGCCTCGCGTCTCGTTAAGGAAAAGCCGTACGATTGCCTCGGAATCTCCCGCGCTTAGCAGCCGACAGCGCTCGCCGAAGTTTTTATGTGACGCCCGGTACTTGACCGGATGGCTATCCAGAACGCGGCCGCCGCCGATGGTTTGAATCGGTGAGTAGCTTCTGATGACAAATTTATCGCCGTACTTAGGTACCACCGGACTTTCCAGCCTGAACTGGACAAATGCGGTATCGCCCGGCATAAGAACCTCGCGGTCCGTTAAGACCACGCGCCCAAGCACCTCGCTCGTGCCGTGGTGCAACCTGATCCGCGCCCTGTTCTTTAGCTCTTTTGGGGCGCTTTCAAGCAATTTCAGCGTGGCGTCGAACATGTAGCTCGGGCTAAGAAAACCGGGCGCCAGCACGACGGCCCCGCGTTCGATGTCGTCCTTATCCAGACCGACCAGGTTAAGGGCCACCCTCTGCCCGGCGATGGCGGTATCCATCTTTGTGCCGTGAACCTGGATGCTGCGTATCCGAACCTCTTTGTTGACCGGATAGACGTGCGCCCTCTCGTCGGCGTGGATCTCGCCCGACCACAGGGTGCCCGTGATGACGGTACCCGCACCGGACATGGAAAAGACCCTGTCGATGGGCAGCCTAAACGGAGACCTGTCCTTGCGCGGTTGGATACGCCGGGCGATTGTATCGAGCGTGGTTCTCAGCTCATCGAGCCCCATCCCGGTTTTGCCGGATACGGGGACGATAGGCGCATCTTTGAGGCTTGTCTTTGCGAGGACTTTTCTGATCTCGTCTTCAACGAGCGGCAGCCACTCTTCATCGACGATATCGGCCTTGGTAAGCGCCACTACGCCTTCCTGAATGCCTAAGAGATCGACGATGGCGAGGTGCTCCTCGGTTTGCGGCATGACCGAATCATCTGCGGCGACAACCAACATAACGATGTCGATTCCGGTCGCACCGGCCAGCATGTTCTTAACGAAGCGCTCGTGGCCCGGCACGTCGATAACGCCGAGCTTCTGCCCGCTGGGCAGCTCAAGGCTGGCAAATCCAAGCTCGATGGAGATGCCCCGCTTTTTTTCTTCTTCAAGTCTATCTGTATCGATGCCGGTCAGCGCCTTGATCAGGGTGGTTTTTCCGTGATCGATATGGCCGGCAGTGCCGAGTATTAGCTGCTTCATTATTCCTTAACTACTTCCCTTATCTTGGTGAAGGCATCCAGTATCAGCCGGTCTTCGCCCTCTTGTATGGTACGCGGGTCTAAGAGAACCGCGTCTTCTTTAATTCGCACGATAACCGGCAGTTCGTTACATCTTAAAATCGTCTCGATTTCATTGGCGGTCGCAAAAGCGCAGCGCACGGAAACCACGGTCGTCGGTAGCTCCGCCAACGGAAGCGACCCTCCGCCGACTTTGGAAACCTCGGGCTCAGTTGTGACCGTAAAGCCCTCCCCGAGGTTGTCATTCAGGAGCTTCGCCAGCGCCTCGCCCCTGGTCTTTAGCTCATCGGCAGGGGCGGTGATCATCCGTATCGTCGGGTTCTTTTGCCACACCGTATCCATATCCAGATACTCTCTAAGTGTAGCCTCAAGCGCGGCCAAGGTCATCTTATCAACCCGGACCGCCCTTGCAAGCGGGTGTTTTTTCATGCGGTTGACGAACTCGGTCTTTCCGATAATAAGGCCTGCTTGCGGGCCTCCCAGCAGCTTGTCGCCGCTAAATGTTATAACATCAATACCGGCCCTCACACTCTCCTGCACCGTCGGCTCGTAGGTGATACCGTAGCGGGAGAGATCGATAAGCACGCCGCTGCCCAGGTCCTCCATGACCGGGATGCCGAGTTCTTCGCCGAGCGCGACCATCTCGTCCAGCTCGACCTCGTGCGTAAAGCCGACGATTCTAAAATTGCTCGTGTGTACTTTCATAAGAAGGGCCGTGTTTTCGGTAACCGCGGCGCGGTAGTCGCTAATGTAGGTCTTGTTGGTCGTGCCCACCTCGCGCAGGATGGCGCCGCTTTGCCGCATGACATCGGGAATCCTGAAGGAGCCGCCGATCTCAACGAGCTGGCCCCGTGAAACGATCGCCTCTCTTCTGGCGGCAAGCGTGCTGAGCGCTAAGAATACCGCTGAGGCGTTGTTGTTTACCACCATACCCGCCTCGGCTCCGGTTATTTTAACCAGAAGCGACTCGATATGGCTGTGGCGCGAGCCACGGGCCCCTTTTTCGAGGTCAAATTCCAGATTCGAGTAGTTGGACGCCGCCGCGACCACCGCATCGATGGCCGGTGCGCTCAATATCGAGCGGCCCAAATTCGTGTGGATAACAACACCGGTTGCATTTACCACCCGTTTAAGGCTCGGGGCGTATTGCTTCTCAAGCCAGCCCTCCAGGTCGCTTATCAGCGAGGATGCGGATACGTCGATACCGTCCAGCTCGTCGTCCGGCATGGACAGGATAGTCCCGCGCCTCTCGTCGATGACGTAGCGAACGCCATCCACAATAAGGGGTCGTGGATAAAGGTTGGATAGCTGCTTAACATCGGGCAAGTCGAGAACTTCATCGACTTTAGGAAGCTGCCGCAGGTATTTATTTTTCGACATTAAATCACCCCATGAAAAGTTCTCGTAGTTAAAGTTCTCGTACTTAAGGTTATCGAGTCTAAAGTTATCGAGTCTAAAGTCTTAATTTGGTTACTAATCAAATTAAATAGGTTTTTCGACAAAATATCAACTTGGACAGTGAAATGGCGAACGGGGTGTGATTTTCGAAGACAAGCTTAAGGGGGACGTTGTTTCCTGTGCGTCCTAACTCAACAAGTTAGGACGCACAGGAAACAACGTCCCCCTTATATAACCTCAATTAGTCCCGCGGTTCCTTCTTCGATTCGGCCGATGACTGCCCTGGTGGCTACGCCATGCGACTTAAGCGCGTCGAGGAGCTGTTTGCTTTTCTCCTGCGATACGCTGATTAAAAGGCCACCCGATGTCTGTGGATCGAACAGAATTTCGGGCGGGATTGAGCCGCTGGCTGTAAGCACAACGGCGTCTCCGAGAAACGTGCGGTTGCCCCTTGCGCCGCCCGGGATAACGCCCTTCTTTGCGAGATCGATCGCGCGCTCCCAGATCGGGATGCTCTTGATGGTGATCGTCGCCTTTACGCCGCTGCCGTTTACCATTTCATGCATGTGCCCGAGCAGGCCGAACCCGGTAATATCGGTGCAGGCGTTTACACCCACCTCGATCATGGCTTCGGCCGCGGCCTTGTTAAGGGTTGCGGCGGCTTCAATTGCCGGCATTATATCGTCTTCGCTTACGATACCGCGCTTAAGAGCAGTTGCAAGAATCCCCATGCCGAGCGGTTTGGTAAGAACAAGCGCGTCACCCGGTTTTGCGTTGCTGTTGGTAATTACCTTATCGAGGTCGACGATACCTGTTACCGATAGGCCGTATTTGGGCTCGTTATCCTGGATGGTATGCCCGCCCACGATGACGGCCCCCGACTCCTTTACCTTATCGCTTCCCCCCAGCAGTATCTCACCGAGAAGGTCAAGCCCCAGACTGCACGGAAACGCTGCGAGGTTGAGCGCCGTTAGCGGCGTTCCACCCATCGCGTAGATATCGCTTAGCGCATTTGCCGCGACTATCTGGCCGAACATGTATGCTGAATCGACGATCGGCGGAAAGAAGTCAACGGTCTGAAGCAACGCGCGCGTATCATCAAGTTTGTAGACCGCGGCGTCGTCGGACGTCTCAAAGCCGACCAAAAGTTCCTCGGCCTTATCCGTCGGCAACCAGCTCAATGCCTGCTGTAAGTCCCCCGGACTCATCTTGGCAGCTCAGCCGCTTTTGCTCGATAACTGCGTGAGACGCACTCTTTCCGTCACCATTGGACCCTCTTTCCTTCCAGACGGTAGTTCTACATCAATTGCTATTATTGCAATTGTTCATAGATATTATAACAAGAATTAACATCGTTGACAACCAGAAAAGCTCTAGAGCCCGAGCGCGCCGGATAATTTGTCCTCGAGCCAGCCCATCCAGGCATCGAAGCCTTCGCCGGTCCGGCAGGAGAGGGGTATAACGTTTACATTTGGGTTGAGCTTGCGAACGGTGTCTTCGAGGCGCTCCATGCTAAAATCCGAAAGCGCCAGCATGTCGATCTTGTTGATGATCAACACCTCGCAGCTCGAGAAGATCGTTGGGTATTTGAGGGGTTTGTCATCGCCCTCGGGAACCGAGAGGATAACCACGCGGGCCGACTCGCCCAGGACAAAATCCGCCGGGCACACCAGGTTGCCGACGTTCTCGATTATTAAAAGGTCGACACCGGTCAAATCCAGGTACTCGAGCGATTTTTGAATCATATTGGCCTCAAGATGACAAGCGCCCCCGGTATTTATCTGCACGGTTTCAATCCCGTGCTCGCGAACTTTTTCCGCATCGACTTTTGAGGCGATGTCTCCTTCGATAACCGCTGCTTTGTGGTGACCGGACAGGCGGCGGGCGGTTTCGAGAATAAAGCTCGTTTTACCCGCGCCCGGCGAGGACATGAGATTTATCGCAAAGATGCCTTTTTCTTTAAATACCTCGGCGTTTTTATCGGCAAGGTTCTCGTTTGCCGCAAAGATGCTCTCTAAAACTTTTATTTCCATCCTGAATCACCTGCAATTGTCTTTGTAGTTGCCCTATTCCACTTCTATAGAATCAACAAAGAATTCCCGGCCGGAGACAAGCTCAACCGCATGTTCGCCGCAGTGCGGGCAGGTATAGATATCGAGCTGCTCGACTTCGCTTTCTTTGCCGCACTGCAAGCAGCGAATAACGATCGGGACGTGCTCGATGACGAGTTGAGCGCCCGCCGCTATCGTATCGCCGGCCAGATACTCGAAGAAAAACTGCATCGAGTCCTCGACGATTGCGGTCATCTCACCGGCTTTCACGTTTACCTGGGAAATCTTCGCCGCCCCGTTCTTTACCGCGTGCTCGACGGCTATATCAAGAATGCTCTGCGTTAGTCCAAGTTCGTGCATTTTGCAGCGTCTCCCTTAAAGCCAGCGGGCGACGAGCAGACTTAGTTCAAAGAGTATGATAAGCACGACTCCAAGTATGCTCATGCTGACGATACTCCAATCCGGTGTGGCGATGGCTGCGATGATGAAGCTTGCAACATACGCATAACGCCAATTTTTGCGCAGCATTTTGCGGTCGACGATGCCGAGCTTTATCAGGAGTATGATGACCAAAGGGGCCTCAAACGCAACCCCAAATGACAGCATGAATAGGGATACAAAACTAAGGTAATCATCAGCCCTCACGATAAAGCCGAGCTGCCCCATGCCTTGGGCACGCAGCCAACTAATAGCCGGCGGCAGGACGACGAAAAACGCAAACGCCGCACCACCAAGAAACAGCAACGTCATGGCGGGCAGAATCGCGAAGATATATTTACGCTCGTTGCTCTTGAGCGCCGGGGCAAAAAATGCCAGTATCTCGTAAATTATAAACGGCGAGGTAAGGATAAAGCCCCCGATTACGGCAAGCTTAAAGCGCAGCATGAATATCTGCATGAAGCCGAACACGGTAAGCTGGACATGTTGCAAATCACTCGGTAAAGGCCACTTGATGAACTCAAGAAGCGGTTTGAAGAAGATATAGCAAACGGTCGTCCCGATGAGGAGGACGATAACGGCATAGATAAGCCTCTTGCGCAGCTCATCCAAATGATCCAAAAAGGTCATCTCTTGATCGCTCACGAACGAAACCCTCCATATTGAGATATAGTGAGAGTAGCAAGAATCATGCCTCTTTGCTATCCCCTTTTATCTCCTCACCTACGGTGCTGATGGGCTCGATGAGATCTTTTTTAACAGCGTCTTGGAAACCCTGGGATGTCTTTTTGAATTCACCTATCATTTTACCGATCGAGCGCGCTATCTCAGGCAACCTCTTCGGACCGAAGATAATCAACGCAAGTATCAGTATAACTATTAATTCCGGTGGTCCTAAGCCTAAAAACATACACTTCCCTCAACCTCAGTTTAGCAGCCGCAATGCGCCAAGTCTAGGTGATAAGTGAACTAGTGAAACAGTATTTGGGTGAAGGTATTAGTGTTTTAGTGTTTGGGAATCTTTTTGACGAGTCTTAAGATAACTCCCTGATTTTGTGCAGTGATCGTGTCGACCTCGTCCATAATGCTGGTCAGGATACTCATTACCAGGTCCTTTTCTTGGGACTCAGAATCCGGCTTCTCAACATGCGGTATGCCTTTTGCCGGGTATTCGACATCGATCACCAGGTTGTCATCGTTTGTGTAGGCCGAAATACCGACCACCATGTCTTCAGATCGAGATTGTTTGTGCAATTGCATAATAGCGTTTGTGCATGCCTCGGAGACAGCGATTTTTATATCCTCCGTCGTTTCGCTGTCAAACCCTAAAAGCCCGGCAAACCCCGCTACGATAAGTCGCGCGATTCCGGCGTATTCCGGCTTAGCCGGGATTTCTATGCTTACCGGCTGGCTTAACGTGTTCACCTACGATCCTTTTAGGCTGTTAATTGCTTCGTCTTCGGATGAAAAGATGGGAAATACTTTAACGAGGCCCGTTATCCTGAAAATCTTGAGGATGTTCTCCTGCGTGCAGACTAAGGAAATCGATCCCTGGTGAGATTTTACCCGCTTAAGGCCGCCCACCAGTACTCCTAAGCCCGAGCTATCCATAAACTCGACCTTCTGCAAGTCGATTATGATATTGTACTTGCCTTCATCCACAAGATCGATTAAACGACTTTTTAGCTTTGGTGCCGTGTATACATCAACTTCACCTTCGAGAATGATTATCCCGATGCCGTCTACTTCTTTACTCTCAATCTTCAAATCCACTACTCCACCTCCTAGAATCTTTCAAGACACTTATACCACGCAGAAATTACCGCCAAACTTCGAACCTATTACAAGTACTTGGTTAATACCCATTTTGGCCGGTAACTGAAGCGATAGGGAACCAGAATATCTCGGCAACACTTTTATATACCCTAAACAAGCGCTCAATAAAACGTAATCTAAAATACAACACAGAAAACAATAAGCGTGTTCTTTCACTCAATTCTATGCAAACAGCAACCGCTTGGCAACAGGGCGCTTGCTCTATCCTGTGAGGGGTTATCGGCTACCTACCGATAGCTGTTCAGAATATCTATAACTTCGGAATCCGATGTCTGTTCAAATACCTCATAAAACTGACCGACCGCGAAGAAAAGTTCGTGGACTTCCGGGCAAACGATCTCATCGACGTGCTCTTTTAGGCTCTGACAGGTATCGGCAGGAGCAACCGGAACGGCCAGGACTAGTTTTTTTGGGTTTTCCCGCCTCACCGCGTTCACAGAAGCAAGCGCCGTGTATCCGGTTGCAAGCCCATCATCAACCAGTATGACCGTTGCGCCTGTGAGGTCAAGCGGGGCTTTATCTCCCAGATAAAGCCTGCGGCGCCTGTCAATCTCGCTTATCTGCCTGCTTACCTCCCGGTCGATATACGATCTGGGTATGTTGAGTTCCCTTATTAGCGGCTCGTTTAACATCACCGCGCCTTTCACAACGGCGCCGATGGCGAGTTCCGGATTGCCCGGAGCGCCTATCTTTCTCGGGATAATAACATCCAGCGGTAAGTGTAATGCCTTTGCGACCTCGTTGCCGACGACCACGCCGCCCCTTGCAATCGCAAGCACCACCGCATCCGAATCACGATATTCGGCCTGTAGTCGCCTGGCAAGCTGGCGGCCTGCATCAACCCGGTCCCTAAACATCTCAACACCCCTACCATTTATCTACAAAAATTTATTCACAAAAAAACAGCAAGCAAAACACCTGCTGTTTTCATTCATGACCACAGATCACTCTTCGGCGCGTTTGCCACGCTCGATAAGTTCTTTTACCTTCTGGCCGCCCTTGTGGCCGATTTCCTCGTAAAACTCGTGGCCGTATTTTTGTTTGGTGGTCTGGCCGCCCTTTTTACCGCC
>PFFU01000197.1:10062-17727 GCA_002783345.1 Candidatus Aquicultor secundus
TTACGACCGGCCTCACTGACCGTCATTTTGCCTTTTTCCTCTGCCATCAACTTCGCCCCCCTTCGTGGATTTCATACCCCGCATTCAGGACTTTAAACATTTACTCAGGACAGGAAACCGTGGGGTCTCCCTGCCGGAGGGCAGACGGCAATTTGGTGCATCTCGATGCGGGCTGGAATATAATACGGGAGACTGGAGGAGATAGTTTATGAAAGTCCTGGTAATCGGCAATATCGGTTTTGACCTGATGGCGCCCTATCTTTACAACGAGGGTATCGAAACGGTTCTCGTTGTAACAACAGTTGAGCCTCTCAACGCAGAATACGCCGACACAGCGTATTACTTTGAATCAGACACAGAATACCTGCCTCTCGTTGAGCTTGCGCTCGAAGAACACGTCGATGCCGTAATCTCAATCGCCGGCCCCGACGTTGCAAACTTACGAGACGGACACGTCAAAGAAACCCTCGAAAAAGAACACGGCATCCCCGTACTGGCCAATCCGTTAGAAGCCGTACAGATCGCCTCCGACAAAGAAAAGACGAAAGAGTTTTTACTTAAACACGGTTTCCCGGCAACTTTGGGTCGAGTGGTGGAATCAAGGTTTGAAGCATTCGGGGTGGCCAAAGAATTCGGCTACCCGCTCGTCTTAAAGCTTATCGATCACTCCGGCGGAACCGGTATGGCTATCGTTCACGACCGCTTCGAGCTTATAAAAGCCATGGTCGGCGCAGAGAGGATTCTTATCGAAAAATACACGTCCGGGCCGGAATTTTCGATCGAGGTGTTAAATTACAACGGCAAAACCCTACCGCTTCTGCCCGTTTTTAAGGGGTATACCAACCACCAATGCATCCATCCGATGGAGCGGGTCAAGCTGGCCCCCGCCCCGCTACCCGAAGTCGATATCGCCAGACTACGGTCCCTGGCACGCGACGTGATCGGCACTTTAAATGTGCAGCCGACCGGAGATGTCGACATAGTATGGTCCGAAGACGGGCCGAGAATCCTTGAAGTCAATCCGCGCTTTGGCGGCGTAACCGCTCTCTCCATGGCCGCAAGCGGCATTATTTCGTATCATGCGCTGGTCGATATGCTCCTCGGCAGGTGGAATAAGAAGGAGTACCGCTTCGACCGCCACTTTGCGGCGGATATGCCTGTGTTCTCGGACATCGAGATTGACAGGGTAAAAGAAATATTAAATATGGATGGCGTGTTCCGCGTAAAAATCCAAAAACTCAAGCAAACATCGGGGAGGATCGCACTGAAGGCAAAGACGATGCATGAGCTGCTGGGTGCAGCCAAGCAAGTTGCAACCATGTGCGATTGTTCCACTTGCTTTACAGAGCTCGAACGATTGCCGGAAAAACTCCGGGCAAAAAAGCTAAAAGTGGTAGCTGTTTAGGCTACCACTTTTATTTATATCCTACATAAAGAAACTTGGGTATGTTAACGCGCCGCTTGTTTCCCACGCTCAATCAGCTCTTTAACTTTTTGGCCGCCTTTATGCCCGATCTCTTCGTAGAATTCACGACCGTATTTCTTCGCGGTAGTTTTTCCGCCTTTGCGGCCCGCTTCGCTTACCGTCATTTTGCCTTTTTCCTCTGCCATCTACGCCACCTCCTTTGGGACTAGCCGTTGGCACTTATTTTGTACCCGGAGTACAGACCTCTTAAACTACAACTGCTCAGGTAATTCGCACGAAATCGAAAAAATGTTCCGGGTATGCCCTGCTTTACGTTTCAGCTTCTTTCCCTTTTTCGATGAGAGATTTTACCTTTTGACCGCCCTTGTGCCCGATTTCTTCGTAGAACTCATGACCGTACTTTCTCTTGGTGGTCTCGCCGCCCTTAAGGCCGCCAATTTTACCACCCTTCTCGCCGATTTCCTCGTAAAACTCGCGGCCGTATTTTTTCGACGTGGTTTCACCGCCTTTGCGGCCCGCTTCGCTTACGGTCATCCTACCTTTCTCGTCCGGCACTATTCTCACCCCCTTCCGAAATGCTCGCCGTGCCACCGGAACTATTGCCTTTTATTCACTAAGGTTCTACCCAGGAGCAATACCCTTAAACACTCATCATTAAGCAGCGAAAAGGCGAGGTAAAACGGCCAATAAAAAAAGAGAGGGTAGCCGCTCGGCTACCCTGTGCGAAACGATTATATCAACGCTAAGCCCGCTTCTTGCCCTCTTCAATAAGACGTTTTACCTTCTGGCCGCCCTTGTGGCCGATCTCCTCGTAAAACTCCGGGCCGTATTTTTTCGATGTGGTCTGACCGCCTTTTTTGCCGATCTCTTCATAGAACTCAGGGCCATAGCGTTTTGACGTGGTCTCGCCGCCTTTACGTCCGGCTTCGCTTACGGTCATTTTACCTTTTTCCTCTGCCATCGTTTTCACCTCCCGTCGTAAAATAGCTACGCGCTCACCTTCCCCTGCGCGCGTTTCTTGCCTTCCTCTATCAAGCGCTTTACCTTTTGGCCACCCTTATGGCCGATTTCCTCATAAAATTCAGGGCCGTACTTGCGAGCCGTGGCTTCTCCGCCTTTCTCGCCGATTTTTTCATAGAACTCCGGACCATACTTCTTTGAGGTGGTCTCCCCGCCTTTCTCGCCGATTTTCTCGTAAAACTCCGGGCCATATTTCTTTGAAGTAGTTTGACCGCCCTTACGGCCGGCCTCGCTGACCGTCATTTTGCCTTTTTCCTGAGCCACCTTGTGTCACCTCCCATTGCCGGCTTCATGCCGGCCGGATGGTATATATATTCCCCGTACTTATTTTTACCCTTAAACTTCACCAATCAATCGCCAAATTATTAAAATTTTCACCTTTAAACAATTACCCACTTCGTAAATCTTTAAACATCAGCTATCCAGCTCTGCGTTCTAGCCTATGAATGATGTGGTGAATTATATCCTCGGCGACATTGCGTCCCGTGGCTTCCGTAATGCCATGCCAGGCCGGTGCCCCGTTGACCTCGAGGATGTAATCGCCATCGGGGCCCTCGATGATATCGACCCCGGTGTAATCAAGACCAAGATCCCGGCTGGCCCCGATCGCCATCGTGCGTTGCGCCTCCGTGAGTTCGCAACGCTCCGCCCGGGCACCCGCCCTGATGTTCGTCTTCCAGCGGCCCAGCTTTGCCAGACGGTAGATAGAGGCAACCACCTCATCCCCAACAACAAAGGCGCGAATATCGCGCCCCGGGTTTGGGATATACTTCTGCAGGCAAATGCACTTAAACTCGCTAAGGAGGCGTTTTATACGCGTCATGGCATTCTTCTCGCCACGCTTAACCCGTATTACCCCGTAACCCTGAAACCCATAGAGGGGCTTTGCGACGCTGTCCTCATGTCGGCTAAGAAACGCCCCGGCATCATCTAGCCCCTCGTTTGGTTCTTTATTTAGTTGCTGTATTATGAGACTTTCCGGAACCCGGAATCCCTTTTCCTGAAGGATAAAGCTCGTGAGGAACTTGCTCTCCGCGACCTTCAAGGCGGCGGGCGAATTAATAACGACGACACCTTCCCTATCAAGCTGCTCGAACACCTCAAACTGAAAATCGGTCTCACCGCTAAAATTTAAGCCCCGTATAATCAGGGCATCGAACTCACCGGCTTGGACCTTGCCTATCTTAATCACGTGCTTGCCGTTGAGCTCAATCGAGAACTGGATTGGGTCAACGATTTGAGTATCTGCAACCTGTCGTGCGGCTTCGAAAAGATCACGGCTGGTCGGGTCGGCTTCAAACTGGGCTGTGACTATTCCGATCTTATACAAGAGTTCTCCTAACGTTTCTACGACACTATAACAGGCAGGTAGATTTTACCCCCGGTTACGAGGTGGTTAAACTAAGGAAAGAAAAACACATGGGGATACGCTTTGCAGACACCGCGCGACAACTTTATATCGGAACCTCCGGGTGGAGCTACAAGCACTGGAAAGAGATAGTGTATCCGGCCTCTCTGCCGAGCCGTGAGTGGCTGGCATTTTATTCGAAGAGATTTTCGACGGTTGAGATAAACAACTCGTTTTACCGGCTGCCCAAACGGGAGACGTTTGAGACATGGCGCAACACGACACCGCCCGGTTTCGTGTTCGCAGTCAAAGCAAACCGTTATCTGACACACGTAAAGAAACTTAAAGATGCAGGTGACGCCTGGGAGAGATTTATTGAAAACGCCTGCGGTCTTGGTGAAAAACTGGGGCCGATATTATTCCAGTTTCCCGCCACCTGGCACGCAAATCTCGAGCGGCTGGCCGCGTTTCTAACGATTCTACCAAATGAGTACCGGTATGCATTTGAGTTTCGCCATGAGTCGTGGTTTACCCCTGATGTCTATACACTCCTTAAAGAAAAAGGCGCCGCTCTATGCATCGCAGACTCGCCTGAGTGGCCTGAAGTGATCGAGATAACGGCACCCTTTATCTTTATCAGGCTGCACGGGGGCCGGATACTCTACGCATCCGAGTACTCGCCCGCCGAGTTATCTGAATGGGCAAAACTAATCGCCGGCTTTTTACGCCGGCGATTAGATGTTTTCGTATATTTTAATAACGACGCATACGGCTTTGCCGTAAAAAACGCAACGCAGTTAAAGGAGCTTCTGTGACGTGTCGCTGATTCTTAAGCGGCGCTATTTCCCACCGGTCGAGCTTGCGGAATCGCTCCCGCCCGTTCCAACTGCCGGTTCGCCTGAAACCCCAGCGTTAACCGCTTTGCTTAAGGTATCGATCTGCTGCCTCGCCTCATTAACCTTCTCACCCTTCGGATCGAGCTTTACATACTTCTCATAAGCATCGAGCGCTTCCTGGTTCTTGCCTTGCGAAACAAGAAAGACCCCCAGGTTGTAATATGCCGGCGCAAACTTTGGATCAAGCTCGATGGCTTTCTTGGCTTGAGCGGTCGCCGTATCAAGCTGACCAAGGCCATAGCACGAGATCGCCATATCGACCCGCACATTTGTCCTCTTAGGATCGATTGATAAAGCCTTCTCGTAGCTTGCCACGGCCTTCTCATACATATTCGCATCTTGATAGGCATTTCCAAGAACAATCCAGGCGTCAACGCTCTTGGGATTCTTCTGGACCGCCTGCTCGAGTGAAGCGATCTTCTCCTGAACCTGCTGTTGCGGTGCGCTGTTACCTGTGTTTGACCCAGACCCTATTGAATACGAAACCAAGCCCACTGCAAAAGCAAGCGAAACAATAACAGCCCCGACTTTCGTTACGACACTTACTTTCTTTTTGTTTAAAAGCACATTTTTACTCCTTAACTACTTCTTAGCCGAGTCTGTAACCTCGACCGACTGACCTCCCGGCTGCAGATTACCTGCTGCCGGCACATCGCTCTTCGTATTACCCATCACGCCATTCGCACCGCTGCTTAAAGCAGCAGGGGGAGCGCTCGTCTGTGTTGATGTACCGTTAATATTCGGATGACCTGTCGGTAACTGGCCGTTGCTGCTATTGAGCTGATCCTCCGTTAGTGCCGGCGCGGCGCCCGTACCGCCGCTTGCGCCCGAATTAGAGAAGCTGCCTGCAGCATTATTTGTAGATGAAATCGCGCTTCCTGAATCGGAAGGCATAAAAAGACCCCTTATGAAAAAGCCAAGAACAAACGCCACCACCACAAACGCAACGGTCCACATGAAATCTACCTTTTGGGGCAAACCCAGTTCATTTGTCACATTTGCCGGGGCCGGTTTTGCAACCGCCTTTTTCACGCCACTCGAAGCAGGTTTTTTTGCCGGTTTGCTGCTTTGCTTTGGAGCCTTGCTCGTTTTGGGGGCATCCTGCTCCTTATCTTTTGAGATATCGTCTGCCAACGAGTTAACCTCCCTTCACCGCCTTAAAGCGTAATTCAAATATCCGTCAAATTAAAATATAACGCTTTACCGTGCGCCTATCAACTAAATATTTTTACATATAGCCCATTTGCAGGCAAAACTACCTTACAAATATGTGAAATTATTCTCTATCTCGCCTATACTCCTACCGCCTGGCCTGTTCTGTTAAATGTGGTATCTTTCAAAAGAGTTCGTGGCGGAACGTTATTTGCCGTTATTTACCTTAAGGTTCTTGATGATCGGCTCGGTTTTCTTAAGTATCTCGGCCTCTTCCAACGTTATGTACTTGCCATCCCGGTACAGGACTTTTCCGCCTACCATTGTCAGAACAACATTCTCCTGATTGGCGGTATACACAAGCGCCGAGTAAGGGTCACGCGTCGGAATTTGGTGGCTGTGCGACATATCGACGACAACGACATCGGCTTCCTTGCCCGGATCGAGCGAGCCTATCGTATCGTCCATGTTTACCGCTTTTGCACCACCCAAGGTCGCCATATAGACGAAATCCTCGGCGGTAAAATCGGATGATCTCGTCATTCCTCGCTGGATAAGTAGACCGATTCTCATCTCATCGAACATATCCATCGTATTGTTACTTGCCGGGCTATCCGTGCCGATGCCGACGTGTAGGCCGCGGTGCAAGAAGCTTGGAAGCGGTGCGATCCCCATCCCGAGCTTGGCGTTACAGCGCGGGCAGTGGGCGATTGAAACCCCGTATCTTACAAGCGTGTCGATATCGGCCTCATCGACCTGGACACAATGCACCGCCAGGATGTTGCTTCCCTCAAATACCCCCCACTCCTCAAGGTACTTCACGGGGCTTACGCCCATGGGCTGCCAAAGGATATCCCCCCAGCCGACAATATCCCAATACTCATCGGAGAGCCTTCCCGAGCCATACTTTACGAAATCATACTCGGCTTTCGAGCCGGCAAGGTGGGTGCAGATATGCAAACCTTGCTCTTTTGCCCATTGGACCGATTTTTGGTACAGGGGAGGCGAAACCGTATAGGGGGAATGCGGGGCAAGCCCAACGGTAAGGTTGGTGCCTGAAACCACATCGGACCACTTGGCTATATCATCTTTCATCTTGGACATGATCTGCGGTACCTCGGTGTGGTCCATCCCGGTAACCTCGTAATAAACGATGCCGCGCAAGCCGGCGTCTTTGGCGGCCCTTAAGCTGGCCCCGCTTTTTGTAATATCCGCAATGGTCGTTATGCCTGATTGCAGCGCTTCAAGGGCGCCTAAGTATGCCGAGTGCACCCAATCCGCTTTCTTAAGCGTTGTGCTTTTTATCGTAAGCTGCATCTTCCAGTCGGCATAACCAAGATCATCGCATGCGCCCCTGAAAACGCTATATTCGAGGTGGGTATGCAGGTCGACAAAACCGGGCAGAATCACCGCTTTGCCAAAATTGACAACCTCTTCACCGGGATATTTTTTCGCCATAGTCTTGAGCTTACCGATGTCTTTTATCTTGGAGCCGTCTACAACGACGGCCCCATCCTCAATCGGCGCCTGGCTTATCGGCAATACCCATTTTGCAGTTAAAAGCATATCTCACCTCTTGTATTAGCTAAGAAGCTATCAGCTATCAGCTAAACCTTCATCATTAAAATGTTTATCTAGCTTAGACCCTTTTACTTCTCAACAAAGTGAGTGCCCGCTAGATTCTTCACTTCGTTCAGAATGACATCTGTTAGGTCTTTGTTTTAAAACTTGCGCTCTAGTGCCAGAACACCATAATTATTGTGTCATTCTGAGCAGGTCCTTCGCTATCGCTCAGGATAAACTCCGAATCTAGCGGGCACTCA
>PFFU01000202.1 GCA_002783345.1 Candidatus Aquicultor secundus
TATTCAAATCTTTATCCGCAACAAAAAGTGGGTCCGGTATTCCCGCCAGAAGCGATTCTGGATCCTGATTATCCTTGCCTTTGTCCTTTACTTCCGGGTTCTTAAACAACAACTTTTTCATTACTGTAAACTCCTCTCGGCAACTACTAGATATAAAAGTTAAATGAAACGCGGAAAAGCCCTTAAGCGGGACCGATGTTTCTTGCTCTTTGTATCGTCGTCAAAAAAAGTGAAAATAATTAGCCATAGTTCGTTATATTTTTAACATACTTGTTCACGCATACTACGTTGCATAATGAAGAAGCTTCTTTATCGAGGGGGCTTCGTTTAGTACAGCTCGTATTTCAAGAGCCTTGACTCGATCGGCCCGTTAAAGAGGACTATTCGCCGCGAGGCCTTAAGCCCGATGTGCTTGGCAAGTTCGAGATTGCCCGTAAAGACAAACCCCGAATACCCCTTGCACTTCTGCTTAAACACGTCACCGATGGTTTTATAGAACGGTTCGAGTTCTTGTTTCTGGCCTAGCCGCTCTCCGTACGGAGGATTCACGATAATAACACCGGGCCCCGGCGGTGGCTCCAGGTCTTTAATGTCCTTGCGGATAAACGGCACAAAGGGGCCCACCGTTGCCGCCCTCGCGTTCTCCATGGCGGCGCTAATCGCCTTGCCTGAGATATCGTAGCCACGTATGGGGGCTTGGGGCTTTGGCTTTCGCAACCCTTCCGCCTGGTTTACCAGACTATCCCACAGGTTTTTGTCGAAGTTAAGCCACTGCTGAAAGCCAAAGGTCTTGCGGATAAGTCCCGGGGCGATGTTCGCCGCTTTAAGGGCCGCCTCAATAACAATCGTTCCCGAGCCGCACATCGGGTCGATAAACGGGCTTTTCATATCCCATTCCGTGAAACACACCAAAGCCGCAGCGAGCGTCTCTTTTAACGGTGCCTCTAAACCGGCAGTCCTATACCCCCTTTTATGCAGGCTCTCATCCGATGTATCCAGGCTGAGCGTGCAATGATTGCGGTCGATGTGAACATTTATTCTAAGGTCGGGGTTCTCCGGGTCAACGCTCGGCCGCGACCCGGTTTTCTCGCGAAGCTGGTCGACTATCGCATCTTTCGTCTTAAGCGCCGCGTATTTTGAATGTTTCATCGTGGATGAGCGAACGTTTGCATCAACCGCCAGCGTCATCTTTGATGTAAGATGACGGCGCCAATCAATCTTGCGTACGCCATCATAAAGTGCCTGCTCCGAGGGGCAATTAAACTCGCGCAGCGTCATGAGCACACGGTTTGCCGTGCGCAACCATAGGTTGGCCCGGTAGGCGGCTTCAAGTTCACCGAAAAACCGTACGCCGCCGGTCTCCTCGACGACGTCCCTCATCCCAAGCGCGCGCAGCTCCCCGGCAAGAACCGGCTCAACCCCTTTGGCCGCAGTAGCAAAAAACCTGTGTCGATCCTTACTCATCCTAATACCTTATTCCTCGAATTATTTCTTATATACAAATTAGTGCGTTTTGAAGTGATATATACCCCACTGATTGTATGTCGAGCGAAGATACCATTCAAGCAGTAAAACCGCGCTAAGAAAGGTGGGGACTTTTATTCCCCCACCTTTATGTTTCTTTCGTGATGATCCAATGTATACTTGATTCTCTAGTTTCTACTCTCTACTGCCTAAGCAATCTGGTATTCATCGAGCAAGATATTAAGCTCATTGGCCACCGCCGTAAGTTCCTGTATAGAGGCTGCGACCTGCTGGATAGTTGCGCTTTGCTCTTGGGCTGAGGCCGAGACCTGCTCGGATGAGGCCGCCGCCTGCTCCGAAGCCGCCGCGATCGCATTAACCGCTGTGACCACTTCGCCTGTGGCCGCCGCGACTTCCTTGGTTTTAGTCTCGGTGTTTTCAGTAATCCCGCCGATTTTGTCTTGAATCTCCTGAATTAAGTTGCCGATCTCACCCGTTGCTTTGGCGCTTCTCTCGGCTAACTTTCTGACCTCGTCTGCAACCACCGCAAAGCCTTTGCCGTGCTCTCCTGCCCTGGCCGCCTCGATGGCTGCGTTTAGTGCAAGCAGATTGGTTTGGCTTGCAATGTCGTCGATGACTTCGATGATGTCGTTAATACCGTTGGTTAAGTCTGCAATGCTTTTGGTCTGGTCTTCCGCGCTTTCTACCATGGC
>PFFU01000122.1:0-7565 GCA_002783345.1 Candidatus Aquicultor secundus
ATCGTCTTTCAGGATGGGAAGACTATCCAGGCAACTTGGAACCGTGCTACGGTCACCGATCCGACCCGTTACTACGACCCAACCGGCATCGAAATAAAGCTCAACCGCGGGCAGACGTGGTTTGAGGTGGTTGATCTTACGAAGCCTTAGTTACTTTGCTACCTTAAGTATGTTTGAGCGCTCCCCTTTGCTGATTCGCTGTATATTGGCGCCCAGCGCTCGAAGCTTGTGTTCGAAGTTGTGGTAGCCGCGGTCGATGTGGTAGATGTCGAAGATTTCGGTTACGCCTTCTGCGGCAAGCCCGGCGAGAACAAGTGCGGCGCCTCCCCGTAAGTCGGGGGCCTTAACGGGAGCACCGGTAAGCTTTGGCACACCGTTTATGATAGCATGACGACCTTCGGTTCGTACGTCGCTTCCCATCCGATTGAGTTCATTAACGAACATGAACCGGTTTTCAAAGATATTTTCCGTGATGATGCTGGTGCCATTGGCCATGGCAAGGAGTGCCATGAACTGAGTTTGCATATCCGTTGGGAATCCGGGGTGCGGCAGGGTCGCGATATCGGTTGGATTGATGCACTTGCAACCGGCAACCCGTATCCCCGCATCAGAGGCAATGACCTCGGCCCCGATATCCCTGAGCTTACTGATGACCATCTCGAGGTGCTCGGGGATGGCGTCTTTAACCATGATATCGCCGTTGGTAATGGCGGCCGCAACAAGCAATGTCCCAGCCTCGATCCTGTCAGGAACTACGCGGTATTCGACGCCATGGAGTTTGTCGACCCCCTCGATGCGCATGGTCGGGGTGCCCGCCCCTTCGATTTTTGCGCCCATTTTTCGTAAAAAGTTAGCGAGATCAACGATCTCGGGCTCGCGCGCCACGTTTTCTATAATGGTTACACCCTCTGCAAGCGTTGCCGCCATCAGCAGGTTTTCGGTAGCACCGACGCTCGGGTAATCGAGGGCTATCTTGCTCCCCACCAGTTTTTCGGATATCGCCTCGATGAAACCGTGACCGACCTCGATACGTGCGCCGAGCATTTCGAGGCCGCGTATATGCATATCGATCTTGCGCGAACCGATGTTGCAGCCCCCCGGCATGGCAACCCTCGCCCTGCCGAGTCTCGCAAGAAGCGGCCCCAGGACAATGATCGAGGCGCGCATCTGGCTGACCAGCTCATACGGGGCTTCCGCATAGAGCGAATAACCGGGTTTGATCTCAATGACATCGGGGTCAGAGTAGCTGATGGAGGCGCCGAGCCTTTCGAGGACCGCCGCCATGATTTTGACATCGGTGATAAGCGGTACGTTGGTGAGCACCGTCTGCTCCTCGGTTAACAACGCCGCCGCCATTAACTTAAGCGCAGAATTCTTGGCGCCGCCTACCCTCACGGCGCCGCTAAGCCTATTCCCACCCTGGACAACAAATTTGCCGCTCATATAGTTAGTTCCACTGGTTGGTTCCATTAACATCATAACTTCCCCGAGACGCACCACATAAAAACCAGGGTAAGCTTTTGTAAGCCTACCCTGTTAAAAAGAATAAAGGAGAATAAAGTGATGGTCAACTTAAAATCGTCGATAATCCCAGCCCTTTACGGGCTGCCATCATTTATGCAGCCATTATTTATATTAGTTATCCGTTACGTTAAATTAACCGTTACGTATACTAACCGTTACGTCGCTGGGCAACCTTGATCCTGAGAAGCGCTTTTCTTAAGCTAATCTCGGCTGCAACTAGAGCTTCGTCATCTGCCTTGGCCTCAGTAAGCTCTCTCTCGCGCTCCTGCTTTTTCTGCTCGGCACGCGATACATCAATTTGCTGAGCCAGCTCGGCCGCATCGGCCAGCACAGTTGCCTTGTCATTGCTGAACTCCAGGTAACCGCCCAAGACTGCAATATATTCTTGCCCATCGTCGTGCTTAACCCTCATCTCGCCTATCTCAAGGGGCGTGACGATCGGAATATGACCTGTCATAATTCCAAGCTCGCCCTCTACGCCGCGTACCACGACCATCTCGGCCTCGCCGCTATAGACGATTCTCTCAGGGCTAACCACTTCGCACAATAGCTTGCGATCAGCCATGTATGTAAACCTCCAAATTTAAGAAGCTTAAGAAGCTATACTGTCGCCATAAGCGTTTCGGCTTTGGCTATAGCATCGTCAATCGTTCCAACCATACGGAATGCCTGCTCAGGCAACGCATCGTGCTTGCCCTCGACAATCTCTTTAAAGCCGCGGACAGTCTCGGCTAGCGGAACATATTCGCCCTTCATGCCGGTAAACGGCTCAGCAACGTTAAACGGTTGGCTTAAGAACTGCTGTATCTTCCTCGCCCTCTGTACGATTAGCTTATCTTCCTCAGAAAGCTCGTCCATACCGAGGATGGCGATGATATCCTGAAGCTCTTTGTACCTCTGAAGGATCTGCTGTACGTTACGAGCAGCGTCATAGTGCTCCTGGCCTACAGCGTCCGGCTCAAGAGCCCTCGATGTAGATTCGAGCGGGTTGACCGCCGGATAGATACCGATCTCAACAAGCGCCCTGTCCAGAACTGTTGTCGCATCCAGGTGCGTAAACGCTGTCGCCGGCGCCGGGTCGGTCAGGTCGTCGGCAGGTACGTAAATAGCCTGTACGGATGTAACTGATCCCTTACGGGTTGATGTAATTCTCTCCTGCAAATCACCCATCTCAGTTCCGAGTGTAGGCTGATAACCTACAGCGGATGGCATACGTCCAAGAAGCGCCGAAACCTCTGAGCCCGCCTGGGTAAAGCGGAAGATGTTATCGATAAAGAGAAGAACATCTTTTCCCTGGTCGCGGAAGTATTCCGCAATCGTTAGCCCTGCTAAGCCAACGCGAAGACGTGCGCCCGGCGGCTCATTCATCTGACCGAACACAAGTGCTGTTTTATCGAGAACGCCGGACTCTTTCATCTCAAGCCACAGGTCGTTTCCCTCACGAGTACGCTCACCTACACCGGTGAACACTGAATATCCGCCGTGTTTGGTGGCGATGTTATGGATAAGTTCCGTAATAAGAACGGTCTTACCTACACCTGCACCACCGAACAGACCGATTTTACCACCCTTAACATACGGTGCGAGAAAATCGATAACCTTAATACCGGTCTCAAAAATCTCGGTAGTCGGCTGCAATTGATCAAACGCCGGTGGTTTACGGTGAATCGGATAACGATCGGCCGCATTAACCGGCCTGTCATCATCGATGGCTTGCCCGAGAACATTAAGGAGCCTTCCCAATGTTCCCTCTCCGACCGGCATAGTAATCGGTGCGCCTGTGTCGACGACCTCCATGCCCCTTACCAGGCCATCGGTAGATGACATAGCTACCGCTCTAACTTTACTTCCCTCTAAGTGCTGCTGAACTTCGGCGATAACCTCGACTTTGCCTCGCGGCGTATCGGCCGAAATCTTAAGAGCGTTATAAATTGGCGGGATTTCGTTGGGCTCGAACTCTGCGTCGAGAACAACACCGATAATCTGAACTATTCTCCCTACGCCCATTTACACTTCTCACCTCTATTCTTACTACACGTAAATAGTGGCATTACTGCCATAATTACTAACGAAAACTCACAGCTCAAGGCCGAAAGCTTTCGCTTCCTCCCTAGCTCTAGGCTCACGGCTCAAGGCAATTATGTAGTTATACTTAATAATACCTACGTTAATCGATTGGCTTGAAAGGCCTAAAGCCTTCAGCCTAGAGGAATCCTTGCGGATTCTTGCCTTGAGTCGATTATGCTTCTTTCAGCGCGTTGGCGCCGCCTACGATCTCCGCAATCTCTTGCGTAATCTGCGCCTGGCGTGCTCTGCTATACCATCTGGTGAGACTATCAATCATATCACCAGCGCTATCAGTTGCGTTCTTCATTGCCGTTCGACGAGCCGCTTGCTCGCTCGCGGCTGATTCCATAAGGGCTCTCAAGACCACCGTATCCACATACCGCGGCAAGAGATCGTAAAGAACGCGCACCGCATCAGGCTCGAATTCATACGAGGCTGTTTTGCCGGCCTCTTGCTCTTCGCCCTTGGTTATCGCCTCCTGCTTGATCGGCAGCAGTTGGTGAACGGTAGTTTTCTGCTCCATTATCGATTTAAACTGGTTAAATACGACATACACCTTATCGACGGTGCCCTCTTCATACGTCTCGACTACTCTATCAGCAACCTTCTTGGCCTCGATGAACGTCGGATTGTCGGAAAAGTCCGTGTGGGCCTCTATGATATCGTACCCGACAAATCTCAAGTATCCCAGGCCTTTTCGACCGACGACAATAAACTTAACGTTTTTGCCCGCTGCGGTCTCTTGCCTAAACAAAGCCTCGGACTGCCTTAAAATATTCATATTAAAGGCACCGCATAAACCTCGGTTGGATGTGACCGACACTATGATAACGTTCTCGATGTTCTCATGCACCTGCAGGAGCGGATGACTATCCACGCCGACATTCTGCGCAACGTTATTAAGAACATCCATCATTTTAAGAGCATACGGACGTGCCGACTCGATTCGCGCTTGAGCCCTTTTAATCTTCGCAGTCGCAACCATTTCCATGGTTTTGGTTATCTGCCGCGTTTTCTCAACGCTTTTTATTCTGCTTAAGACCGCTCTAGCTTTTGACATTATCCATCATCCTTACACTACAGAGATGTGCCGACAAACATCTGCTTGAACTCGTTGATGACTTCACCCAGTTTTTTCTCGGTCTCCTCTGAGATTATTTTCTCTGCAGCGATTGCTTTCGCTATATCGGGATATTTACTGTGGATAAGCTCAAGCAAGCCGGTTTCAAAGCCTTTGATCTTCGGGATATCGATATCGTCGAGGTAGCCGCGAACACCGCAGAAAATAGCGATAACCTGGTCCTCGGTAGACATCGGTGAATACTGTCCCTGTTTCAGCAACTCAACCATGCGAGCGCCTCGTGCAAGCTGTGCCTGTGTGGCTTTATCCAAATCGGAGCCGAACTGGGCAAACGCCTCAAGGGCACGATACTGCGCCAGGTCAAGCCTTAGACCGCCCGCAACCTGCTTCATGGCTTTTGTCTGCGCGTTACCACCGACTCGGGATACCGAAATACCGACGTTAATAGCCGGACGAACGCCTGAGTAGAAGAGATCCGACTCAAGGAATATCTGGCCATCGGTAATTGAGATAACGTTGGTCGGGATATACGCCGAAACATCGCCGGCAAGTGTCTCGATAATCGGCAAAGCGGTTAGCGACCCGCCGCCGAGTTCGTCACTTAGTTTACATGCCCTCTCAAGAAGCCTTGAGTGGAGGTAGAAAACGTCACCCGGATACGCCTCGCGGCCCGGTGGACGCCTCAGAAGAAGCGACATCTGACGATAAGCCTGCGCTTGCTTGCTCAGGTCATCGTAGATAACCAGGGTATGTTTTCCGTTATACAGATAGTGCTCAGCCATAGCGCAACCCGAGTACGGGGCGATATACTGCAACGGCGCCGGGTCGCTCGCTGGGGCGACAACGACAATCGTATACTTCATCGCATCGTACTTCTCAAGGGTCTCAACAACCTGCGCAACGGTTGATGCTTTACCGCCGACCGCAACATAGACACAAATAACACCAGTATCTTTCTGGTTGATAATTGCATCGATTGCGACGGCGGTCTTTCCGGTTCTACGGTCGCCGATAATAAGCTCGCGCTGCCCACGGCCTATCGGAATCATGGAGTCAACGGCTTTAAGGCCGGTCTGCAGAGGTTCCTTAACCGGTTGCCTCTGAACGACGCCTGGGGCCAGCCACTCAATCGGGCGGTAGCCCTCCTGATTAATCGGGCCTTTACCATCAATGGGCTGTCCTAACGCGTTAACGACACGGCCAAGGAGTCCTTCACCGACCGGAACTTCAGCAATTCGTCCGGTACGTTTAACGATGTCTCCCTCATGAACCTGTAGGTAGTCACCAATAATAACGGCACCCACGTTATCCTCTTCGAGGTTAAGGGCGAGTCCCATTACTCCATTGGGAAACTCCAGCATTTCGTTGGACATTACGCCGCGCACACCGTGAATAATAGCGATACCATCTCGGGCTTCGAGAACCGTCCCAACCTCTTCGATTTCTACTTGAGGTTCGTACTTTTCAATTTCTTGCCTCAGAAGCGAGGCAATCTCTCTCGACTTGATTCTCATACACCTTCTCCTTACCCCGTTTGAATTAACTTTTCGCGTAAGCTGTTCAAACGTGATTTTACGCTAGCGTCAATAATTTGATCGTTCGCATAGATCAACATTCCGCCATAAATACTCGGATCGACTACTGTCTCGAGTATTACTTCTTTTTGAAGCGTTTCTGTAAGCCTGTTCTGCACTTTTACTTTCAACTCATCGTTGAGAGGAACCGCGGTTATTACCTTCGCCACCGTCCTTCTGCTTTGCTCATCGAGCAACCTTTCGAACTCGTTACGCATTTCGTTAAACAAGTTCTCACGGTTGTTGTCGAACATCACCCAGAAGAAGTTTCGCGTTAGGACCGATACCCCCTGAAGGAATACCTTATTGAAGACGTTTTTCTTCTCTTCGCTTGTAATTTTGATCGATTGAAAAAAGCCCTCGAACTCAGGATCGGCAAACAGCTCACCGACAACGTCAATTTCCTGGGCTACCTTTTCAAGTTCGCCCTTGCCCTGAGCCGCCTCGAATAACGCTTGTCCGTATTCCCTAGCTACCTGTTCGCCTCTCATTATGAGCGACCCACTTCACTAAGGTATTTTTCGATGAGCTTGTCGTGTGCGTTTTTATCAAGCTCTGCTTCAATGACTTTAGATGCCAATTCAACGCTGATGTTGCCGACTTCCGCCCGCAACTCTTTGATCGCCTGCTCGACGTCGCGTTGAATTTGCTCGTCGGCTTTTGCGACCATGCGCTTGGCCTCTTCATCGGCCTTGGCGACAATTTCTTGTCTTAAGTTTTCGCCGAGTTGTTTACCCTCGGCTATGAACTGCTGTGCCTCGGCTCTCGCCTCGGTTAACTTTTCCTCATAGTCTCTGAGCAAACGTTCTGCCTCTAGCCTTGCGTGTTCTGCCTGCTCGATCGACTCGCGTATTTTACGCTCACGTGCGTCCAGCATCTGGACAATCGGACCGAATCCGAACTTACCGAGCAACACTACCAGAAGAAAGAACGCTATAGCCGTGTAGACTATCAGGGGTTGGTTTAATGCAATCATTTGCAACCACCCATTTCTTAGAACAAATGATCTAGTCCTTGTTTTTTTGTCTTTCTCCTACTTTGAGAACAGCAAGATGCTGATAACGAAGCTATAAAGTGCAATAGCTTCGGCGAACGCGATGCCGATAAACATCGTCGTTCTGAGAGTTCCTGTGGCCTCCGGCTGGCGTGCCATACCCTCAAGTGCCTTTCCGGCGAGGATACCTATACCGATTCCAGGGCCGATAGCACCGAGACCTATTGCAAGGCCTGAACCAAGATGTGCAAGAGAACCTTCCATTTAAAGATTACCTCCTCTCTCTAATTCCAAATGTATAATCCTGATTACTTATTTTAGTGAT